>DATNGI010000066.1:0-79013 GCA_035605955.1 Rhizomicrobium sp.
ATCTCATGCGCCACCACCATGAACACCAGCTGGCGGTCGCTTTCGGTCGAGGTCTTGGGATCGAACAGCAGGTGATGCTGGGAATAGAAGATCGCGCCCCAATTTTCCATCGAGCCGCCGCTAATCTCGCCGGGGGCGGCGATCAGATCCAGCTTGGGCAGGGGAAAATGCACGCCGAAATAGCCGTTGTAGTAATGCAGAATCTTGCCCGCCTGATCGAGCGCGTAAGCCGCCTTGGCGGTGTCGCCGCGCTTGACCACCACGCCGATTTCCACGCCATCGACGGTCTGTTTGATCCGCTCATAATCGCCGATGCCGAGAAAGAGCAGATAGGTGGACATCTTGGGCGATTCTTTAAAACGCGTGCGCTGAAGATCGCCCGAAAGCGGCGTCACCCGATCCACCGGCATGTTGGAGATGGCCATCTGGTTCTTGGGCGCATCCACACCGATGGTGAAGGTAGCCTTGCGGGCGGGCTCGTCCCAGCAGGGCAATAGCTTGCGCGCGCCGGTGGGCTCGAAATTGGTGACCAAGGTGCGGCGGGGTCCATCCGCGCTTTGATAATCCATGGCGAAGAAGCCCAGCGTGTTGCGGGTGATCGGGCCGCTATACTCGATGATGAGGATATGCTGGCCTGCCGCCACCGGCTTTGGCGCACGCAAAGTTTCGCGCCCGAGCTTGGCATCGGGCGGCGTCAAGGCCAGTGGCATCTGGTCCAGGCTGGCGCGCGCGAAAGTAAGGCCGTCGGCATTGACGGTGATGTCGCTGACCGGCGCGTTCACTTGCACCGTGATGGCAACCTTGCCCTTAAAGCTCAGATGGGCGGCATCCGGCGAAAGCTGGAGGTCGTAATGCAACGGCACCACGGTGCCGGGCAGGATCTCGCGGACGCCGCTTTGGGCTTGTGCCAGCGCCGGGCCGGTCAGCAAAACCAGCAGGCCCAGACCCAGCGTTGCACCGCGAAATTGTGGCATCGGCATTCCCCCTGAAGCGCGGGCCAAAACCTAGCATTTTCGCGGGGCCGAAACGCCAGCCTTCCTTTTGTAAACTTGGCCTTAAGGTCCTCGCCACTTTCCTGCCGCGAGAACATGCTTGTGTTCGGCCCATGGAGTCGCGATGAGCGGAAAAAAACGTCCGCCAACCCAATCCAATAGCGAACCGCCCATCCTTCCGGGCGGCCCAAAGCGCCTTAGCGGCAGCCAGCTGACGCGGGCGCAGCGCCGCAATCGCTGGCTGGTCGGGGCAGGCACCATCGGCGCGCATGTTGCGGTCTTCACGGCTTTGTTCTGGCATTACGCCCAGCCGCCACGCCCGCCCGAGCCCGCGGCGCTGGAAGTCAGCCTGATCGATACGCCCAAACCCACGCCGCCCGTGCCGCCAGAGCCCGAAAAGATCGACAGCGGCGCCACCGTGATCGTCCCCGATCCCAAGCCGCCGACCATCCATCTGACGGCGCAAAGCCAGATCCAGGCCACGGTCGATGACATGTCGGATGTGCTGAGCGACGCGCAGGTCTCCGGCGCGGCCAGTGTGGGCGAGGGCGGTGACGGCGGCGGCCCCTGCGATATGGGTCAGCTGGTGCAGCGGGCGCTGAGGCGCGATCCCCTGGTGCACAATGCCGTGCAGAACGCCAACCGCCTGGGCAAGGCGATCATGGTGTGGAATGGCGACTGGGTCAGGACCGGCATGGAAGACGGCAAGGGCCTGTCGGCGGTGCGCGAAGCGATCCTGTGGGAAGTGGGCTTTGCCCCCGAGTCCTGCCGCACCAGGCCGGTGCACGGCATGGTGCTGTTGTCGCTGGCCGACGGGCGCACCCGCTTCGCGGTGGGCACCGGCGAATGGCGCTGGGCCGATCTTCTGCATGTGCCGGGAATCCGCGCCAGCCGCTGACGCGCGACAGGCAAAAAGAAAAGGCCGCCCCGGTGTCGGAGCGGCCCTTTATTCTTTCAAGCTATGCCGTCTTTACGACATCACGATCAGGACGACGCGGCGGTTCTGCGCCCGGCCGGCCTTGGTCTTGTTGTCGGCGACCGGATCGGCCTTGCCGTAGGAGATGGTCGCCATCCGGTTCAAGGGCACGCCATGCTGGTTCATGAACAGGCGAACCGCTTCGGCCCGCTCTTCACCCAGACGCTGGTTGATCATGTCCTTGCCGCGCCCATCGGTGTGGCCCTGAATTTCCACATACACGTTGCGATTGTCGGTCTTCAGCTTCTCCGCGAAGTCGGTCAGGCGCTGCTGCGCTTCCGGCGAGAGCTTGGAGCTGTCCACCGGGAATTTCACGGAATCGTCGGACAGAACCATTTCATAAAGGAATTTGCCCTCGGCCAGCTTGCCGGCGGCCGTGGCGCGATCGAGTGCGTCCTTGGTCGACTGGTCGAGCTGGGTCAGATGGGCCTCATGCCTATCGACCTGGCCTTGCGTGGCCGTCACTCTGGCGTCCACGGCGGCCACATGTTCATTCACATAATCTTTGGTGGCGCAGCCGCCCAGACCGACGGCCAGGGCCGCGACCGTAATAGCGGCGCGAGTAGTATTTAGCATCGAAGTCCTCTCCGGTTGTCCCTTCCAGCCTTAATACGTTGCGCGTCCAGTGTGGCGGAAATGGGGAGTTTTCGGGGGAAAATGTGGTCACCGGCGGGCCTGACAATGTCAGCTTTGCCATGTTGCGCATGCGCCACGGGCATCGCTCCAGGACAGGTAACGCGTTCGCTGCCCGCGGGTGCCCATGCCGAATCGCGAAGGAGTAACAGCCATGTGCGGATTGCGCTTTTGCCTGTAGAGCGGGTGGTGAAAGATCGCGCGGCGATTGTCCGTTGTGCGAGCAAGCCCATGATCACGCCTGAATTCCTTAACACCATGGCGGCCTACAATGGGGAGATGAATCGCCGGATTTATGGCGCCGCGGGGCGACTCAGCGACGAAGAGCGCAGGCGCGAGCGGGGCGCCTTTTGGGGCTCGATCCACGGCACCCTCAATCACATCCTGTGGGGCGACACGATCTGGATGAGCCGCTTCGCCGGCTGGGAAAAGCCGCCCGTGCCTGCCCCGCAAAGCGCCGGCCTGCATGAGGATTTCTTTGCACTGCAAAAGGCCCGGGGCGAAGCCGACCGGCGCATCTCCGACTGGGCCGGGCAGGTGAAGCCGGACGGGCTTTCCGGCGATCTCGCCTGGTTCAGTGGCGTGCTGGGGCGGGAGATTTCAAAGCCCAAGAGCCTTTTGGTGGTGCATTTCTTCAACCACCAGACTCACCATCGCGGCCAGGTTCATGCCATGCTGACCGCGGCGGGCGAGAAGACGGGCGACACGGATCTGCCGTTTGTTCTTTGATTCCCGCTGCGAGGGGGATCACATGCGCGCCATTGCCATCGGCAGCTTCATGCTCTTGCTGGCGACGCCCGCTTGGGCTGAGACCGCGCTCAAGCCCTCGCTTCAGCCCATCGCCTTTCTGGTGGGCAATTGGGACTCAGGCGAAGGCAAGGTGGCGGAGACCGGCGGCACCTCCAAGGGCGGTTCGGTCATCAGTGTGGAGGCAGACGGCTCGGCGCTTTTGCGCCGCGACCACACCGAATTGTTCGACAAGAGCGGCAAGCCAATGGGCGGCTTTCACCAAACCATGCTGATCTATCCGGACGGCGGCGCGCTCAAGGCCGATTATGTCGATGGCGAAGGCCATGCCATCCATTATGTCTCCGCCGATGTGGTGGCGGGGAAATCCGTCACTTTCATCGGCGCGCCGGGGCAGGGGCCGGTCTTCAGACTCACTTATGAATTGAAAGCGCCGGATCGGCTCGCCGTCACGTTCGGCATGACGCCACCAGGGGCAAACGAATTCCGCCCCATCGCCACCGGCAGCTTGAAGAAGATGAAATAGCATCAACCCGCTGGAGACGCGGATGACGGCAGCCGTGAGATTGCGAAACGAACGGCTTTATTTCGGAGCTCTGGCGGTCTTTCTGGCGCTCCTCATGTTCGCGGGCTTTGCGCGCAGTTTTTATCTTCACACGCTTTTCGGTCAGCCGGCGCCCAGACTCTTCCTTCAAATTCACGGCGCCCTCATGACCGGGTGGTTGGCGCTGCTGCTGGTCCAAACGGGGTTGGTGTTTGCGCGGCGCACGCAATGGCACAAAACGCTCGGCTATTGGGGCATCGCCTACGCGGCCCTAATCCTTCCCATCGGCGCCATGGCTACGCTCGGCCTGGCCCGCCGCGAAGTCGTGGCGCACAGCGCGCACGCCCTCTCACAACTGAATGTGCTGGGGCTGGAATTGATGCAGCTTTCGTTGTTCGCACTTCTGATCGGCACCGCTTTTGTCTTGCGCGCCCGCACCGACATTCACAAGCGCTTGATGATAATCGCCACGCTTTGCATTCTTCCCAATGCCATCGTGCGGCTGTCGATTATTTCGGGGTTGGATTTTCTCGGCACCAACCTCGCCATCCTGACGGTCTGGGTGCTTGTGGTCGTTGCCTTGGTGGGCTCCGACGTATGGCGCAACCGCCGCCTGCATCCGGCCTTCGGCTGGAGCGCCGCCCTCGCCATCCTGGCGCTCTATGCCGCCTGGTATGCCAGCCGCACTGCGCTATGGGATCATTACTGGATCAAGACTCTGAGCTCTTAGCAGCGCCGGAGAAACCATTGACGGACGCGTGGGGCATGGCACAAAGACAATCCATGCGCGCGCCGTTCCTGTCCCTCTTATTTCTGCTCGCTGGACCGCCCGGCTTGTCGGCCGCGCCGGTTTGCGCCAGCCATGAAGTGGCGGTGGAAGTACTGGGTTCGGGCGGCCCCATGCATGCCGGCGGCCGCGGCGGCTCGGCCTATCTGCTTTGGGTTCATCATAAGCCAGTCCTGGCGGTCGATATGGGCGGCGATACGCCGGCGAAGCTCTCGGCGGCGGGCGTCGAAGCGGGGACCTTGCCGCTGGTTCTGATTTCGCATCTTCATCCCGATCACATTTCGGGCCTGGCCGATTTTCTGTGGAGCGAGATCAATGCGCCCAGAAAGGCGCCGCTGATGCTGGCCGGGCCGGAGGGCGGCGGCGATGGTTTCCCGGCCATCGCGGATTTTCTGCACCGCTCTTTCGACAAGGGCGGCCTTTATCCCCGCATGGCGGGACTGTTTGACGGCTCGGCCTTTCCGCTTCGGGTCCAAACCTTGCCCCCGAAAGGCGAAACCAATGTGGCGAACGATCTTGGCCTTTCCGTTTCGGCCTATGGCGTCGATCACGGGCCGGCGCCTGCGCTGGCTTATCGCGTGATGGGCAGCGGCTT
Source organism: Rhizomicrobium sp. (assembly GCA_035605955.1). GTDB lineage: Bacteria > Pseudomonadota > Alphaproteobacteria > Micropepsales > Micropepsaceae > Rhizomicrobium. The sequence goes on from DATNGI010000066.1 coordinate 5,275, forward strand.
CAGCATCGTGTTCGGCGGCGATCAGACTTACGGCGATCCAGGCTTCGGGCGCTTCGCGGCCGGCGCCGATCTCGTCATTCTGCATGCCATGCTGACCGACAAGGCGAAGGGGGATGCGCTCACCCGCTCGGTGGGGCTGCCGGAAGATCTGGGGGCGCGGGCGAAAGAGGCCAATCCCAAACGCCTGGTCTTGAGCCATTTGATGGGCGCCCCCGACGGAAGCGCCAGCCGGAACCTATGGTCGTTGAGCGATCTCGCGGGCGTGAAAAAACGCGTGGCGGAATTTTACGCCGGGCCTATCGCGCTGGCCCAGGATGGAAGCTGTTACGCCGTGGGGAAGTGACGCGTTCTCTACGCGGCTCAATTCTTCAGCGGCGCTTCGCCCGGCATATGCGGCAGAAGATGCAGCAATTCATTCGGTTCGATCCAGCGTCCGCCGGCCATGGCGATCATGGCTGCGTTCTGGTCGGGCGGGGTCATCTCGTCGCGCCAATAGCGCAAGCAGAAAGACAGCGTGCCCTTGATGTTGTCGCGGTTGCCTGGCGGCACCAGGATCGCTGGCATGTTCCACGGAATACGTCCCATTTTACGTCCCCAGTCTTGAAACAGGACTGAACTTGCAACCCCGATGCCAGTTAACGGGAACCGTTAATCGGTGAAGAGCCTACGAAATTTTTGCGACGGGTCGAGAGTGTTAACATGGACTGCTTTTATCAACCGTCCAGCGAAGAAGCCCCATGCGTCCGGAGAAGCAGGATCACCATGAGGAATTGGAGCGGCTCTTCGCCGAGCTGGCGGCGGCCTATGCCCGGGCGCGGGAGGGCGTGACGGCGCCCGCCACCACCCAGGTCACGCTGCATGTGCGGGAGGAGGCGCAAAAGGCCTCGGCCATTATTCGCAAGATCCGGGATTTACAGGGACTTTAAAGGTGCAATGACAGGGGCAAGGCGCGGGCCTAGACTTGGCCTGTAGTCGGGAGTTTCGGCGATGCGGGCATGGATGGTTGCGGGGCTTCTTCTGGCGGCGCCGCCGGCCTCGGCAGCCGATGTGGAGTTCCGTGCCGTGGTGGATTGTGCCACCCATCCCGGCGCGCCGCATCTGGACATTTATTCACCCCAGGCCCATTGCCTGGCCCCGCCGGTAATCACCGAAGCCGACTTCCAGCGGCTGGACCGGCAATGGCTGGGCGGCGGCACCTTCGTGCGCGCCGAACTGACGCCTGAGGCGCAAGAGCGCTTCTACTACGCCACGCGCGATCATCGCTTCCGTCCCATGGCGCTGATGGTGGAAGGCAAGCCCATGCGGGTGTGGATTGTGCGCGCCCCATCCCACGCCAACTGGCTGATCTTGAATGGCGGCTATGTCACCGAGAAGCAGTTGAACGACGTCGCCGACCGGTTTTACGCGGCGGGTGGGCATCGCTAGCCCTGTTGTCATCCCCGGCCGAGCCGCAATGCGCGGGCGTTGCGGTGAGGGGAAGGGGATCCAGGTGCTTGTCATAAACGCCTGGATCCCCTTCCCTCGCACTCGCTATTCGCTCGTGCTCGCCGGGGATGACGTCAGCTTCGCTGACGTCACTTCGGCGTCACTTTGAACAGCCCGCCGGAGTGATCGTCTTCCAGCATCCAAAGCGCGCCATCGGGTCCGACTTCGACATCGCGAATGCGATGCGCGACATCCCAACGTTCCGCCGGTTTGGCTCCGCCCTTGCCGTCGAAGGTGATGCGGTTCAGCGTCATGGTGTCTAGCCCGCCCATCAAGCCCGAGCCATTCCATTGCGGGAACATCGCGCCCTTGTAGAAGATGAGATTTCCCGGCGCGACGATCGGCGTCCAATAGATCACCGGCTTGGTCAAATCGGGCCGCGTGTCGGGGCTGGGGATCGGCACGCCATTGTAGTTCACCGCATAGGAGACCAGCGGCCAGCCGTAATTCTTGCCCGGCTCGATCAGATTGAGTTCGTCGCCGCCGCGCGGACCATGCTCCACTTCCCACAAGCGGCCGTCAGGCGCGAAGGCCAGGCCGTAAGGCGTGCGATGCCCGCTCGACCAGGTCTCCGCGGGCGCCAGATTGGGACCTGTCAGTGTGTACGTGCTCACCACCGGCGCGGTCTTGGCGGCTTCGGTATCGGAGGGGGGATCGATCAGCGGCCGTGTGGTGGCGCCGGCCTTTCCCGCGAAGGGATTTCCCGGCGCGGGCTTGCCGTCGAGCGTGAGGCGCAGGATCTTGCCCAGCTCCGTGTTGGGGTCTTGCGCCGGCGTCATGCGCTGGCGTTCGCCCACCGTCAGGAACAGATATTTGCCATCCGGTGAAAAGGCGATCTGGGCGCCGAACTGTCCGCCCTTGCCGGTGGGCACGTCATGCCAAAGCACGCTGAGGCCATCCAGGCTGGCGCCTTGCGCGTTCAGCGACAGCTTCGCCCGCGCCAGCGCCAGGCCCGAGCCATATTGGCCGGGCTCGGAATAGGTGAGATAAACATTGTGGTCGGTCGCGTAATGCGGCGACAGGAATACGCCCAGCATGCCGCCTTGGCCGCCATAAGCGACCTTGGGCACATTGGCGACGGGAAGTTTTTCGCCCTGCTGCGTGACTAGCCACATGGGGCCGACCTTCTCGGTGATCAGCATGCGCCCGTCGGGCAGGAAGGCCAGGCGCCAAGGTAGATCGAAGGTCGCCACCCGCGTCATCTTGAAAGGCAGGCTGGCTTCCGGCGCTTGAGCGCCCGCATTGACCTGCGCCCTGGCCTGGCCGGACCATACCGAAAGCACTGCCGAAAGCGCCAATGTCCACGCGCCCGCCGATGCCATCCACGATTTTTTCACGCGAAAATCCTCCTCCACTGCGCCACACTGTGACCCGCGTCTTTCATGCGCCCTGCCGCTGCGTTATATATATTGGAATATCACGGGGGAAAGAACGATGATCCGCGCCACCATTGCTGCTCTTCTATTACTGGCATTTTCCCCTGCGAGCGCAATGGCCGCCGAGATCCTGGTCCATGACGCCAAATCCCAGCCGGAAAGCCTAGCGGTGGCGCCGGACGGCAGCATCTATGCGGGCAGCGCCAGTTCGCCTTTTGTCTATCGCATCAAGAAGGGCGCAACGGCGGCGGAGATGTTTGTCGATGCCAGCGGCGAGGGCGCGGGTACTTTCTTCCTGGGCCAGCTGGTGCAGGACGGCACGCTCTGGACCTGTCAGTTGATGCCGACGCCGGGCGCCACCACGCGCCGCAGCGCCTTGCGCGGCTTCGATCTTGCCACGGGCAAGGAGACGCTGCGCTGGGATCTTCCCGGCGAGAATTCCACCTGCAACGATTTCGCGGTAGGCCCGGACAAAGCGCTCTATATCTCCGATACCACCAACGCCAAGATCTATCGCCTGGCGCCGGGCGCGCCATCCGCCGAGCTTTGGATGGAGCATCGGCTACTCAACGGCATCGACGGCCTCACCTTCCTGAACGGCGTGCTCTATGTGAACAATGTGCTCTTCAACAAGCTCTACCGCATTCCGGTGGATGCGTCGGGCAAGCCCGGCAATCCCGTCGATATCTGGATGGATGCGCCGATGCGCGGGCCGGACGGCATGCGCGCGGCGAAGGGAAAATTGTTCGTCGCGGCCAATGGCACCGGCACCATCGTGTCGCTGGCGATCAAGGGCGACCGGGCGCATGTCACAGTCTTGTGGGACAAGCTGGACACACCCACCGGCGTCGAGCCCGCGGGCAAGACGCTGTGGTTCACCGAGCGCGGCACCGGCAAGGTGATGTCGATGCCGATGCCGTGATGACAGTCAGTTCAACACCCAACTCTTGAACAGCTTGAGATCGATATTGCCGCCGCTGAGGTCGAGGCCGACAGTGCGGCCTTTCATCATCTCGCGTTCCTGCATCAGGCCCGCCAACGAAGCCGCGCCCGCGCCTTCCACCAGATTGTGGGTGTCGGTCCAATAGATACGCACCGCTTCGGCGATCTCCTCGTCCGCGACGGTGATGATGCGCGATGCACCCTTGTTGATGATCTCGACCGCTTGCGCATCCGGCACACGGGTGGCGAGGCCGTCGGCATTGGTGAGCGCGGAATTGGTTTCGATCGCCCGGCCCGCGTCGAACGACAATTTGTAAGACGGCGCGCCGTCGCTCTGCACGCCCACGATCTCGGTCTTCAGCCCCAACAGATCGCGCGCCAGGATCGCGCCGCAGATGCCCGAGCCCATGCCGATGGGGACGTAGAGAATTTCCAGCCCCGGCGCGGCCTCGAACAATTCCAGCGCCCAGGTGGCGACGCCCAAAACCAGGTCGCGGTGGAAGGAGGGCGCGAAGTAGAGCCCTTCGGCTTCTGCCAGCCGCATCGCTTCCACCCGCGCCGCGTCGAAATCGCTGCCATGCTCGATCAGCCGCGCGCCCAAGGCTTTCATCGCCGCGTTCTTTTCGGTGCTGTTGCCATTGGGCACGACGATGGTGACGGGAATATTGAAGCGCCGCCCGGCATAGGCCAGCGATTGGCCGTGATTGCCGCGCGTGGCGGAGATGAGACCGTTCGGCGCCCGCTTTTCTTTCGCAACGCGCTCGAGATGGATCAGCCCGCCGCGCACTTTGAAAGCGCCGATGGGTGTGTGGTTCTCATGCTTGACCCAGACCTCGGCGCCGGTGCGTGTCGCCAGCAGCGGCCAGCGATATTACGGCGTGCCGGGAAAGGCCGCATGCACGGTCTTGCGGGCGTCTTCCAATTCGTCGCGGGTGAACATGCGCCGCTCTTAAGCGTTGACGCGGCGGTAGAGCGCCAGCGATCCGGCCAATGCCAGCAAGGTTGCGCCGCATATGCGGTCCAGCCAAACCGCGCCGGATTTCCGCAACAGACGCACGGCCCGCGAACCAAGCAGGGCGTAGCCGAACATGATGGAAAAATCGATTCCCGCAAAAACCAGGGCGAGAACGACATATTGGGATAGCTGCGGCTGGGACGGGTTGATGAATTGCGGCAGCAGGGCTGAGGTGAACAGATAGCCCTTGGGATTGGTCACGGCGACAAGAAAGCTTTTCAGGAAGATCGTCCTGCCTGATGCATAACTGGCCGATCCCGAACCACTCTCTGCCGCGGCATCCAAGCGTCCGTTCAGGGCCGCTTTGGAGCGCAGAAGCATGATGCCCAGAAAGGCCAGATAACCCACGCCGATCCATTTCACCACGGTGAACCAGAATTCCGACGCGGCCAGCAGCGCGCCAAGGCCGAGACCGGCGGCGCCCACCAGAATGAAATCGGACATCATGGCGCCGAGCATGCCGGCAGAGGCGCGACGCACGCCGAACCGGGAGCCATTGGCCAGCGCCAGCAACACGGTCGGTCCCGGCGTGGCGATCACGACGACCGCGACGAATGCGAAAGCGAATATTGTCAGCAATGTCACGAGCCATCTCTCCGATAAGGCGGCATCAATTCATCGCGCCCGGGTTCCTTTTGATGCCAGTGGATATGCCCCTGACGGCAACGCTTCGCCCACTCATTGAGCGGGTAACCGACGATACCCACAGCTGGCGAAAGTTTCAGCCCCGGTGCCCGCGAACGGGTGCTGCGAGCCGTTCGCAACTATTCAGGGAGTAATTTCTGGAAGTGTCCCAAGAGGTGTCCCGGCGCGAGGCCAATGCCCGTTTGTTCCAAAGAACCCCAGGGAAACCCTGATATATTTGCCACGCTCCGTGGACGGATGGACCGGGTACGGACGAGTCCGGTTGAGGCGGGGGCCGGTTGGGCTTATATCCCCTCCCGCCAACGGAGCCCGCCAATGCCCAAGCTGCCGACCGACATGTCCGCCGCCGCCGTCAAACGGCGGGAGCAGATCTCCGAGGCCGCCAAGGCCAAGCCCAAGCCGGCCGAAACCACCGCCGCTTCGAAAACGCGCGCTACCAAAAAGCGCTGATCTTCGACTAGGTCTCGGTGTTGCGCACGGCTTCCAGCCGCGCCAAATCCGTCAAATGCGCCAGAAGCGGCATACCGTTCGCTTCCGACAGCCGCCGCAGCGACGCCAGCATGTCGGCGGCATATTGCGCCACGTCGGCGCGCCCGCTTGCCATGTCGGGCTGGTCGCGCTCCTGCGTTTCCCCTTTGGTCAATGCATGACCCATGATGGTCCCCTGATGCTTCGAAGGACGGCGAAGCCGCCTCACCCGCTCACATGCTATTCCGCCGATGTTAACGGAAAGTAGTAGCAATACAACCGCGCCACAGTGCGCGCGGGTTGCGCCTAGATCGGCTTTCCCATGCGCAGGATGGGGACCTCGACGCCGCCGGGCGTGGGCACCATCATCAGCTCGATGGGCTTGTAGCCGCAGGCCTCGTAAAGCGGCTTGCCACCCAGCGTTGCACCCAGCTCCACATTCGTGAAACCTTCACGCCGGGCCGCCTCTTCGCACAGCGACAACACCAGGCGTCCGATGCCGCGCCGCGTGAAATCGGGCGAGGTGTACATGGCGCGCACCCGGGCGGCCTCGGTCTTGGGATCGAGCAGGCGGGCATCGCGGCCTTTTGTGTGGTTGCCGCCGAACAGGGTGGCGCGCCGGCTCCAGCCGCCGCAGCCCGCGATCTGGCCCTCACCATTCTCGATCACGAAATAGGTGCCATCCTCGATCAGCTGGGTGTCCAGCCCCATCACCGCGAAAGAGGCCTCTACCTCGGCAGGCGACAGGAATTGGGGCAAAAGGTCCGCGATCGCCCGGTTCATCAGGACCGTCAGGACGGGCATATCGGCCGGGACTGCCAGGCGATGGCTGAAACTGTCCATCGAAAAATCCTTATCGCAGGCGAACTTGGCTCTGGCTTTATCGGCCTTTATGCCGGAACTTATTGCCGTTCCGGCGCCCGCGCAACGAGCGGGCCAGAACCGGAGAAGCGGGAAAAACCCGAACGGGGAAAATAACCAAACCGCTTGCCGGGAGGCAGAACCTAACGCGCTGGAATGGTCCGGCGCGGTCACTTTGAGGGAGATATCCATGAGCATCAAATCATTATTGTTCGCGTCGGCGCTCGCGCTGGCCGGCTTCGCCACCGCCGCCCACGCGCAGGAAATTCAGCGCATCGGCGGCGCGCCGGGCGGCCCCTTCGTGTCCGTCACCGGTGTGCCCATGGGCGGCGGCATGACCATGTATTTCGTGTCCGGCGCGCTGCCCACGCCTGTGACGCCCCCCGCCAACGGCCAGCCCGCCAATTGGGGCGACACCACCGCCCAGACCAAGTCGGTGTTTGAGAACATCAAGAAGTCCATGGCGGCTGCCGGCCTTACCTTGGGCGATGTGGTCAAGGCCACCGTCTATATGGGACCGGAGCTGAGCTTCCAGGACATGAACAAGGTCTGGCTGACCGAGTTCGGCACGGCGGCGCAGCCCAACAAGCCCGCCCGCGCGGCGTTCTTTGTGCACGGTCTGGCCGCGCCAGGCGCTCAACTCGAAATCGAATTCATCTGCGCGAAGAAAAGCTAGGGCGCTTATCTTTTGACCGCTGGCGGCGTCGCGCCTCCTCACGTGCTTTACGCACGCTCCGGGGGACGCTCCTGGCCAGCGGCCAAAATCTCGCGCGCCCGATTTGAATTGCTTCCAGAGAAGGCGGGTTCGAAAGAGCCCGCCTTTTTTATAGTCGTACGGCCGAACGGCGAATCGGCGCCCACTTCGCCTGGCCGATGCTCCGTTTCATTTGAGCGGCCAGCGGCCCAGATGAATGTGGGTGGTCTTGCCCAAAAGGCTTTGCACCAGCACGAAATCCTGCACCTGCCAATTTATGGGCGTGATCTTTTGCGACTTCGCCGATTTCTTGTCCCGCAGCAAGGTGACATGCGGGGTGAACGCGTCCAGATCATGCACGGCGGCGCCCAGCCCCACTTGCTTCAAACCCTGTCCCAAGGCGAGACGCAGCGGCCGCCAGGTTTCCGATGGACCAGTCAACACAAAAGGGCGAACACCCGTCTTGTTGCGAAAGCTGGTCAGCTTGTCGAATACCACCTCAAATCCCGCTGCCGCGGCGCTGGCGGCCGCGGCGCTGGCTCGTGCGATCAACTCCTCGGGCAACGCGATCCAGTCGCCCAGGTGAAATAGAGTGACGTGCAGATGCTCCGGCCGGATCAGTGTGCCGTCGAAACCATGCATGCGCTTCTGCTCTTGCGCCAGGGCGTAGATGGCCCTGCCGTCCGGCGGCGGCAAGGCGGCGAAGAACAGCCTTTCCTTCTGGGACGCTCCGAATCTACGGCGGACGGCGGACACGGCATCTTCCTTGCTCGGCGTTTCAGGAACTTAAGGCAATTGGTGGCCCGTGGCACTCCGCCCTTCGCTAAGGCTCAGGGCATTCCTCGCTCAAAACGATGCCCCGCATCGTTTTGCCGCCCTTCGGGCGTCGCTCGGAATTGATTCAAATTTTATATGATCGGCCAAAGGTGATTTGTTCTCGCGTTTTTGTATCGAATTGAAGCTGCCGCCTTCCGTTCTCGCCTTTTGCCCTCGCGCCAGGTTGTAAATCGGAACCTTCGCTAGAGAATCAAGGTAACAATTCGCAAACCACGCCACATAAAAGCCCGGTTGCGGACCGCCTTTGCCTCTTTTCGTTCGTGCAGTGTGTCCCCATTTCGCGCTAGGAAACCGCCATGGGGTGGTCGCTGCATGTTGCAGCTTTTTGACAGGGCATTTGCAAAGCAATGGACGGCACAAAGATCTTGAATACCGCCTCCAGCATGCTGGAGACGCATGGCGAAAGCGCCAAGTTCCTCATCGCCCAGAAGATGGACGATGCGTTGCTGGCCGGCGACGGCCAGGCCTATGACGATTGGTGCATGATCGCCAAGGCCATGAACCTGATGAGCACGGCGCGCAAGGAAGCCGCCGCCCGTCCCAGGACGGTCGAGCCGGTGGCGCTGGGCGCTTTCAAGGCCGCCTGATAAGGCCGCATCGCCTGTGTTCCAAGGGCCGCGCCGAGGCGCGGTGGAAAAGACCAGAGAATCAAGCGGGTTCGAAAGAGCCCGCTTTTTTGTTGGTCGCACAACTTCCAGTAGACGCCGGTCACGAGAACTTCACATCAAGTTGCGCGTTGTTACAGCGAGCGGGAGGAGATGAGGAGTACCTCAATGGCCTTCGCCCACGATCTTCTGCCCCATGGCCGTTATCGGCATGTCTTCGACATTCCTCCCGCGCGGAAGGCCAAGGCCAAGAAGCCGACGCGCGAAGAAAGCGAGCATGAGCGCCTGATCGAATGCGAATTCAGCGAAATCGGCCGCGATCCGCGCTTTCCTGCCGGCTGGTACATTATGCCGGGCGTGCTCTTGGGCCTGTTCCTGATTGTGGCGGTGATGCTGCTCTAGGCGGACTATTTCGCCGCTGTTTCGCAGATTCGGTTTATTGGTGCGCTTCGCACGCTTGTTTCATTGGTGTGCTTCGCACGCTTGTTTCATTGGTGTGCTTCGCACACTCATTTCATTGGTGTGCTTCGCACACGGGCCCAAAGCCATGGCCTGTCCAGGGCGCAAGGCGGGTACGCTTCTTTCCCTCCGCCTCTCGCGTGCTGAATAACACCGGCGTTCCGCCGATGGTGGCGACACGCGCCTCGAAATAATCGTCAGCCTCGGGATTGAGGTTGGGCAGCGCCACCGAAATTAGCTTTCCTTTCTCCCGGTCGCCCAGCCGGTCGAAGGCCACGAAATATTCCGTCGGCAGTGTGCCTTCATAATGCAACGCCAGGCCCGCGCCGTCCTTGCCCAGGGGATAAAGCTCGATCACTTGGTCCTGGAAGGTGGGATCTGTCTTGATCACAAACGGTTTCACATCGTCGGGAAAACTCGCCTGCGGCGTGATCGCTACGTCACCGCCGGACTTTGCCGCCTCCAGATGCCGAAGATCGCCGTCGCTGGAGACGATTTGGCAGATATCGGCCGCGCGCGCAGGCCACGCGATGGCAAGGAACGCGACGGCGGCAAAAAATATTCTTGTCATGACGCTATCCCGCCAGCAACTCGCTCACCGCCCGATGCGCCTGGTCGATGGCGATATCGGTATAGGCCGCCATGCCGGAATCGGAATTGGCGATGGCAATGCGGCCGAATTGCTTGCGCGCGGCGAGATTGGGCGTGGTGGCATTGGTGCCGCCATCGGAGAGGGCGTTATATTCCGGCGCATAGCCATGCGGCCAGCGATTGACGGCGATGCCCGCGATGTCGCGGTCGGGATCGAAGCCGCCAGGCCCCAACGCGCGGCCCAGCTGGTTGCGGATTTCCGTCTCGAATTTCTCGAACGGCGTGGAGAGGAGTTCGGCGCGGCCCGCCTTGTGCTGCTCGCGCTCCGGCAAGCCGGGCTGGGCCGGTGTGCGCACCATGCGGACCAGGATGGGGCCGTTGGGATCGCGGGCGGATTTGTAATCCCCGATATCCACCGGATTGTTGAGCGAGAAAGAGGTGTGATAGCCGCCCGGCGCTTCCACCGCGCGAATGCCCAGCTTGTGGAAGGCGCGCCAGTTGGTCAGCGCCACGCTGGTATAGACCAGCGGCGTCTTGATCAGCTTGTGCAGCGCGGCTTTCTGGTCGGCGGGAAGTTCCGGCACCAGATAGGGGATCATCATGTTCCAGCTTGCCAGCACACAGTCTTTTGCTCGCGCCCGCATCACGGGCTTGCCGCCGCGTGCTTCGGTGTAGGCGACTTCGACGCCTTTGCCGGCGTTTCGCGCCCGCACCGCGATTTGATTCAAGCGAATTCGAATGGGCGCGCCGGGCGTATCGAGCTTGGAATAATCCGCCTGGGCCGTGACGATGTCGTGCGCGTCATGGCCGGAGATCGCGCCCGGGATCAAGGCGCGCACCAACAGCCGCGCGATGGAAGCGTTGCCGTCGGGAAAATGAAAGCGGTAAGAGCCGCCGGTCTCCGAATAGCCCGCCGGGGTATAGCCCATGCGCGCGGTCGAGCCCTTTTTCAGTTTCAAGGCGTCAAAGCCCGGCAGGCCCACGCCCCAGCAATCCAGCGCCGTGATCGCATCGATGCCGCAGCCCCAGAGATCGTCGGTGCGGTGCTGATAAAGCGGCATGGCGCTGCGATCGGTGCCCAGCATCGCTACCAGGTAATAGTGGTAGGAGATACGGGAGAGTCGCTCGCGCTTCTCGTCGTTGGAAAGGCCGGGCAGGGCGTCGATGGCGCCGGTTTCGATGCGCAGTACCGACTCGCGCGCCTTTTCATTGAGCGGCGTCTTGGCCAGGAAGGCGCGCCATTCTCTTTCGTTCCCGGGCTCGCCCACCACCAGCGCGTCTCTGCCGAACGTTTCCTTGTCGAAGAAGGTGGCGCGCTGAAGACCTTTATAGATCTCAGGTTTGCTGCAGGTCTTCTCCAGCGCTTCGGGCTCGACGCCCAGCGCTTTCATCAACCCATCGGCGACCTTGGAATAGGGATAGGGGCTGTCGATTTCGAGCGTGCCGCCGTTCAGCAGATAAGTGTGGCCGGCGACGTGGAACTCGTTGCGCTTGGCATGGCCGCCGAAATCGTCGTGATTGTCCAGGATCAGGATTTTCGCGTTGGACCTGGCCTGGCGATAGAAATAAGCGGCGGAAAGGCCCGAGATGCCGCCGCCCACCACGATCAAGTCGAAGTCTTCGCCGGTGTCATGCAGCGCCGTGGCGCCCTGCCAGAAATCGCCGTCGCGCAGCTCATGCGCCGCCTCGAAGCTGCCGGGATGGCTGCCGCGCAGGCCCAGGCGGGTGGGGGGGTAATAGTTCGGGTTATTTTGACCTACCGTTTCGCTACTTGAGGCCTGCTGCGAAAGCTTTTCAGCTTCAGCGGCGGCGGCGAGTTCAGGCGCAAGTCCCGCAGCCAAAGTGGTAATTGCCGCGCCCTGCAGAAAATCGCGCCGGGCAATGGGGCGGGAGGAGTTTTTATCGTTACCAGCCATCTGTGACGCGACTCTGTTGCCGTAATTCTACTATGTCATGGCCCGCAAATGCGGGCCATCCAGGTGACCCGGCCTCTCTTGCCAGGATCGTGCGCGGTTCAACTGGATGGCCCACACTCCGGTGGGCCATGACAAATAAGGAGCGGGATTCGCGCCGGGCGATGGGGCGGGAGGAGCCGAGGCCAGTATCTTTTCCCGACATGGAACCTCTCACCGAAGAAAGCCTAGCTCGGCATGAAGCGTGTACCGTCCCAGAACCGAAACTCGACTTGTTCATCTCCATCTATTTGGCGCACGTCCCGTGCCGGATCATCGGTAATCCAAGCGTCTTTGATGTCGTGTTGGCTCTTAAGGACAGCAATGACCGCGTGGTTATTTAGCAGAGCATCAACAAATTCCTTGGCGCGCACCTCGGTGCTGGACCCGACGCCCCCCACAAGAATGTCGGCATGCGTATGCCAGGGATAACCGTCAAAGCCCATCGTTATGTCGCCATCTCGTGATCGGACGATAAAGCGCAATATTCCATCGGGACTGATGTATTCGCTGTCGATCACCGTTCACACAATCGCTTCGGGCCGGGCGGCGATGGGCATCGGCCGGGCATTTTCCCATTTCGCCACCACGGCGGAAGCCAAACCATTGCCGATCACATTGGTGGCGCTGCGTCCCATGTCCATCAGATGGTCCACCGCCAGAATGAGAAAGAGGCCCTGCTCCGGCAGGTTGAAATAAGGCAGTGTCGCCGCCACCACCACCAGCGAGGCGCGCGGCACGCCCGCGATGCCCTTGGACGTCACCATCAGCATCAACAGCATCAGGATCTGCTGCGAAATCGGCACATGGATGTTGTAGGCCTGGGCGATGAACATGGCAGCGAAGGTGCAGTACATGGTCGAGCCCACCAGATTGAACGAATAGCCCAGCGGCAGCACGAAGCTCACGATCTTGGAGGAGAAGCCCATCGCTTCCAGCGATTCCAGCAGCAGCGGGAAGGCGGCTTCGGAGGTCGAGGTGGAGAAGGCGATCAGTGCAGGCGAGCGGATGGCTTTCAGCAAGGGCCGCATCTGCGCCCCCACCACCAGCCAGGCCACGAAGATCATCAGTGCGATCAGGAGCGAGATCGAGATATAGAAGTCGCCCACCAGTTTGGCATAGGTGACCAGAATGCCCACGCCTTGGGTCGAAATGGCGCTGGCGATGGCGGCGAAGATGGCGATGGGCGCGAACATCATCACATAGGTGGTGACCTTCAGGATCACGGTCGCCGCCTGCTCGATGACATGCAGCAGGGCCTTGGCCTTCTCGCCTACCGCCGAAATCGCGATGCCGGCGAACAGCGAGAACACCACCACTTGCAGGATTTCGTTCCGCGCCATGGCGTCGATGATGGAGGAGGGGATCAAATGTTCCAGAAAGCCGCCCACGCCTTGGGCCGGGCCGACGCCGGCTTCCGCCACGCTGCCCGCAGCCTGCGCCACGCCGGCGCCCAGGCCGGGCTGCAGGATGTTGACCATGACGAGCCCGATCAGCAACGCCACGAAGGACGCGGTCAAGAACCAGATCATGGCCTTGGTGCCGATGCGTCCCACCGTGGCGGCGCTTTCGATATGGCCGATGCCGGACGTCAGCGTGGTGAGCACGAGCGGCGCGATGATCATCTTGATCAGGCGCAAGAAGATGTTGGTGACCTGGGAGAAGCCGTCTGCGGCCTGCTTGGCGCCGGCGGGCGAGGTTGCGCCATGCACGATCATGCCGGTGATGAAGCCAAGCACCATGGCCGCGATCACGAACATCACAAAGGAACGCTTCATCCCCTTAACCCTCTCGACATTTGGGCTTTTTCGCCCCGCTTTTGCGGCATGGTGCGGGTTTCGGGGAGGGCAGTCAAATAGTGCCGGCAGGCCGGACTTTGCCCTTCCTGTCATCCCCGGCGAGCATCGGCTGCTGTGCAGACGATGCGAGGGAAGGGGATCCAGTCGTCAAAAACCTGAGCCCGTTGATAGACCTGGGTCCCCTTCCCTCGGCGCTGGTCGCGCCTCGCCGGGGATGACAGGGGAGCTATGCAGCGCGTCCATTTCGACACTGCGCGAAGGACACCGTAAAAGGAACGCTTCGGGAGCGGCATGTCACAAACACAGACAAAAAGCGGGACATGGCTGGCGGTGGCGGCGCTGTTGGTGTCGATCTTCTGCTTCCAGATCGGCGCCTCCATCGCCAAGGAGCTTTTCCCCAAGGTGGGCGCGCAAGGCACCGTGGCACTGCGCGTGGGCCTGTCGGCGGTGATGATGCTCTTGATCGGCCGGCCCTGGCGCGCGCCCTGGCGGGGCGCCAATTGGAAGGCGCTTCTGGTTTACGGCGGCGCACTGGGGTTGATGAATTTCCTCTTCTATATGGCGCTACGCACCATCCCGCTGGGAATCGCGGTGGCGCTGGAATTTTCAGGACCGCTTTCGGTCGCCTTGATCCATTCGCGCCGGGCGGTGGATTTTCTTTGGGTGGCGCTGGCAGTGGTCGGCCTTGCGATCCTGTTGCCGATCCATCCGGGCGCGGCGCATCTGGATTGGACCGGCGTCGCTTTCGCGCTTGGCGCGGCGGTGTGTTGGGCGCTTTACATCGTTTTCGGCCAGAAGGCGGGCGCGAGTCTCGGCCAATATGCGACCGGGCTTGGCGTCGCCGTGGCGGCTTGCCTGATCTTTCCCATCGGCTATGCCCATGCGGGCCTGCGCCTGTTCGCGCCCGACGTGCTGCCGCTGGGTATCGCGGTGGCGATCCTCTCCAGCGCCTTTCCCTATTCGCTGGAGATGTTCGCGCTGACGCGGCTTCCCACCCAGGCCTTCGGCACCTTGATGAGCCTTGAGCCCGCGGCCGGCGCGCTGATCGGATTATTGCTCCTGGGCGAGCAGCTCAGTTTTTTGCAATGGACCGCGATCCTGATCGTGATCCTGGCGTCGATGGGCACCGCGCTGACCGTGGAAAGCGGTGAGGCCCATCCGCGATTGCCGGACTAATGCGCGCGCTGACATTCATTCTGCTTCTGCTGCCGGCGATGGCGCAGGCCGCGCCGGAAGATGATCTGGCGGCCATGGAGAAGAACTTGCCGTACGATGTCCGCGCCTTCCTCGCCCGCAAAGCCGAATGCAATCATTGGGCGGGCGAAGACGCCTATGACGCAGAGCGGGGTACGCAAATCGCCCAGGCCGTCGCACGGCTCAAATGCGAGCGGCTGGATACGGAAGAACAGGCCTTGCGCCGCCATCATGCCAAAGACGCAAGCATTCAGAAGGCCTTGACGATGGCCGCTGCGATCTATCAGTAGCGCTTTCGACTATCGCGCTTGCCGGTTACGGCGTCTTCGCCACCGCCTGGGGGGCGGCGGGCATTGCCACCGCCGCCTGATGCCGTTCCAGCCAGCGCACGATCAAGGATTCCAGCGCGATGCGGCGGTCGGAATAGGAATGATCCGTCGCCATATGTTCCTGCGTCACATCATTGTCGCCCGCTTTCTTGAGCGCGGCGGCCAGGCGCAGATTGTCGGGCGTCAAGCCGTCGTCGGCGGTGATGATGAGCGCGGGGCGGGATTTGAGTTCGCCAGTATAATCCACGAAATCCCATTTCGCGGCGTTGGCCACCACCTCATCCATCAAGGCGTCGGGCGTGGTGTTGAGCGGGATCACCTCGTCGGCGAAACCCGTCTCCAATTGTTTCTTGCGGAATTCCGGATCGGCGAAGCGCGGGCCTTGCGCCCCGATGTCCCAGGCCGAGATCATCACCAGCCCCGCCACGCGCGGGTCATGCGCGGTGGCGGACGCCGCCATCATGCCGCCCATGCTATGGCCGGCCACGAAGATGCGGCGGGGATCGAGATTGAATTTGGTGACATTGGCGGGATCGCGCAGGAAGGCGAGCGCGGCGTCGGAATCCTCCAGCGCGTTGGCGAACGAGAATTTGCCGGGGCTGCCCCAACTGCCGCGATAATGCAGCGTGAGCACGGTGAAGCCCGCGCGCCGCGCAGCCTGCGCCAAATCCAGATTCTGCTCATTGCCGGGAAAGCCGTGGAACAGCAGCAGCACGGGATGGGGTGGGGCGCCCGACGCCGTATAGAGGATGGCGTTCATGTTGGCGCCATGGCTTGGGATGCGCACATCCACCATGCCGGCGGGATGCGCCTTGTCGGGATGGGGATCGAAGATCACCGCGTTGGGCGTCTGCGCCTCACGCATGGGCAGCGGCGGCTTGGGCGTCTCCGCGGCCTGGGCGGTGGCGGCGATGAGGCCAAGCAAGGCGGCTGTCCTTAGGATGGCGCGCATGGGGGAATCCTTTCGAAGGGTTCCTGAGCTTAGCCAAGGCTCTTGGAACCGCCAAGTGCGTGTCCAGCCTTGCTTTTCACGCATAAGCCGTCCCAGCGGAAACCCCATGTTAACACCGTAAGGTGCTTCAAGCCGGGGCATGGAAATGTTTTAATCTGGCACAGTTCATATGCCGGCCGGGGGTCTTGGCCGGCATCTTCTTTTTATTTGCGCATTTTTGCCGGCTTGCCGGCGCCCGAGGATTTCAGGGGATTTCATGAGCGAGAAGCGGTCCTTCACGCTGGACGCCATGCGGGGCATCGCCGTGAGCAGACGTCGAGCGATCTGAAAAGCGCTCTCCATGATGCATGCCCCCGCGCGTGACTTGAGACGTCAATCCGGCGAAGCGACGTTTGTTCGCGTGCCGCCGGTCTTGACTGCCTTTGCCGCGCTTCTGGGCCGGCGGCCTTATCTTGGCGCGGCGGGATTGTTTTTGGTGGCGTTGGTGCCGCTTCTGGCGACGCCGGTTCTGCCCTTGATCGATCACTATAATCACGTGGCGCGCTTTTATGTGCTGTCGCACCTGACCAGCGATCCGCTGTTGGCGGCGAATTTCAAGGCGCATTGGGCGCTTCTGCCCGACATCGGGCTTGATGTGGTCGCCACGCCGCTCTTGGCGGTGCTGCCACCTTTGCCTGCGGCGCATCTGCTCGCCGTCCTGGTGATGGCGGTGCTTTTTAGCGGCGTGCTTTATTTCAACCGTGCGCTGACGGGGCGGCCCCAGCCCTTGGTGGCGCTGCTGATGGTGCCGCTGCTCTATAGTTATGTCTTCAATTGGGGCTTCTCCAATTACATCCTGGCTGAGGGCGCGGCGTTCTGGGCGGCGGGCTGGTGGGTCGCCAATCGCGCCCATCCCATCAAGGCCACGCCGGTCGCGATCATTTTCGCGTTTCTGATCTTCCTCTGCCACGCCATGGCGTTCGCGCTTTACGGCATCATGCTGGGGTTGCTGGAGATCGGCTTCTTCCTGCGGGCCAGGCCGCGTCAGGCGCGCGATCTTCTGATGCGGTTGTCGCTGCTGTTGCTTCAGGCCGTGGTGCCGGTTCTCTTGTTCGTGGCCTGGGAGCAGAGCCGCTCCGGCGAGGCGGCGATCGTGCATCATTCCGGCTTTGGGGCCGCCAGCTATCTCCACAATTTGACGCCGCGCCCGGGTCATATCGGCCTTCGGCGGCTTCAGACCATTTTGCGGGTGGAGGAGGGGCCGGCCTATTGGTTCGACATCCTGACATTCCTGTTGCAGCTCGCGGCGATCGGGTTCCTGTTCTGGCGGCGCAGAGCGGCGCTGACGCGGACCGCATGGCTGCTTGTGGCGGCGGGGCTGCTGATGATCGTCTTCGTGCCCACCATGATGTTCGGGGTGAATTACATCGCCGACCGCATGCCGCTATTCGCCGCGCTGTTGCTTTTGGGCGCGCTGCAAGTCTCGCAAGAAGTCTGGTCTGGCCGGGAGCGTCTGGCTTGCACGCTTCTGGCCGCTGTCATGCTGGCGCGTATCGGCGCGACAGCGGTGCAATGGCGTGGCTATGGTGAGGATTACCGCCAGTTCCAAAGCGTGGCGGCGCACCTTCCGCCCGGCGCTTTCACGCTCAACTTGGCGTTGGGCGCGGGCCGCCATGAAACCGAGATTCCCCGCTGCGAGATGTATGGCGGGCTTCTGATCGCCCAATATCGCCAGATCGGCCCGCTTTTCGCTTTCAAAGGCCAGCATCCCGTGCTGCTCGCGGGACAGCTGCAGCAGAATGTCGCGCGCCTGGAGCAGGATGCGGCTGCGGCCGAGGAACGGATCGGCGATGGCAGGGCTTATATGATGGCGGCCCGGTCCGCCGGGTTCGATTATCTTTTGCTCTGCAATGCCCAGCTTCTGGCGGGTCCGCCGCCGGCCGGGTTTTCAGTGCTCGCGCGCACACAGCGCTTCCTGCTGATGCGCATGAAGGCGGGCGTCACAAATTGATCATGTTCCGGCAAGACGTCCGCTGCGGCCGACGCGCCGGAGGTGAAGTTCGGCGCGATTGAGGACGAAGTTGAATGGCGTCTTGGCGAACCAAACCGTCTTCCGGTGAGACCAGGATCGTGATCGCGTATCTGATCGCGGGATTTGTCGCGCGGCTGGCCTGGACATTCCTGGGCGAAGGGCTGAAGCCGATCAATGGCGAAAGCCACAATATCGCTTTGTCGCTGGTGCGCTTCGGCCGTTTCGCCGATCCCAACGCCGATGGCAGCGGGCCGAGCGCGCATGTGGGCATGCTGACGCCTTTGCCCTCGGCGCTCGCCTATCGTCTTTTCGGCATCGACACGCGGATCGCCGAATTCATGCTGTCCATGTGGGCGGCGGGGTTGGTGATGCTGTCGCTATGGCTGTGCTGGCGCTTGAGCGTGGCGCTCGGCGCCCCGCCCCTGGCGCGGGTGGGCGCGGTTCTTTTCGCCGCGCTGGTGCCGCTGCAATTCGGATTGGAAGTGCGCGATGGCAGGAGCTGGGAAGTCAATCTGGCGACGGTGTTGCTGGTGTGGCTGTTGCTGCGCCTGGTCCGGGCGGATGGCGACGACAAGCCGGCGCCGCGATCCCTGATTGTCACCGGCACGCTGGCGGGATTTCTTTTCATCGTGAGCCCGCCCGCGGGCCTGGCCGGCGCAATCGCCATCGGCGTGTTTTCGTTTCTGTGCCTGCCGTTCCGGCAATGGTGGCGCGCGCCGCTGGCCTTTGTGCTTGTGGCGGGTCTCTTGAGCGGCTTTTGGGCCCAGCGCAATCTCAGCGCGTTGGGTGAGCCGGTCCTGCTGCGCGACAATTTCGGATTGGAGTTGGCCCTCTCCAACTATTCCGGCGCGCTCGATCCCGCCGATCCGGCCGCCGCCTACAGGGCGCGACAGGCCGCGATCCATCCGCACGCTTTGGGCGAGGGCGCTGAGCGGATGCAGCAATCGGGCGGCGAGCTTTCCTATTATCATGACCTTGGCCGAGAAGCCCAAAGATGGATCGCGCAGCATCCGGGAGACTTTCTGCGCTTGAGCAGCCGCCATCTGGTGGAATTCTTCCTGCCGCCCGGATGGTTCTGGACCACCTTCACTATGGAGGCGCACCTCCCGGAATTGCGCCAGCTTCTGGTCTGGCTCATCACTTTGGCGGGCCTGGCCAGCCTGGCCGCGATGGCATGGAAGAAGCGCGCTTATGCTTACGTTCTGATCGTCACATTGACGGCGTCGCTGCCCTATATCGTGGTGCAGCCCACCTTGCGCTATCGCTATCTGGTTTCTTCGCTGCTGATCTTCGCGGCTTGCGATGGAACCGTAAGACTGAGCAATTATCTTCAAGACCGGGTGCGATCCAGGCGTGACATTCTGATACAAGAATCTGATGTTTGATCGCGTGCTTGATCGGCGCTTGATTGGACCCTGCGGCTCACGCTAAAGCGGACCAACGGGAACCCGAACCGGGCAGAGAATGGCTGAAGCGCGCGCCGCAACCCCTGCCGATGCTGAGCGCCTAATCGATCCGCCGCTCTTGATGGCGGGAATGTTCGCGATCGCCATGTTGCCGCTCTTGGCGGCGCCGGTTCTGCCGCTGATCGACTTCTACAATCACCTGGCGCGCTTCTTCGTGTTGGCGCATCTCTCCGAAAGCGCCACGCTGCAATCCCATTATGTGGCGCATTGGGCGCTTCTGCCCGATGTGGGCGTGGATGTGGTGGGAACGCCGCTGCTGGTATTTCTGCCGCCCTTGGCCGCGGGCCATGTCATCGCCGTGCTGCTGCTCGCCAATCTTTATGCCGGCGCGCTTTATTTTCACCGCCGGCTCACGGGCCGTTCTTCGCTGCTGGTGGCTGTGCTGCTGCTGCCCTTGCTTTATTCCTATGTCTTGAATTGGGGCTTCGCCAATTTCCTGCTGGGCCTTGGCCTGGCCTTCTGGGCGGCGGGCTGGTGGCTCAAGCATCGCGCCGATGTGACGCGAGTGGTGATCGGCTCTTCTGTCTGGTCGCTGCTGATCTTCTTCTGCCACGGCATCGCCTTCATGCTCTATGGCGTGCTGGTGGCGCTGCTGGAGGTGGGTTTTTTCCTGGAAAGCGGTCAGCGTTCGCCGCGGCTGTTGATGCGCCGGCTATTGCTGGTGTCGGCGCAGGCGGTGTTGCCAGTGATCTATTTCCTGTTTTGGAAATTCGGCCTGGCGGCAGGCGGCGAAGTCTCCGCCTTGGCCGACAACACGCCGCCGCCTTTTTTCGAGCGGCTGTCGCGCGCACTGACTTATCATCTGAAGACGGTGCTGCGGGTGGAAGAGAGCCCGTATCGTCTCCTGGATTTTGTCACGCTGGCTGTGCAGGCCGGCGCGGTCGGGTTTCTTCTTTTCACGCGGCGGCTCAAGCTGGCCGCGCCCGCCTGGCGGCTGGTGGCGGTGGTGCTGGTGCTGGCGCTTCTGCCGCTGCCGACCTTGTTCGGCGTGGGTTATATTGCCGACCGCGTGCCGCTCTTCGCCGCACTCTGTTTTCTGGCCGCGCTGACCCCGGGGGAAAAGAGCTGGAATGGGATCGGCCGCGGTCTGGCGCTGCTCCTGATCGCAATCGTGGGGTTACGTCTTTGCGCTATCGCTGTCGGCTGGCTTCCCTATGCCCAGACGTATCAGGAATTCCGCGCCATCGCGGCCGAACTGCCGCAAGGCAGCCTCACCCAGACCGTGATGGTGGGCAATGGCCGCCATGAAACCAATGTGCCCCGCTGCGAAATGTATGGCCCGCTGTTGGTGGCGCTTTATGGCCAGGCCGCGCCGTTGTTCGCCGACGAGAAACAACAGCCCTTGGCCATGACCGGCCGGCTGCGCCAGGCGGTGGGCGAGGGGCGGGTGCAGCCGGTATTAGATCCCAGGACGCAGGATTATGACGGCATGATCCGCCGCGCTTTCGCACGCGGCTTCGATCATGTGCTGGTGTGCAATGCCGGTTTGTTGGGCGGGCCTTACCCGAGAGGCGTGGAAGTGGTGGCGCGCACGCCGCAATTCGCGCTTTTGCGCGCGGCGCGCTAGGATCGGATTATTTGATTATCGCGGTTCCATATGGGGTTGCTTAGCGGCAGCGTCGTGGCAACCGCTTCAAACTTTTCCTGGAACCGCTCATGTCGCAAACGCGTCTGTTCTTCACCGTGGCCCTGGTCGCGCTGGTGGGCCTTTATGCCGCCTACACCTCGCCCGGCTCGATGCTGAACGCTTGGCTCACCGGGCAATGTTTCGCCACAGACGCACCCAATGTCTGTCGCTGGCATGAGAAAGGCCATCGTTTGCCGAATGAACGGCCGCCGGTTCAGGCGGGACGGCCCGCCCGCGTGATCGTGCGGTAGCGCCATGCTCGCGCGCCTGATCCTACTGGCTGCTCTCTCGGGACAAACGCACGCGCCTGAGACGGTCACGTCACCGGACGCGTTGGCCTTCGGGCTGGAGAAACTGCAATGGGGGATGAACGCGCGCGAGGCGGTCCAGCGCTATCCGGCGCTGGAAGGCACGCCGCCGGAGCAGGGCGAGCCCTGGAACAGCCTGTCGCTTGCCAATTTTCCTCTGGCGGGCTGCATCTTTACCGCGCGCTTGAATTTCGAGCGCGGCGCGTTGAGCGAAGTCGAGCTCGACAGTGTGGGCACGGTTCGGCTCGAGCGCTGCGGGGTGCGCATCAAATCCGTGCTTGGCCGGCAATATGGCGGCGAGCCCGGCGGCTTCAGCACCGGTCCTTCGCATGGCTATTCCGAATATGGCGCCTGGCGCGGCCCGGTGACGGAAGTGACTTATGCGCGGCTTGAAGGCGGTTTCATCGCCGTGCATTTCTCGCGCACGCCCAAGCCATGATCGAGACCCCGCGCCTTTAGAGCGAGCGGGCCTGTGGGCCTACCAGAGGGCCGAAACCCTCTTCATATTTGCGCCGCGCCACCCTTTCGCGCATGGGTGTTTGCGGGCGCTGGTCGACATATTGGGCGTAATGGCCGGCTTCGGTCAGCGCCTCGGCGATCGCGGACGCCGCGCTGAGCGGCAAGCCCGAGGCGACGATGGTGCGCGGGCCGCTGCCGGTTTCGACGCGCAGAAACAACGTCACATCCGTATCAGGATGGGAGCTGCGCTCCAAAGTTCCCTCTTCATCCTCAAGATGCTGTCCCATGACGGCATGCCCTGTGTTGCTTTCACGTATGGTGCATCGCCCGTGCCAAGTGCGTTTTGGCACGTCCCGTAACAGGACGGCGCGGGTTTGGAGCCGATTTGCGGTTAATCCGCGTGGCCAGGAAAAGTGTTCTTGCGGTTGCCACGACGCTGCCGCTAGGCAACTCCGTCCGGCCGCGCGGCAAACAATAAGCCGCCGCCAGCAAAAGTGCGAAGCGGGACGTGCCCTTCGCTTCGCTCGGACCTAGGCAACTGCGCCCGGGCGGCCAACGAAACTTCAGTTGGTCCAGCGGTGCAGATCGGCGATGCGGTTATAATAGGCCCGCGCCAGGCAAGCCGCGCTGGCACAGGCATTGCGCTCACTCAGCCACATATCCTGTTCGGCATTGACCGCATCGCGCTGCTCGGCGCGGGACACGGCGCGGCGCAGCAGCGCATCTTCCTGAAGGTCCAGTTTCGCCAGCGCGTCGTCACCGCACACGATCAGAAGCGCTCTCGCCTTCGCCTTGCTGCAGTCGAAGCTGGGCTTGGTGATGGGCGGCGCGGGCGGCGATGCAGCTTGCGGCGGCGGCTTCGGCTGGGCATTCGCCGCAAGCGGCAGCGCGGAGAGAAGAAGCGAAAGCGACAATGTTAAAGCGTGGCGCATCATGAGGCTCCCCCGGCCTTCGGGACCAGCATGCGCCACCCGGACCCGCCGCTCAAGCGCGGCCCCTGCCTGGTGGGTCGGCGGGCGAAGCCGTTGTTTTCCTGGGGAATTCCGGATTTTTTGGGCTTTGACCGTCTCTCAACCTTTATGCCGTCCAATGGCTCGCCAAGGAGTGACGTGTGAGACTGATCCGGGGTTATCGCTTCCGTCGCGAGGCCATCAAGATGATGAAGATGTTCTTCGTCGTCTGGATGGGCGGCTTTCTGCTTTTGGCCGGCATCAACTGGCTGGCGGGCAAGAACCCAACGCCATATCTGATCGGCCTGGGTCTGACGGGTTGGATGCTGCCGGCTCTGGCGGGCGTGCTCTATGCCGTATGGGCCGCCATTCGCGCGATCGAGAAGAAGCAAGGCCGCACCTGGACCGACGAAGCCTGGTCGCCGGAAGCGCGCTCCAAAAATCTCGATAGGTAAGCCCCGGCCGCCAAAGGCGCTCGAAGAGGGGCAAGCTTTTCTAGGCTCGCTTTCGCTCGCCAAGAAAAGCTAAGCCAACGCCGCGAGTGCAAGGCAGGCACCAAAAAAGAAAGGGCTGGATAGGGTGTTTCAATCCAGCCCTCTGCCGAAACCAGATAGAGTCACGAGAGCTAGGCTCCGGCGCGGCGAGTATCGAGGGCCCGCTTTACCGGCCCGTAAAGCCCGCCATTACAATTGCGACCGCAATTGATGGAATTTGCGCGAGAGTGATGCGCGTCCTATTTTGGCTCGGCGCTCAATTCTTCTTGAACAGGCCACCCGCGAAATTCGTGGCAGCCCCCATCAAGGCGTCGTTGCCGCCACAATGATCGATCAAGGCCTGCACCTGATCGAGCGGCAGGCCATGCTCGCGCGCCGTGGCTTCCAGGGCCTCCATATGTCCCGCGCCGTCACCCATCTTGGATTGGAGCGTGGCCGAAAGCGCGCGCACCTGCTCGGCCGGTATGCCATAGCGGCCCGCCATTTCCTCGCATTTGCTTTCCATCATGTCGAACAGGCTCATGGCGCCACTCCTTTGCAAAAGCCTCGCAAAGCAAAGTTTAGCAGGCGCGCATGACGGATTGGAGTCTGCTTCAAATGGGTCATTTTCGCCCTCAGATTCCATTTGTCAGCGGCGCCGGCCGGGAGCAGCATTGGGGCGCAATCCAGTCTGGAGACCATCATGCGTAGCTTGATTGCTGCCACCATCGCTCTTTCTGTTCTTGCGGTTCCCGCATTCGCCGCCAAAAACGCGGGCAATGACGCCATGAAGTCCTGCGCCGCGGCCTGGCAAGCCATGTCCGCCGCCGACAAGGCCAAGACCACCTACAAAGCCTATTCCAGCGATTGCATGAAAGCTGGCGGGCCAAAGACCGCCGCCGCCGCACCCGCCACCGCCGCGCCCGCCGCCATGACGGCCAAGCCAGCTGCCACGGCATCGTCCGCATCCATGAAAGGGCCCGCAATGGCCGCCAAGCCGGCCGGCGCGACCGGCGTCTGCAAGGACGGCACCTACACTTCGGCCAAAAACCACACGGGCGCCTGTTCGGGTCACAAAGGCGTCGATCACTGGCTCTAGGTCGGACTTTGGCTTGAGGGATGGCACGGCCATGGCGAATGGCCGGCCCTTGTTCAATTGCTCGTCAAAACCCTGCTTTACCGCGAAAAACAGGGTTAAGTTGTGGTGAATCAGTCTCCGGCAGGCCTCCTTAAACATTGGCGTGCCAGGTTCGGGCCGGACCAGTCTTTCGGGGGGCGCCATGGCGACCTATGTCGATGCCAGTCTTGGTGCGGATGAACGCGTCGTTTATCGCGGCGGCGTCAGCTGGGTGGTCTATCTCGCGCCGGTGATGATGATGGGTTTCGGCGCCGCCTGGGCGTTGTCTGGCGGCGGCGTGCCGGGTTTGATCCTGGTCTTGGCGGGCGTCTTGGCCGGCGCGGGCGCCTTCATCCGCCAGGCGACCAGCGAATTCGCCGTCACCAGCGCGCGCGTGGTCGCCAAGACCGGGCTTATCACCCGCAGCAGTATCGAAATCGCGTTGTCGAAAGTGGAATCCGTGGAAGTAAAGCAGGATATTCTGGGCCGGCTTTTGAATTACGGCAGCATCACCGTGTCGGGCACGGGCGGCACGCATGAGCCTTTCACCATGATCGACGATCCCATCGCCTTCCGCCGCGCGGTGCAGCAAGCGCAAAATTAAGCGCGCTTACCCTGTCTTGCCGAGGTCGTAGTCGCCGCCACGCCTGGCCCGTATCTCGCCGGGCGAGATGCCGGAAAGGGTGGGATCGTTCGCGACCAAAGGATCCACGACGCGCTGCTCGGCATCGACGGCGGACGTGTCCATGATGACCGAATAGATCTCGACTTCATTCTTTTTCACCCGCGCCGTCACCAGCGCGCCGCCGCGCCGCAGCGCTTCGGTGTAGAGCGTTGCGTTCTCCCGGCTGACGCGGCTTTCGACCAAGGCGCCGATAAGCCCGCCCAGCGTGCCCAAGAGCACCGCGCCGATAAAGATGGGCGCGTACCAGGCCGCGGCGATCACTCTGTCCACGCCGGGCATGGCGATGACGCCGAAGCCCAGCGCCAATCCCAATGCCGCGCCTCCCACCACGCCGATGGTGCCGCCGGTGAGCGCGCCCTGGGCACGGTCGTCGCGGCCGTCGCGGTCTCTGTCATGGCGGGGATCGACATTGGCGCCGCCGGGCTCGTGCCAGCCTTGGCTGTCGCTGGCCAGGATGCTGATGGCCGAGCCCGGAAGGCCTGCGGCGCGCAGATTGCGGATCGCCTGATCGGCGGATGCATAATGGCTATAGATGCGGGTGATCATCTGGCGCATCACGTCCTCCTAATTGGGGCGCTTCGCCTGGCAGCGGGTCATAAAGGCACTAACTCGCCAGTTCGCCGCTCGTTCCAGGAACTAATCCAGGAGGCGCACCGCGTTCAGGAAGCGCAGCCGGCCCAGATCCTGGGGCGAGACATAGTCGCGCGTGCGGAAACGGATGATCTCGCCCTGTTTGCGGTGGAGCGCGCATTTGGCGATGGCGATCACGAATTCGATGCTGGGGACCTCCGCCTGCCAGGCAAGTCCGCTTCTGGCATGTTGCTCCACATGGAAAGGGCCGTCCGCACCGATGGGCCGCCAATCCTGTGCCAGCGCGCGGCGGCTGATGGCGAAGCGCTCGCTCGACGGCACCTCGACCAGTTCGCCATAGCGGCCTTCGTCGTCCAGAAGATTGATCACGATAGCGGCGCGGCGCGCTTCGCCGTCGCCGCTTTCGAACATTTCGCCCAGCATGAAACGATCCGCCATATGGGCGTTCATGGGCGCGGCATTCTTTTGTTCATCGCCGGATTCTAGAGGTGATTCTCGGCGCCTGCCAAATCGGCCGGCCGTCCATGCTATAGAAAGCAGTGCATCAAGTTAGGAGCTATCAACCCCCTCCGCCCTTCGCAGCTTACTTTTGCGCGCTGGCTTGCGCCGTCGCGCAATAAGCGTGGCTCACGGGCACCTCCCCCGCCAGCATGCTTCGCATGCGCAGGGGAGGCGGGTCATGGCCAAGACAGAAACGGGAGCGGAAATGCGGATATGGGCTTTGATGGGCGTGGCGGCGACACTGGTCCTGATGGCGCGGCCGGTGGCGGCGGATCAGGCGGAAAATGATGTGCGCTGCCTGGTGGTGGCGTTGCAGATGGCGGGCGCGGATGCTCCGGCCGTCCGCGCCGCCGGCCTGACGGCGAGCTTCTACTGGATGGGCCGGGTGGACGCGTCGATCCCGCCCGACATGCTGGAGGATCGCATGATCGCGGAGGTGGCGGCTTTGCGCGGTGCCACGCTCGCGGCGGAAGCACAGCGTTGCAGCGGCGAGCTTGTGACGCGGGGCCAGGCCATGACCGACATCGGCAAGGACATGCAGCGGCGTGGGCAAGAGATGGAATTAGAAGAAAAGAGTCGATAGCGGCTTTTTGCCCCCATCTGTCTGCCACGGCCGCAAGCGGCCTAGCAGACATCTTCCCCCGCTAATGGCTTTGCGTTCCGCCGGCGAAAGCTCCCCCGGAGCTTTCGCTTATCGGCCTTACGGGAAGAAAGTCTCGACCAACACGCGCCATTGCGCGTCGCGTTTTCGTCAGACTAGGCGAGAAGTGCGGGTCTGCGCGTACGGCCGAGGCGCAGCAAGCTCCCCGTCAAGCCGAAGCCCAGTATCAGCATCATCCAGGTGGCCGGTTCGGGCACACTCGAAATCGAGATGCCGCCGATCACCGCGCCGAAGGAATTGTCCAGCGCGTCCTGGCTGAGGAAGGTCAGGATGTCACCGCCGCCCGTGCTGGTGAAGATCAGCGTCTCCAGCACGTAATCCATGTTGGAGTGGCTGTTTGCGCCGGTCACGTCATAGGTGAAGAGCTGGCTGGAGACATTGCCCACGCTGACCGCCACCGATTTGGTGGAGGGTCCGCCATCCGGATTGCCGGAGAGATAGAAGGAGAGCTTGTATTCTCCCGCAGCGGTGGTGAAAGCCTGGCTGAGGCCGCCGGCCATTTCACCATCCAAATCGACGCTGCCGCCGCCGGCAACAGGCGCGCTCCAGTAATTGCCCACCACGTCCACGCTGTGGCCGAGCACCTGCCAGACATTGTTGGTCACGCCGCCGAAGGTGGCGCCGCCAAATTGGGTGAGGAATGGATTGACGGCAGGCGGAACGTCGAAATTGCCGTCCTGGATGATCGTGGCGGCGGACGCTGGAATGGCGGCGCCAAGCGTGGCCGCAAATGCGAGGCCAGCGAGGAGTTTTGTTGAGCGCGACATAGTCCCTCCTTCTTGTGCGAAATGCGATTTCAGAAACGGCGGAAGCAATTCGGAATCGGACCGTAGGACTCGGAAACACACGCCGCCACCGGAGAGATCGCCTGCGAGAAAGTATTTTTGTTTTGTATCAGCGCGCGGCAGCGATTTCTGGCGGATTTGTGGCGCACCGATCCCGCTTTGCGACACGCCAATTCATTGCGGCAGGAATGGGGCGCGATGTGCGCTGCGGCATGCAAAAGAGTCCCACAGAGGGACGCTGGGAACTTCTCTTTCCCCGCATTTCGCAGACGCCCGACTGCCGATCGTCGAGAATCCGTTTGCGATGCCCGTCAAACCGCGTCACACCGCGGGCAGTCTCGAACCGTGGGAGGGCCTCATGTTCTTTGCCATTATGGCGCTGGCAAGCGCCGCACTTCAGACCGGATCCTTGGAGGAAGCGTCCAAGAGCTTCGACGACGCGCAGCTGCATCACGACCGCGCCGCCATCGAAGCCTTTCTGGCGCCCGACTTCCAATATGTCACCCGCAAGGGAAAACTTTTGGGGCGGAAGGAATTCATCGAAGCCACCACCACACAAGGCGAGACGCTCGATCCCTTCGTGATCGCCGATCATCGCGTCATGCATCTGGGTGCTGGCGGCGGGATCGCCAGCGGCGATGCGCGCGTCAAAGGCACCCAGGATGGCAAGGCGCTCTCGGACCGATTCCGTTACGCCGACATTTTCGAGCATCGCAACGGACGCTGGATAGTGGTCTATACCCAGGTGACTACGCCCGTCGACTAAGGACGACCGGGCGGCGATGGGCCGCCGCCCGGTCTTGACGACTAGAAGTCGAACCAGACGCTGCCGCCCGATCCGTAACGCCGGTCATAATAATAGGGCCGGTCGTAATAGCGGTGGCGCCAGGCCTCGCGCCGCTCCCAGTCGCGGCGGTCACGCCAATCGTGACGCCAGTCGCGGTCATAACGGCCGTAAATGCCGCCATAATAGTTCGGCACATAGTGGCAATCGGTGCCGCGCCAGTCGCATACGGTGCGTGCTGCGGCCGGTGCGCTTGTCGTGCCGAGCCCGACAAGCGAAATTCCGGCAAGCATGATCGCTGTTCCGGCAAGTTTCTTGAGGGTACCAAGTTTCTTGAGAGTGATGGTCATGTGGCGCTCCATTTTCGGCTCATACGCGGGCAACCCTGATGGTCGCAGCCTGAACGGGATGTGAAGCGATGCGGGCCGAATTGTGTCGGTGGAACCTCGCCCCGTTTCCCGGGCCGGTTTTTCATGCTCCTTCCCTGTTCCAGGAAGGGGAACATCTGATAGAATTGCTTCGTGCGCGGCACGCTACGCCGCCAACGCCGTTTTCTTTCCATCCAGGCAAGGAGGACCTATGCGAAAACTCGCCCTTTTCACGCTTCCCTTTGTGCTCGCATCCGGCGCAGCCGTCGCGCAAATGAATCCAGGCTTCGACAATCAGACCGGCCATGCCCAGAACGCCGCGCGCATGAGCGGATTGCACGATCCCGCCAATGGCGTGCATCAGATGGATACGGCGGGGGCCAATCCTTACACCGCGCCGGGCAGTGGCCCGCTCACCACCGCCACATCGCCCGAGGCCAATTCTGCCGCCACCGCGCCTTCGACGGCGGGCGGCGCCTTGCCGCTGGCGGGCAGCGCCAATAGCGGCTCGCAATCGGGCTCCATGCCTGGCGGCCAGCAACCCCAATAGGTGAGATGACGGCGCGCCCGCGACACGATTCTTTATGGCATCGCGTCGGGGGCCGTTCGCGTTCGGCCTCATGGGTGGCGGCGGGTTTCCTGGCGCTGCTGTTTCTCGCCCTGCTTTGGACGGCAACGCATATCGGTTGACTTAACAAAAGTTGAAGCGCGGAAATGTTTCGCGGCGGGCACATTCGCCGCCGCGAGCCGTTCTCTTTCCAACAGGGAAGGAAATTTCGGCAGATGCGCATACTGGCAATCATCCTCATTCCGCTCTTGTTCGGCGCGAGCGTGGCCTTGGCGCAGCAGAGCGGCGGCGTATCGGGAGGCGCCACCGGCAGTACCGGCGCAACGCCTGGAACCGCGAGCGGCGCGATAGGCGTGAATGGCGCGGCAGGCAGCAACACGCCGACGACGACCGGCACCATCACCGGAACAGCCAATGGCACGGTTCCAACCACGCCCGGCGCCGATGCCGGGGGAGCGGCCACTGGAGCAGCTACTGGCGCGGCCATGCAGACGGAGCGTCCCCACCGGCTGGGCGGCCCCGTGCCGCGCCGTCCCGGCGTCAATGGCGCGCAGCCATCTTCCGGCGGCACGGCGCCGACTATGACGCCCAACAGCAGCACACCGCAGCCATGACGCGCGACAAGACGAAAAGCAAGGCACCCGCCGCGCCGAGGCATACCGGGCCTTGGAACGAGTATGCCGACGCCACCGGCATCGATTCAAAATATGCTGAGGAACAAGCCGAAGCCGAGCGTCAGCTCAAACAGGCGACAGCGGGTCCCGAGGCCGTCAATCCGCGTGGCGCGGGCGTCGCCATAGGTGACACGGAGATGAAGAACCCGCATGGCGCTTTCGCTTCGCCGGCGCCGCATGCAGGCCCGCACCGTCAGACCGATCCCGGCGCCGACGGCCAGAGCAACCGCAAGCCCGGCGGTTCTGTCGATCCCGAAGGCCGGCAGGGTGGGGCCATCCCCGGCGAAAAGCATCGCACTTAAGCGTGAAGTTCACGGCGGCGTGAAGCTCGCCGTTTCTCGAATGGGTTCGCCGCTACCATGCCCTAGTTCGAATGCGCGCTCTCGACGCCGACATGCAGCATGGTCTCGAACAGCATGCTGACATAGCGCACACCGACGGCGATGGGCCCGGTGGCGCCGATCCAAAGCCCCGCCAGCGCGAAGATGCCCTGGAGCAGATAAAGCGCGCCCAGCATCACTTCCTTGAGGAGCCAGCCGATCGCCGAGCTGGCGATGATGGCTAAGGTAGCGAAGACGACGCCGCCCAGAAACGGATGGAAGCCGATGCTGGTTTGCGCCATCAAAACGCCCGCCACCATGAAGCCCGTCACGAACACAGCGATGGAGAAAAATGGAGGCTAGCCAAGATTGCTGCACCACCAGATGCCAGACCGTGTCGAACAAAGCGGCGATGAACAGCGAGAACGCACTCTGGCCATTACCCCGATGATGGCTGCGGCGCGCAGAGATAGCGGCTGGCGATCTGGTCGGGATTGATCGCGCCGGCGCGTCTCGCCGGCTTTCGCCATTGTCCCTGCGCGTGGGCGCAAGGTCCGCGAGTTGAATTGCTCTCCCCAAGCCCAGGGAATGACAGGTTCGGGTGGCATTATGAGGATTTCACAAACGGGCGGTTAACTGTAAGTCGGCGCCCAAGACTGCGACGGGACGCCATTAAGGTCTTGGTGCCCAATGCATCGCATCATGCGCGGGGCAAGGTGGGCGAAAGGGATCGGCCATGGACTTGTTGGGCAGCTTCAGTGGCAAGGGACAGTTGGTTCAGGGCGGCAGCGATTTGGGCGCGGTCGGCTACGAATATAATGTCTATGACGCCGAGGGCGGTGCGGTCGGCACCGGCTTTCTGGCGGGCGAGCCGGGATTGTTCGTGAAGGCGGCGGCGCTATCCGATCTGTCGCTGCGCCTGGCCGATGGCCAGGAGATGCCCATCGAGATCACCAAAACGGTGGGCAACGATGCGGAGTTCGACACGCCGGGACCGATCCCTGGCTACTGAGCGGTGCGGCGGTCCGTAGCGCCAGCGTGCGGCGGGTGGGGAAGATTACACGCGCGACGAACGACGCAAGCTCCCTCAAATCAGCAAATTCACCCATTTGGGCGCGGCGGCTTCGCCCATGCATTCCGCTTCGCTGGAATCCAGCCCATCACCCGGCGCGTTGGCGATCTCGGTGGCGCGGATTTCCACGGCTTCGGCGGTGCGGATGAAGAGGCCGACGTAAAAAACGTCCTCGGTTCCGTCGGCGGAACGGCGAAGCTGTTGCGCGATCCTCAGCAATTGGCGCAGATGATGCGCTTTGGGGCTTTCTCCCATGGGCTGAAAACCCGGCTGCGCCGATATGGTTGCGCGGCGACGCCAAGCTCCCGCATCTTTCGCGGTTCACCCGCTGAACATCGCCGCCATCCATGCAATGCCCGTTCCCAACACAATCCAGCACGCGCCGGCCATGGCGAAGAGCCAGATCGGCCGGATCGGCTTGATGCGATCTTCCCATTCCAGATGCTCGATGCCGGCGTCGCGCTGTGTTCGCGAATAGCGGAAATCGCGCGGATCGTGATCGGCCAGAGAGCCGGGACGCGTCGTGCGCCGCATGCGGTCGAGATGTTCGATATTACTCACCGTGAATGGCCTCCGTGATGGCATGGGTCCAGCGGGCGCGGTCGGGCGTGCCATCCGCGAGCGCCGCCAGAAGATCGGTCAGCGCATCGGCGCGCAGCGCGGTCAGGGGATGGGCCTCTTTCACCGCACCTTCAAAGCGGGCGAGCGCGGCATAGAAAATCTCCTGCGCCCGATATTCGCGGTCGCGATCGTCGTCGGAGACGCCGGGGGCGCGCTTGCCCGCCAGCCGTGCGAAGGTGGAAAGCAAATTCCGTTCATAGGCCGCGCGGGTAAAATCCATGCCGTCGTCTCTCCTTCATCCGGCTAACGCCTGCCGCGAGAGCCTGGCGGGTTGGGGGGACAGACCCGGCCCTCAAGCGGCAGGCGGCACCAGAGGTGCGGGAACGACCCTACAACAGGGATTATTGTATTCAACAACAATAGTTGTTGCGCGTGCTAAAACATCACAACCGCGTGCATCGTCATGGCGCCTGCGGCGGCGTATAAAGACCTCAAGGGGCGGGCTGGGGTTGCAGCATGACACGCAAGATTGCGGGATCGCTTTTCGTGCCGCTGTTGGTGCTGTTGGCCGCGCCGGTTTTGGCCCAGCCTGCGCCGCCGCCAGCACCGCCCGCCGCCGCTTCCAGGCCGCCGCTGCCCTGGGACCAGGATGTGAAAATGTTCCTGGCGGCGCAGCCCGATCTGCAGAAAGCGTCGATCCGCGCGCTCGCCAGTCATGCGACGGATTTCGAAGCGGCGCTGGCGCGGGGCGCACAATATTTCCCCGATGGCGTGGTGGTGGATGGGCGGCGCTATGTCATGGCCGACGGGCCTACCGAAACACTGGCCGTGACGCTGAAGGGCGCTATCGGCGATCCCAAGGACCCGGCGCATATGCCGGTCATGGTGCAGCCCAATGTCTACACCATGATCGCGCTGGAGCTGGGCACTTATTACAACGAGATGGACCGCCAGGATGACGGCATCCGCGCGCTGGACCAGGGCCTGAGGCTGTCGCCCTATCCCAAGGAAGGGATGGGCGCGCATGCCGCCGAGATCCTGGGCGAGAAAGGCTTCGCGCTGGGAAGCGAAAAGAAATTCGACCAGGCGCTGGCCACCTATCAGGGCGGGCTCAATCTCAAGGGCATTCAACCGCGCGACCGCGCCCGGCTGGAACGGGGCGAGGGCTTTGTCCTGACCGAGATGGACAGGCTGGACGATGCCGAAGCGGCCTATAAGGCCTCGCTCAATGACGAGCCCAACAATCCACGCGCCCTGAACGAGCTCGCCTATATCGCCAAGCTGCGTGCGGGCGGGCCCAAGGCGCCCACCGAAAGCGTGCTGGTTCCACACGACGCACCAGCCAAATAGCCGGTTTTAAGCAAATGTAATGCGCCCGCCCGTGCCTCGCGCGGCCGCCATGCGTTACGCCGGATTGCAGCAACCCGGTTTACCCGGCATGAACCCGCCATGGCGGACAAGCGCCAAGAGGCCATGGATCGGCCAGGCCGCCTTGGTTATACGTCGCTGATCGTTTGAAACATCGCTCGGGGGCTTTGTTGAAACAGAGGATTGCGATCGCGTTGATGGGCGTTTGCGCGCTTTGCGCATGCGGGCGGGGCGAAACCCGCGCTCCCGCGGCGCCCTTGCCGCAAGTCGAATTCATCGCCGTGGCCGAAAGCCATCTGCCGCTGGGCGAGACACTGGCGGGCAAAACCGAAGCCTTTGCCGTGGCCGATGTGCGTCCGCAGGTGAGCGGGCAATTGACCGAGCGTCTGTTCGCGGAAGGAAGCGAGGTCGCGGCCGGCCAACCGCTGTTCCAGATCGACCGCGCGCCCTATCAGGCGGCTTATGACGGAGCGAGCGCGATTTTGCAGAACGCTGAGGACGCGCTGGCGCTGGCCGAAGCCAAGGCCAAACGTTATGCCGAACTCTATAAGCAGTTCGCCATCTCCAAGCAGGACAATGACAGCGTCCAGGCGGCTTACAAGCAAGCCGCCACCATCGTGGCGCAACAGAAGGCGGTGTTGGAAAACGCCGAACTCAATCTCAACAACACGCTGATCCGCGCGCCGATCTCCGGCTATGTCGGCCGTTCGCAGATCAGCCAGGGCGCGCTGGTCACCGCCTATCAGCAAAGCCCGCTGGCGGTGGTGGAGGCGATCAATCCCATCTATGTCGATGTGGGCGTGCTGCCGGGCCTGCTGGCCACCTTGAAGGACCGACTGGCGGGAGCTGCGCGCAAAGGCGCGGGCCAACCCGCCACGCATGTGAAGCTGAAATTCGAAGACGGCGCGCTTTATCCGCTGGAAGGCAAGCTGTCCTTCGCCAATGTCGCTTTCGACAAAATCGAGGGCAAGGTCGTGCTGCGCGCCACCTTTCCCAATCCCAAACTGGCACTGGGGCCGGGCATGAAAGTGAGCCTGGTCTATTCCGACGGCAGCGAGGACGTTGCGATCCTTGTGCCCAAGGCGGCGCTGCATGACGGCGCGGATGGGCATGCGCAGGCGCTGGTGCTGGACCGCCGCGACATGGTGCGCGAGCGCGCCGTGACGGTGGGTGCGGTTACGGGCGACCAGGAGCGGGTGACGGCCGGGCTGGAGCCGGGCGACCGGCTGGTGGTCAATGCCCCCGCGCGCGTGCATGCCGGTATGCGCGTTCGCGCCGTGGCGCATCAGGTGCCGTCGTCGTAAGACCTTCGTATCATCGCGAAGGAGTGGCCTGTGCCCGTCAACAAATTCGGACAGAAGATCGGCGAGCCGGTGGCGGGATGGACCGCGCGGCCCGCGCCGCCGCGCACCGCGATGGAAGGCCGCTTCTGCAAGGTTGTGCCGCTCGATGCCGCCCGCCATGCGGGCGAACTCTATGAGGCGTTCGCCGGCGCGCCGGAAGCGAGCTGGACTTATCTGCCCGACTATATGGGCCCGCATGCGACAGCGAAGGCGCTCAGCCAATGGCTGGAGACGGCCGAGGCGAGCAAGGATCCTCTGTGGCACACCATCATCGACGCCAAGACGGGGCGCGCGGTGGGCATCGCCTGTTATCTGCGCATGGATGTCAATTCCGGCGCCATCGAGGTGGGCGGCTTGTTGTATGCGCCTGAGCTTCAGCGCACGCCCGCCGCGACCGAGGCGATGTATCTGATGATGCGGCGCGCTTTCGACGAGCTGGGCTATCGTCGCTATGAATGGAAATGCGATCAGTTGAACGCGCCGTCGCGGGCGGCGGCGCTGCGCCTGGGTTTCACCTTCGAAGGCACCTTCCGCCAGCATATGGTCTATCGCGGTCGCGCGCGGGATACGGACTGGTTTTCGGTGCTCCATGGCGAATGGCCGGCCTTGCGCGGAGCTTTCGAGCGCTGGCTGGCGCTGGATAATTTCAACGGCGAGGGGCGGCAGAAGAAGGGGCTTGCCGCATTTCGCTAATCCAGAGCAGCGTCAGCTTGGCGCCATCTGGCCCAAATAGCCCACGATTGCGATTACAGCCACGCCCAGAAGAATTTCGGCGGCGACATTTAAGGCAAGTTGCTGCGTGAGATGGCCATTCCGGATGCCCAAGGCCGGAACCAGTTGCAGCCGGTTCGCCACCGCCAGCCCGATCATGAAAAGCGCCAGCGCAATCTTGGCCGCCAGGACCTCGGCATAGGCATTATGCGGGGTAATCGTCTTGAGCGGCAGAATGGATGCGGCATTGACGATACCGCTCGCGATCAACATTGCCACCGCCGTCGTTCCCCACCGCGAGAACAGCCGGAATGGCGCGATCAGATTCTGCGGCGTGTGACGGTCCTGTCCCAACAGACCCGCCAGCACCATCAGCCCGCCCACCCAGAAGCCGGCGCACAACAGATGCAGGGCGTCGTTGCCGGCGCGCAGCAGCGGAAATTCTCCGGCTGCCGCGGCGGCATGGCTGGTCAATCCCAGGCTCGCCAGAAGCAACCCCGCCAGGGCGGCCAGCCATTTCATACGCTCAGGCCGCGGCGACAGGCACAGGATGAAGAACAGGGCGAGACCCGCGACGCGCCACACCGCGATCCGTCCGAATTCCGTGTCCGACGCCACCAGCTTGAGGGTCGTGGGATCGAACGCCTTGCCGGCATCGCCCACCATGTTTCCCGCCACCAGCGCGAACCAGAAAAGCGCCGTGACGAAAGCCAAGGCGGCGGCCGCCGGAAACAGCACGCGGATCATGCGTTCCGGCGGTCCCCCCAAACTGTGGGCGCTCAGCAAGGTTAGAAACGCCGCCGCGCCGAACCCTGCCATGAGACTGAGGAAGTGCAGGGCGCGGACGGCGGCGAACAGCAGGGTCACGGTGTGACGGTGAAGGTGTAGCCGCCTTCCGTGCGGTGAGAATCGACGGAAACCGCATGCCACGTCACGTGGTAAAGACCAGGCTTGAGGGGCGGCAGCGCGACGGTGATCATCGAATCCTTCACCGTAGCGGACAGACCGCTTACCTCATGGCCGGCCGCATCCATCACGCTGGCGCCGCTAAGGCTGGGCTCCAGCTTTTCGGAGAGGGTAAGCGAAATCTCCTTGGGCGCGGCGAGTGTTTGACCTGCACCGGGAACGGCATGCTGCAGGAAGGCATGCGCGAAAGCCGGCGTGGCGAGGGTAGCGGCGAAAAACAGACTCAGTGCGATACGGGTTTTCATGTGCGGGCTCCAAAGAAGGGTCTGCCAAGCGAGGCGGGAAACATGTCGTCGATGTAGAAATGCAGCTGTGCGATGACGCCGACATTGCCGCCGCTGGCTTTGTTGATGGGGATCATGGCTTCGATGGCGAATTGCTCCACCTGTCCCGACCAGATGATGCCGGGATTGATGGTGCCAGTGGTGCCGCCGCCGCCCGCTTGTACCGGCGAGGAAAAGGCATATTCCACCACCGGCGTCAGATGCGCGATGAAGTTGGAGAAACCTTGATCGCGCACATTGTTCTGAAGGTAGAGAAAGCTGTATTCGACCGCGCCGCTCCATTCGATGGATTTGGAGTCGGCGCTATCCGGCACGGCGTAGCCGATGGTGCCGGTGATCGCCAGCGGCCTCAAAAACGCCATCGAATCCGGCAGATCGCCGAAGCCCTTGCCGTATTTGAAAGTGGGCGTGTAGGTGGAGCGGCTGTCAGCCACCGCCTTGCTGCCGGTGCCGCCCGCTTCCCAATCCACGCCCAGCGCGAAGATCGTCTCGCTTTTGGGATCGCGATAGATTTCCAGCGTGGGTGAAATGTCGATATTGCCGAAGCCTGTCGCGGGCGTATCGCCCGGCGGCTTGGCATCGACATAGCCGGTGCCGATGCCGATGGCGAAGCCGGGAAAGATCGATTTCGACCAGTCGAACTCGTAATCGGTTTCATGATTGAAATGGGTGATGGTGGGAAAGGCCAATTCGTCCGCCGCGAAGGGATCGTCGGAGGAGATGGTGGCGGGGAAGAAGCGGTCGCCCAGAACGCCATGGGCGTGAGCGGTGGGGGAAAGGACGATCCCCCCAAGCAACAGGGCTGCGCCAAAGCGCAAATTTCGAACGGTCATGAATTTTCTCGCTATGGAAGTTACGGGAGCATGCGCGCGCGATTGACGCGACGCAGTCTCGGCTCGTGATGCTTCAGGCGAGTTCGGGCGGGGCGCGGGGAGATTGCGGCTGATAGCGCGCGAAGCGAGCGATGCTGCGCTCGGCTAGGGGCCGGTGTGCGTGTTCGACGGCAAGTTCGGGCAGGGCGATGGCGGCAGGGGTGGAGGCCGCGCCGCCATGAGTGACGCCGGCGAAGGGGCATTCTTCGTGACTGCGGCTGCTGTCCGGCGCCTTCTTGTCATGGGCGCCAGACTTCTCCGTGGACGACATGTCCATACCGGGCATGGCCGCCATCATCTTGGCCATGTCGGCGGCGGACATGGGGCCGTCCATGTCGCACAGGATCAGGGCGCTTTCGCTGAAGCCTTGGGGATTGGGCATCCAGCCGACCGGCAACAGCCCTTTCAGGACTATCGCCACGATAGCCAGAGCCAATGCAGCCTTTTGCGAAACCCTCGACATGGGCGTGAGCGTCCTCCGGGCGTAGGTTCCGGTCAAGCCGGATTTCGGAGCATATACCCCCGGAAGGCGCGGTTTATTCCGTGAGGAGCGGTGGCGTGTAGCGCTACGAGCAGGTCCGGGGGACCTGCGAGATCGACGAACGCCCCGAGCACAAGCGAGGGGCAGGCGATGCACAGAAGCCGGAAACCGTTCAGAAGCCGGGGTACCAGCCGTGTCCCAGGGGCGAACCACGGGGTGTGACAAAGCGCATCAAGGTTAAGCGCACGATTTCTCCGATGGCCGCATAATGTTTGGAGCAACCGCCGTTGCCGATGCCGGAGGTAACGCGCGCTCCACGAATGCGCTCGAACCCGATCATGGTACCGTCCAGACACCCCATACTGTCGTCACCCCCAAAGTGGTCCGCCAGATGGTCCATCTCCGTGACGAGGGCGTGGTAGTCATTGCGGGGCATGGTGAAATTCTGTTCGGTGGTAGTTGTTTTTTTCTCGTCGCGGGATCGTTCGGTGGTGATCAGCACACCCTCGACCGTTGCGCCTTTCGCGGAAAGCGAGACGACGTAAGTGTAATAGGAGAGTTCTGGCACGGCGACGAAGCGAAAAGCATTGTCGCCCAGCGTGCTGCGCGGCGGAAGTCTCGCCAGAAGACGATTAGCGTGGCCGCGGACCGCGCCGTTGCCCTCGAGCGAACCTTCATGGGTGCGCGAATCTTCGCGCAGACGCATTTCGTCGAGCAAAGATAAACCGAAGCCCACTGCGGCCAGGACCAGTAGAATCGCAACCAGACCGCCCAAGGTAAAGCCGGTGAGGCGCAGCCATTTTCGCAACGGCCGGGGATGATCAGGCATGCACTTCGCCACGCCTAGTCCAGAAATAGATTGCAATGAGAATCGCCAGCAGGGGCGTGGCGAACCCAAATTCATCAATCGCGTAAGCCGTGATGGCGCCCTTGGGCGCGGTCAAAGGCGTGAAGAAGGCCTGGATGAAGGCATTGTGGCTGGCATGCAGGATGGCGCAGGGCCATACGCTGTTCGATTTCAAACGCAGCCAGGTCAGCATCACGGCGCTGGCGATCACGAAGCACGCGAAACAAGTAAAGCCGTACCAGAAAGGCGTGCCCGCATTGTAATTGCCGAACACCATGATGGGGATGTGCCAGCTGGCCCAGATCGCGCCCGACAGGATCGCGCCCCAGGTGAAGCCCAGCCGCGACACCATGCGGGGCGCGAGAAACCCGCGCCAGCCGATCTCTTCGCCCAAGGCGCGCGCGATGGCGCCGACCATGAAAGTGGTGGCGACCAAAAGAAAATAGGGCGGAATGAATTGGCCCGGCGCGGTGACATGCCAGCCCACGCGTGCCGCCAGTTCGGCGATGCCCTTGGCGCTGGGAAAGCCGCCCAGGCCGAAGCTCCACACCCCGATATAGGCGACAGCGGCATAGGCGAGCGGAAGCAGGTAACCGATGAGCGCATAGCTTGGCGCAAAGCGCGCCAGCCCCAGGCTGGCGATGTCGCCGCGTGTGATCAAAAGCGTGAGGAAGGCGGCCGTCGCCGGGCACCACATCAAGGCCTCGACATAATGGCCGCCGCCGCCGCCGGAAAACGGCGTGGGCGCGAAGAACAGCGTGTAGATCGAACCACTAAGAAGGACGACCAGGATCAGGAAGGTGACGATGCCTCTGGTCTGCTGTTCCGCGCTTTCGCTCATGGGAATCCCTCAGGCGAGAGCAGGAGCCTGCCACAGAGTGGGCGTGGAGGCGAGAGCGCGTCCAGGCCATGCGCGCCGCTTGACAGCCTATACCTTTCAGCTCAAGGTATCGATGCCTCTCGCCGGGATGTATGAGGAACATGGCCACCAACCCCAGCTTCATGAACGGCGTGCCGGAGCTTTTGATCCTGCGCACCCTCGAAGCGCGCGAGATGTATGGCTATGAGCTGGTGCAGGCGATCCAGACCCGCACCAACCAGGCGATCAAGATTGGCGAAGGCGTGGTTTATCCCGCACTGCATGCGCTGGAAGCCGGCGGCATGCTGAAGTCGCGCCGCAAGCTGGTGAACGGGCGCACCCGCGTCTATTACGCGCTGACGCGCAAGGGTGAAAAACATCTGGCCGGCCTTGTTAGGCACTGGCAGCACATCACCGAAGCGATCGGTCTTGCGATAGGAGGAACCGCCCATGCCGCAGCCATGCTTTGACCGCCAAAATCAGCGTCTCTCCGAACGCCTGCTCACGGCCGGTATCGCGCCGCGCCATGTCCGCCGCTATGTGCGCGAACTCTCCGATCATTTCGACGATCTGGTGCGAGAGGAGAGCGCGGCCGGCGCGGGCCGCACCTTGGCCGAGACGCGGGCGCTGTCGCGCCTGGGCAACGATGACGATCTGGCGGACGCCATGCTGTCGCGGCCCGAATTGCGCTCTTTCATGTCGCGCTTTCCTTGGGCGGTGTTTGGCCTGGGGCCCATTGCGCTCCTGGTCTTGAGCATCTTCGGAGGGCTTTATTTCGAAGTTTGGCTTATCGATCACACAGGCTTTGTGTGGGCATGGTTTCATATGCAGCCATCACCCGCGAGCGCGCGGATCGCCACCAAGGTTTACACGGCTTACAACACACTGATTGTCTTCGGTGCGCCGCTGCTGTTCGCTTGGCTATTTTATCGCATCGGTTCGCGGCAACGCATGCGGCCGGCCTGGATCATCGCCGGTGTGGCGCTGGTCTGCATCCTGGGCGGCTTTCAGAATCTGATCTTCTACGACACAGGCTGCAAGGGCTGCGGCCAACTCTTGGTGCAGTCGGCTTTTATTCC
Organism: Rhizomicrobium sp.; assembly: GCA_035605955.1. GTDB lineage: Bacteria > Pseudomonadota > Alphaproteobacteria > Micropepsales > Micropepsaceae > Rhizomicrobium. The sequence goes on from DATNGI010000066.1 coordinate 46,270, forward strand.
ACCCTTTCCGCATTTCGCAGAGGGCGTGGTCCGCGCCGCCGTCAATCTTGCTATCGCCGGCGGCATCTGGCTCGCGGCGCGGAGGAAAGTCTCAACCGCTATCGCGCTTCGTACCGCGCGGACATAGGCCCACGAAATCTGCAGGAAGGTATCGTCATGTCGCTTCGCGCTTTGGGTCTTGCGGTCTTCCTTGCAGCGTTCGCCACTGTCCCCGCGTCGTCGCAATCCGATGACGGCGCGTTCGTCACTGTCGAAGGCGGGCGCGTCTGGTACCAGACCTGCGGCACGGGTCCCAGGTCCATGGCGCTCATCCATGACGGAACGCTGCATTCCGCCACCTGGGACGATGTCTGGCCAATCTTCTGCAAGGATTTTCATGTGGTGCGCTATGACCGGCGCGGTTATGGCCGCTCGCCCGCGGCCACAGAGCCTTATGCGCGCACCGACGATGTGCTGGCGGTGATGCGCGCGGCGGGCATGGCGCATGCCGTGGTGGTGGGCGCGTCGGCTGGCGGCGGCATTGCGGTGGATTTCACTCTGGCGCATCCCGACGCGGTCGACCGGCTTGTTCTGGTCGGGCCCTCCATTTCGGGCCTGCGCTATTCGCAATATTTCAACCGGCGGGTGATGGAGAATGTGCGCCAGTTCCAGCAAGGCGATCTCGAGGGCGCGATGCGCAGCGGCTGGGCCTTCGCGCCGGGACATGAAGCGGCGGTCGTACGCGCGGCCGCGCTGGTCAAGGCCAATCCGCAGAATCTGATGCATGGCGACATGGCGCGGCTTGCGCCCACCGCCAAGCCGCTCCTCTCCAAGATTCAGGCGCAGACACTGGTCCTGGTCGGCGATCATGACGTTGCCGACAATGAGGGCGAGGCGGCCACCGCCGAAGCGCTGATCCCACGCGCCTATCGCATCGTCGTGCCCGACACCAGCCATCTGATGTATATGGAACACCCGGATGTGTTCGCGCAGCTGGTCGAACAATTCGTCGATGCCAAGCCCCATCCCGACCGTGAAGCGTCGGTCCGGCGCTATGTCGAGTCGCTGGAAAAGGGCGCGCCCAATTATGGCGAGATGGTCGAAGCCGAGGCGGCCGATGTCCGCCAGGAGCTGCCACAGCTTCTGCAGTTGGTGAGGGCGATGGGCGCGCTGAAATCCGTCACCTATGAACACGGCACCGACGACGGCGCGGATGTCTATCTGGTAAGTTTCGAACATGGCCAGGCGGAATGGACCATCGGGCCGCTCACCGCCGACGGCAAGGTGCAGACACGCAGGGTAAGCCTGCTCTAGCGCAATCGGGTGCGCGATGATGAAGCGGAGTATTCTCGCATATGTGGTTCTTGCCTGCTGCCTGGCCTCGCGCGCCAAGGCGGAGGAATGCGCCGCGCCGCGGCTGGAAAACACGGTGCCGATGGAAGCGGCGGGCCAATCCGGCGAGGTGGTCGTGCCGATCACTTTGAACGGGGTGGAAAAGAAATTCCTGTTCGATACCGGCGGCGGCGCAATGAACTATATCAAGCCTGCCGTAGCCCTGAGCCTGGGTCTTTTCAAGACCGACAATTTCCCGGCGCTGGATCTGGCGGGGAACAAATCCTACAAAATCGCCGGTGCGCGCAGCGTGAAATTTGGCGCGATCGCGAGCCGGGACGTCGTCCTTTTCCAGATGGTGCCGGAACTGGCTTTCGACGGTATCCTGTCGGCCGGGACGATGACCGGCAACGACCTCGACATCGAGTTCGGCGCCATGCGGCTCAACTTCTTTTCCGCCGATCATTGTGCGGGCGACGTGGTCTATTGGCCGCATCAGGCGCTGGCCGTGGTCCCAGTCACACTGGCGGGCGGCCATTTCGAAATCGGCGTGACGCTGGATGGCCATGCGCTGACGGCGGTGATCGATACCGGCTCACCCTGGACGATTTTGGATGCCGGGTGGGCGAAGGAAAATCTGGGCTTTTCGCCGGACGCTCCGCCCTCCGGCATTCCGAAGGACAGGCCCGGCGAGCAGATTTATTTCCGCCGCTATTCCGCGCTCGCTTTTCCCGGCATCACCGTTGCCAATCCGCTGGTGGTGGTGCGGTCAGTCCAGTTTGGCGACGGCGGCGGCCGGGCCGGCCCGGCGCCCGACATGATCATCGGAATGGAAGTGCTCCGGCATCTTCATCTCTATTACGCGGCGGGCGAACAGAAATTCTACATCACGCCCGCCACGGCCGGCGCCTCCGTATTGCCCAAACCCATCGCGGCGGCATCGCACGGTCATGCCTGGCCGCAGGATGAAGAGGCCTATTCAAAAGTGTGGGACCCGATCCACCGCATGCATTAGGACCGGAGCCTTCGGATAGAGTCTCAGTCGTCAAAATCAGGATGCTTGCCTGTGTCCTCCGACCGCTGGAAATCGGACAAGGGATGCTTGTTCACTTCGTCGATGATCTTGGCGAAGGCGCGGGTCGAGGTTTCAAGTCCGGTCCATGGCACCGCTTCCGGCGTCTCCCATTCGGTGTGGAAATAGGAATGATATTCCGACGCGTCGATCGCGGGCGTGAAGCGGTAGAAATAGCTCGCGTCACTGGCCGGCGGCGTGGGGCTGGGATCGAATTCCAGCGGCTGGCCGAATTTCTTGAACGCGTCCCACACGATCTTCTGCAGCACGGGCCGTTCCTTGCCGCCGCCATACCATTGCAGTGGCATGAAGGTGTTGGCCCAGGCCAGTTCGTCGCCGGGATAATAGCGCGGCCGCGATTGGGTGAAGATGGTCGAGGGATGCTCGTCATTGAGCAAAAGTGCCGTCTTGGCGAACAAACTCGCCTTGTTCGCCGTCAGGTATTTCACGCCCAGCGCGCCGTCCGAACCATTGTGATGGCCGTCCAGTCCGATAAAGACCATGGTGCGCTTGCGCTTGGCCTTCGGAATCTTGGCGAAATATTCCGCCAGCCCCAGCATGGAGGCGACGCCGGCGGCATTGTCGCTGGCGCCTTCGAACCAGCCATCCTTGTGGGCGGTGATGTAGATGGTTTCGTCGGTCGCGCCTTGAAGTGTGCCCCACACCAAGGCGGTCTTGAGATTGGGCACCTTCTGCACATCCAGCGACACGCGGACTTTGGCCGACATGCCGCCGCCCGCCGTTTCGATCAAGGTCCGCGCCGCTGTGCCATCGTCATTGCCGAGCGTGAAGGCGGGCGCTTTGGTGCCGGACGGATAGGCCTGATAGCGCATATTGCCCGGCAGCATGGAGACTTCGAAGATCGCCGCCGCGCCCTTGTCGTCGGCGCGCTTGACCGCCCGCGCATTGGTCACGCCCAGCATGGAGGCGATGAAGACCGCCTTGCCCTTCACGTCACGGCCCATGAAATCGGCTTCGGTGCCGAGCCCCACATACACCGCGTCGAGATCGGTCGGGGGCAAGGGACCGGCTTCATAGTCCGGCTGGGCGGAGTTCAAATGTATCGTCTTGCCGTTCGCTGTCACCGCCACGTCCCAGGTCATTGGCGTCCATTGCGGCGGCAGATCAAGCGGCTGGATGCGCACATCGGAAAGACCCAGCGCACGGAATTTTCCCGCCAGCCACTCATTGGTCTCGCGCTCGCTTTCGGTACCGATCAACCGGCCCCAATATTTGGGATGGCCCGTGTCGCGATAGCGTTTGGAGATGGCCGCCAGCTCTTCCACATATTTGTGCATCTTCCTGCCGTCGATGCTGCGATAGGCTTCCTCGCCCTTGGGCAGGGGGAATTCGATCAGCGCATTCTCCACCCGCGACAGGGAAAGCGCCGGCGGGGTGAGCGACTGGGCGATGGTGGAACGGGCGCCTTGCGCCTGCCCCGATTGCGCCCAGGCCATGACGGCCAGCGGCACCGCGATGAATGCACTCGCGCGCAGAAAAATCCGTCTCACGCTGCCCTCCCTTGAAGCCCGCTTCCCGCGCGGTTTTGCGCATCTTGACGGGTGTGGAGGCGCACGCAAAGCGCCGCCGCCTGTGCGCATCTGCACATCGGTGGCGCATCTTTGCGCATTGAGGAAGCGTGGCCGCCATGCGTCCGCCTTCCGCGCCGGTGTGGTCGGCGCGAAAAATGCGCTTTGCCTTGGCTCCGGCCTTGTGGTAGATGCTACTACAACGTAGGAGATTCGACGGCGTGGCGCTCCCCAGGCTCAGCAATCTGGAAATGCAGATTTTGGAGCTGCTGTGGGCGCACGGACCCTTGTCGGTGCGCGAGATCATGGAGCGGCTTCCGGCCAAGCGCCTCCCGGCCTACACCACGGTCCAGACCATGGCGGCGCGGCTGGAGGCGAAGAAGGCGCTAAGGCGTGCCCGCAAAGTGGCGACGGCGCATATCTACGAAGCCGCCATTCCGCGCGAGGCGGCGCGCAGGCGTCTGATAGACGATTTCCTGTCCGTGTTCGGTGGCGAGCATCGCCCGATCATGATGCATCTGGTGAAGGCGGGAAGACTCACGCTCCAGGATATCGAAGAAGCGGAAGCTCATATCCGCGAACTGCAAAAGAAGAGCGGCAAGCCGTAGCTGCCCAACCGAACGAGACGTTGAAAACAGGGGAACTTCACATGTCCGGGAAAATCGCGTGCGTCTTGACCCTATGGCTGGCGTCAAGCGCCGCCGCAATGGCGCAGACCGCGGGAGCGCCGCCACAGACGTCAGCGCCAGCGGGCTGTGAGCTTCCCGCCGTGGCGGATTCCGTCGAACTCAATCAGGTGCCCGGCAGCGATCTCGTAACGGTGCCGGTGGAGATCGAAGGCAAGCCGAAACATCTGGTGCTGGCCGTCGGCACCGGCGTCTCCGAAATCACGGAAGCGGCCGTGAAGGAATTGAAACTGGTCGACGGCATCAAGCGCACCGAGACGTTTCAGAGTGGCCCCGCCACTTGGTCAGCGGATACCAGTATGCGAAACGAGCTAACGGGCTCGACGATCCAGTCCACTTTCGTGGATGTGAAAGGCGTGCATGCCGAGGAAGACAACCGACCGCATGTCGTCCTTTCCTCCTTCAAACTGGGAGGCGCGATCGGCCGCAATCTGAGTTTCGCCGTGGCCACCGACAAGGATATCTCGTCCTCGGCGCCCTATGACGGGCGGATGACCGGCTCCTTCTTCAAGCAATATGACGTGGAGCTGGATTTCGTCGCCATGAAGCTTCGCTATCTCACGCCCAACACATGCACCGATCCGCATCAAGTCGTGTTTTGGCCGCACAAGGACGTGGCGATCATTCCCATGAACATTGTGGACGGCAAGATCGAGGTGCAGGTCGATATCGGCGACCACAAGATCAATGCCATCCTCGACACGGCGTCGCCGCGCACCATCATGCGCCGCGACATCGCGGAAAACACGGTGGGCCTCAAGGCGGGTTCGCCGCAAATGGTGGCGGTGGAGGGGATGAAGGATGGCAGCGACATGCAGATCTATACCGCCACCTTTCCGCAGATCACTTTTGCCGGCGGCGTCACCGCCTTGAACGTCCCCGCCCTGATCCAGGTCAACGGCATGACGCACAATCTGCACAAGGAAGCGGTCCTGGGCAGCCGCGCCCAGTTCAAAGCCGATCCCCGCATTCCCGCGCTGACTTTGGGCATGGATGTGCTGCGCCAGCTACATCTCTATGTCGTCTATGGGCAGCAGAATATCTACATGACGGCGGCTGAGTGAGCCGCGACCGCGAAGCCGGGCTGGTCAAGGCCATCGAAGATTTGATACGCGATGTCGGCACCCATTATTCGTGGGCGATTCCCGATATCTGCCCTATCTCCTATGAGAAAACCGGAAACACCCTTACCGACACCCTGAATCTGCGCGCGGCCTGTCACCTGTTATGGCTGACGGAGCCTGAGAGGCGTCAGGAGATATGCGGCTGGTATGTGAGACGGTGGGGCAAGATCGCAAAGACAAGCGATGACCGGATCGCGCATTATGTCGAGACGTTGGCGCGCGGCGCGCTGCCCGACCGCCTGATGGGCGTGGCGTCCTGGTCCAAAGTCGCGTCGATATGCGATCCGAACAAATATCCCATCTATGACGCCCGCGTGGCGTTCGCACTGAACGCGTTGCTCATTCGCGACAATATCGCGCTCGCGCCCTTTCGCATGCCTGGAAGCCAAAGCACCACCATCAACGCGGCGCTGAAGCGTCTGAAGGCGCATGGGATCAAGGAATCGAACGTCAACACGCCGGTGGACGATTATCGCCGTTACATGGCGTTGATGCACCGTTTCGGCACGCGCATCAGCCTGGCGGAAATGGCCTTGTTCGGTTCCGCGCCGATGCTGGCGGCGGGCTTGCCCGCACCAAGCGCGGCGCCACGGCTGGCGCGCTCCTGACAGCGAGCCGGATCGATCGAAGGCGCTTTTGCCCGCAAGCGCCTTCATGATACAACCGCAGACATTGGACGCGCATTCTCCTTTTTGACGGAAACAGGAGGGCATCTTGTTCAAGCAGGCATTTGCCACATTCCTCCTTCTCGCATGTTTAGGATTGGCCGGGACGGCGGCCGCGCAGGCACAAAGCTGCGGCGCGCCATCGCTTGCGGACAGAGTGGAATTGAAGCCGGTCGCCGCAAGCCATCTGATGACGGTGCCGGTCATGATCGAGGGTGCGTCCAAGCAGTTCCTGCTGGCGGTCGGCACCAATCCCGACGAGATCTCCCAGGCCGCCGCGACCGAATTGCATCTGGCCCAGCCCGAACAGCACACCGCCTATAACAGCCTGTCCGAGTTGAACGAGACCCTGCAATACCGCGCGCCCGTCATCGATGTGAGGAGCGCCGGCGCGGCCGCGGCCAAGGTCTATCAGCCGCGCGTGCGCGCCACCGCCTTCACCATCGGCACGGCCACTTTGCCCGGCCTGCAATTCCTGGTCTCCAACGACCGCGACTTGGGCGTTTCCAAGCCTTATGACGGGCTTCTGACCGCTGCGGGCTTTCGCCAATACGACATGGACATGGATTTCGGGGGAAAGCAGCTGACCTTCCTTGCAGCCCGAACCGGCTGCGCCGACCCCAACCAAATTGTGCGCTGGCCGCACGGTGTCATCGCCGTCATCGCCATGCGCATGAACAATGGCAAGATGAGCATTCCGGTTACGGTCATGGGCCATGAGATCGAAGCCGTCATCGACACCGGTTCGGAGCGCTCGGTGATGCGCCGCGCGATTGCCGAGCGCTTGCTCGGCCTCAAACCCGATAGCGACATGGCGTCGGCCGGCGATCTACGCGACGGGACGGGGCAGCGCGTCTATCAGCACATTTTCCCGGAAATCCGCTTCGAAGGCGTGGTGGCGAGCAATGTTCCGGCGCTGATTCAAGAATACAGCCTGGTCCGGCCGGCCCGCCGCGCCGTGGTCACAGGCAGCCGGCTGCAGGCCGCCGACACGCCGGGCGAGGTCGTTCCCGATCTCACCTTGGGCATGGATGTGCTCAGCCAGCTTCATATCTTCGCCGCTTTCCAGGACAACAAGCTCTACGTCACCGCCAATTCCTGAGTGTTTCGGCGATGCAGCAAAATTGAAAATCGCGCCTCGAACTACGAAGAGTTTCGTTGACTCTACGAATCTCTTCGTAGTAAGGTCGGAACCATGAAACAGCATCCGCCCAAGCCGACCCAGTCCGAACTGGAAATCCTGCGCGTTCTTTGGGGCAGGGGACCATCGACCGTCCGCGAAGTGCTGGAATCGCTGAACGAGACCAAAAGCCTGGGCTATACCGGGGTCCTCAAGCTTCTGCAGATCATGACCGCCAAGGGCAGCGTGCGCCGCGATGAAAGCAATCGCGCCCATGTCTATGAAGCGCGCCGCCCCGAAGACCAGACCAAGCGGCAGCTTGCCAGCGACATGCTGCAGCGTGTGTTCGAAGGTTCGGCCAGCCAATTGATGATGCATGCGCTGGCCGGGCGCAGCACCTCACCCGAAGAGATCGAAGAACTCCGCCGCATCCTGGATGCGCATGAGGGAGACGATGATGGCAAGGCTGAATAGCTGGCTTTCGCCCGATGTAATGCATGCCCTGGGTTGGGCCCTGATCCATTCGCTGTGGCAATGCGTGGCGTTGGCCGCGCTGGCGGCGGCATTGATGGCTTTCAGCCGCCGGCCCTCCGTCCGCTACCTTGTCGCTACGGGCGCACTGGCCGCGATGCTGGTGGCGCTCGTGGCGACCTTTTTCATTCTGGTGAAGCCTACCCAGCCGGCGCATGTGCCGTCGCCGGCCGGTCAGGGCTTGCCGTCCTTCGCCGTGCCGGCCGCCATGTCTCCCTCAGTTGTTGCGGGGAATGCCTCCACCGCCGCGCCTGTGGCCATGGCGGCCGGCGCGGTGATCTCGCCACTGGATTCGTACCGAATACGTCCAGCGCGGCCCGCACCGGATTTCCTGCCGTCCAGTCTCCTGCCGTGGCTGGTGGCGGCATGGCTTTCCGGCGTGGCGCTGTTCAGCCTGCGCTTCGCCGGCGGCTTCCTGCTTCTGGAATATCGGCGCCGCACTCTTTGCGAGCCGCCCAATGCCCATATTCTCAGTCTGTGTCACGATTTGCAGCGCAAGCTCGGCCTCGACCGCGCCGTGCTCTATTTGGAATGCGCTTGGATCCAGGCACCCGCCGTGATCGGCTGGCTCGGTCCCATCGTGCTTCTGCCGATCGCGGCTTTAAGCGGGTTGTCGGAAGCGCAATTGCGCGCGGTGATCGCGCATGAGTTGGCGCATATCCGCCGGCATGATTTCTTCATCAATCTTCTGCAGGTCCTGGTCGAAACGCTTCTCTTCTATCATCCCGCGATCTGGTGGCTGAACGCGCGCATCCGCGCCGAGCGCGAACTCTGCTGCGACGAGATCGCGGTGTCCTTGACCGGCGACCGGCTGGAATATGCCAGGGTTCTGACCTTGATGGCGGAATGGGAGCAGGCGCCCGCGCTCGCCATGGCCGCCAATCGCGGACCCTTGACCGCGCGCATCTTCCACATTCTGGGCCGCAAATCGTCGGGCTTGGGCCAGCGCATGCTGGGATTGACGGGCGCAATTCTGTTCCTGGCCGCCGCTTTGGGCGCGGCCAATGCGCTGTTCGGAATCGCTTATCCGATCGCCAAGGCCGAAGCCAAAGCGGTCGCCAAGATTGTTCCAACCATCAGCCGGGCCGCCATCGATCAGGTCGCGTCCCTGGCATCTCAAGCAGCGGCGCCTGTGGTGAAAGCGCCGGACCAGAACGGCGGCCGTACCCTCAGTCGCCCGGACCTAGTCCAGGCCGAAACGCCCGTGGCGTCGCTGCCCGATGTGCCGCAGCCGTCAGCAGATGTTTTCCCGCCACCCGCCAAAGCCTCGGCCGCGCCGGAAGAGACGGCATCGAATGATCCCGCGCCTGCACCAACGCCTGCGCCGGCTCCGGCGAATGCGCCTTCTGCCGCCCAGGTGGCGCTGAACGATCCGCCGGCTGCGACCGGGCGCAGCTGCGCGCTTCCCGCCATCGCCGACACGGTCGGGCTCACGCCGGTGCGCGGCAGCAATCTGATGACGGTGCCGGTTCAGATCAACGGCCAGTCCAAGCAATTCCTGCTCGATCTTGGCACCAATCCCACCACCGTCTCGCGCGCGGCGGTGGCCGAGCTGGGCTTGCCGGAAAACACCCGCATGACCAGCGTCATTCAGTTCGGCGGCAATGGCAGCACATCCGACATGGGCGTGCAGCAGGGCCTGCAGATGCAAGCGCCCGTCTATGACGTGCGGGGCAATCAGAAGACCTATGGCTTGCGCTCGCGGGTTCGCGTCGGCCAATTCACCATCGGCACCGCCACGGCGCCCAATCTGATGTTCATGGTCGCCAATAGCGGCGAGATCGCCAAGGCGGCGCCTTATGACGGGATCCTGACCAACGACATCTTCCGCCAATATGACGCCGAGCTGGATTTCGCGGGCAAGCAGATCACTTTCCTCACCCCCGCCAAATGCACCGATCCGGATCAAGTCGTGTTCTGGGCGCATGACGCAGTGGGCGTGATTCCCATGACCCTGGTGGACGGCCGGATCCAAGTGCCGGTGACCATCGAAGGCCATCCCGTCGATGCGGTCATCGACACCAGCTCGCCGCGCAGCGTCATGCGCCGCGACATCGCCGAACGCATGCTGGGCTATAAGGCCGGGACGCCCGAGATGATGGCCGATGGCGATACGAAAGACGGCATGGGCCAGCCGGTCTTTGTGCATAATTTCTCGCGGATTTCCTTCGCGGGCGGCGTCACGGCGGTGAATGTTCCGGCCCTGATCCAGACCAACAGCATGCTGCACGACAATGACAGCGAGCCGGTCATAGGCAGCAGGGCGAGCTCGGTGGATCCGCGCATTCCCGATCTGACGCTGGGCATGGATGTGCTCAGCCAGCTCCATGTCTATGCCGTGTTCGGGCAGAAAAAGCTTTACGTCACGGCCAACAAGTAGGAGCGAGCGATGAACAAGCAATGGACGGGTGCCTGCGTTCTTCTCCTGGCATTGAACGGGGCCGCGGCAGCTCAGACCTGCGCCTTGCCGCAGATCGCCGACCAGGCCGCGTTGCAGCCGGTCGCGGCCAGCAATCTGGTGACGGTGCCGGTCGCCATCAATGGCAAGCCCAAACAGTTCCTCCTGGATCTCGGCGCCGGCCCGATCAGCATCTCTGAGGCGGCGGTGGCCGATTTGGGTTTGCCCCAGACCATGAAGATGTCCAGCACCATCCAATCCGCCGGCGTCGGTTTCACAGGCAATTCCCAACCCTCGGCGCTTGGGACGTTCCAGGCGCCCGTCTATGACGTGAAAGGCAACCAGGCCGCGAATGCCCAGCGCGCCCGCGTGCGTGTCGCCGCCTTTACGCTCGGCGGCGCGACCGCCAACAATCTGCAATTCATGGTCGCCAGCGACGGAGAGATCGCCAGAGGCGCGCCCTATGATGGGATGCTGACCACCGACATCCTCAAGCAATATGACGTCGAAGTGGATTTCGCGGGCAAGCAGATCAACTTCCTCACCCCCGCCAAATGCAGCGATGTGGACCAGATCGTGTTCTGGTCCCATGGCGCAGTCGGCGAAGTTCCCATGGAAGTGGTGAATGGCCGGATCGTGGTGCCGGTGACCATCGAAGGCCATGCCATCAACGCCGTCATCGACACCACATCGACGCGATCAGTCATGCGCCGCGACATCGCCGAACTGGCCCTGGGCTTGAAGCCCGGCACGGCGGGTACCATACCGGACGGCGAGACCAAGGACGGCATGGGCCTGCCCGTCTATGTCCACACCTTTCCGCAGATCGTCTTTGCCGGTGGCGTCACGGCGGTGAATGTGCCCGCTTTGATCCAGACCAACGGCATGCTGCGCGACGCGGACGGGGCCCCGATGCGGGGTAGCAGGGCGGTTGTGGGCGATGCACGCATCGCCGATTTCACCTTGGGCATGGATGTGCTGCACCAGCTTCATCTCTATGCCGTGTTCGGGCACAAGAAGCTCTACGTCACCGCTGCCCGGTGAGGGTGAGCGGCGGTTCGCGTCAGCGAACGAGTTGGTTCAGTGAACCAATTCGAGCCGCGAACGCCCCGAGCACGAGCGAGGGGCCGCGCGCCCTAAAAAGCCTTTTGATCCGACCCACTTAAGCGCGGGCTGATGCCGCCGGCCGGATGTGGCCGGCGGTCGCGCAATATGGCTTGCGCCGATCTATTACATTGTAGTAGATTCGATGGTAGCGTAATTGAGGATGACCATGGCGCTGCCCAGGCTGAGCAATCTGGAAATGCAGATCATGGAGGCGCTGTGGGCGGGCGGCGAACTTTCCATCCGCGATATCCTGGAATCGTTTCCGGCAAAGAAGCGGCCCGCTTATTCGACGGTGCTGACCATGGTGCGCCGGCTGGAAGCCAAGAAGGCGCTCCGCCATGTCAGGAAGATCGGCACCGCTTTCATCTATCAGGCGGCCATTCCCCGCGATGCCGCCCGCCGCCGGCTGATCGATGATTTCCTGGCGGTGTTCGGCGGCGAGACCCAGCCGATCATGATGCACATGATCGAGGCGGGAAAATTCACCTTGGAGGATGTGCGCGCGGCCGAAAAATATGTGCGCGAAATCGCCAAGAAGGGCGGCAAGCCATGATCGCGGCGCTGCTGAATCATCTGTGGCAATCCACGCTCTTTGTGGGCGTGGCCGGCCTGATGGCGCTGGCGCTGACCCGCAACAGCGCCACGGTGCGCTTCTGGGTTTGGTTCGCGGCGTCCTTCAAATTCCTGGTGCCGTTTGCCGCTTTGACCGCGCTCAGTGCTTACGCCTTGGCGCCCATGGTGCCGCCGGTGGCGATTCCCAGCGTCACGCTGGCCGAACCGCTGGCCAAGCCTTTCTCCGCGCCGGCAATGGCCCGGATCGCCACGCGATGGAGCGCGCCCTCAGCGCCGGTCGCGCATCCGCCATTGCCGGCGCTTGCTGTCGTGCTTGCAGTGCCCGCCCATGTTGCGCCGGCTGCGCCCGAACACGCCGGCCGGCGGGCCTTATCCGCTTTCCATCTTAATCTGGAATCCGCCTTGCTGGCACTTTGGGCCGCGGGCGTGGCGATGCTGGCGCTCCGCTGGCTGATGCGTTGGCGAAGGTTGCGCGCTTTGTTGCGCGATGCGGTGGAGGCCGGGATCGATGCGCCCATCGCCGTGAAATTCTCCGCGTCACGATTGGAGCCAGGCCTGGTCGGCATTCTCGATCCCGTCATCCTCTTGCCGCGCGGCATCGACCGGCAGCTTTCGCAGGCCGAACTCAAGGCCGTCTTGACGCATGAGCTGGGTCATTGGCGGCGGCATGACAATCTTCTGGCCGCCATCCACATGCTGGTGGAGGCGCTGTTCTGGTTCTTTCCCCTGGTGTGGTGGGTTGGCGCGCGTCTCAATGCCGAACGCGAGCATGCCTGCGACGAAGGCGTGCTGGCGGCCGGCAACGATCCGGAGACTTATGCCGAAGCCATTCTGAAGATCTGCCGCGTCTATCTGCAGTCGCCGCTGGCCTGCGTCGCGGGCGTTTCCGGCGCCAATCTGGGACAGCGCATCCGGGCGATCATGGAAAACGGGCTGGTGTTGCGCTTGAACGCGGTGCGCAAATGCCTGTTGAGCGCCACCGCCGCCACCGCGCTCGCCTTGCCGGTGGCGCTGGGGCTGTTGACCGCGCCGGTGGTGCAGATGCAAGCGAAGGCGGCGCAGATTCTGGCGTCGATCAAGACAGGCCCAACGAACGCCGCGGATGACCGGAGCGACGAGGCGCTTCAGACATCAGGCGCGCCGGACGGCGAGGCCGTGCCGAAACATCATCCGTTCCGCCTAACCATCAGAAATCTGGCGGTCCCGGCGCCCGACTGGTCGCATCTTTTGTCGCCTGTACCCGCCGATCTGTTTGCGTCGAACGATCCGCCATCGGCATCGGCCCAGCTGGCCCAATTTGCATCGGACAGCTCTTCCGCCGCCGCACCGGTGAATGCCGCGCAACCCGCTGCGGCGGCTACGGCCGATCAGGCGCTGGCGCCTGGCGCCTGCCAAACGCCCAAACTCATGGCGTCGGCCTCGCTGGAAGCGGTGCCTGGCAGCGATCTTCTGACGGTGCCGGTTGCGATCAATGGCTCGCCCCAAAAATTTCTGCTCGATCTCGATCTCAGGGCGGCAATGGTCTCTCCGGAATTGGTGTCAAAGGTGAGTCTCCCCAATGCCCTGCCGAATGCCGTGAGCATGAACGGGGTCGCGGCCCAAAACGCTGCCATCGCGATCCGTTCCCTGGACATTGGCGGCGTCGCTACCGGACGCGCGTCGCTGGCGGTCACGGGCGATGGCCAAATCCCACAATCGGCAGCCTATGACGGAATTTTGAGCGGAAGTTTCTTCCAGCAATATGATGCCGAGATAAATTTTGCCGAAAAGAAAATCGCCTGGTTCACGCCCACGCGCTGCGCCGACCCCAACCAGATCGCGTCCTGGGCCCATGGAGACTTGTCCATCATCCCGGTGACCTTAGCCGCCGACGGCCGCTTGAAATTGCAGGCGACGATACGCGGCCATGTCGTCAACGCCGAGATCGACACCAGCTCGCCCCGCACCATTTTGCGCCGCACCGTCGCGGAGCAGACCATCGGATTGAAGGAAAATTCTGCGGACATGGTGCCTGTGAGCGGCCTTGAGGATGGCCGGCATATGCAGGTCTATGCCTCCACCTTCACACAGATCGCGTTCGCCGAGGGTGGCATCATGGTGGGAAATGTGCCGGTGCTGATTCAGGATTTCGGCATGGCCCATTCCATCACCCGGACGACCGACGAGCGCATCCCCGACCTCACCATCGGCATGGATGTGCTGCGCCATCTCCATATGTATGTCGCGCTTGGCCAAGGCAGGATCTATGTGACGGCGGCTGAGCCACTGTCGGGTGCGGCTTCCGCCGCGCCCCGCCTGGGACAGGCGGCGCTGACGTCGGCGGACATGCTGAAATTGCAGCAAGCCACCGAAGCAAGAGAATTTTGCATGAAAAGAGACCAGGGTCCTGACAACGATCAATACGGGAAATGCGTGAACACGTATCTGCAACTGCACTATGACTGGGAGGTGATCCGCCTTCCCGGTGGAAGGCTCGTCGCCAGTACCCGTAGGCCGCAATTCAGTAACAGTCCTGCCGGAAGCATCGGCGGGTCGGGCATCAACACCTCAAACAACACCGCTTTTTACAATCCCCAAGCTTTGCATTGATCCCGCCGTCGAAACGGGGAAGCACGATGTTCAAACAAGCATCTCTCGCGTTCGCCGCCTTGTTGGCTTTGAACGCCGCCGGAGCCGCGCAGACCGATGCGCCAGCGCCGCCCGTAACGTCCTCGTCTGCCGATCAAGCGCTCGCGGCGCGCACCTGTGAGTTGCCCAAGATCGCCGACACCGCGCCGCTACAACCGGTGACCAACAGCAATTTGATGACCGTGCCGGTGGCGATAAATGGCACGGCCAAGCAATTCCTGCTAGACATCGGCCTCAAGCGGCCGACCCAGGTCTCGCCTGAGTTGATGGCGGAGTTGAGCTTGCCCGAGGACGTGAAGCGGACCGAACTTCTTCAGTTCGGACCAGGGTCCTTCAATGCGCCTTACCTGGGCCTTCAGGTCCCCATCTATGATGTGCGCAATGGCGGCGGCGGGGACGGCGCGAACACCCGCGTCCGCGTCAGCTCCTTCGGCATCGGCAATGCCACGGATCATCATCTGGAGATGATTGTCACGAAGAAAGGTGAGATCGGGCGTTCCGCGCCGTATGACGGGTTTCTGTCCGGCGATTTCCTGCGCAAATATGATGTCGAGCTGGATTTCGCGGGAAAGCAGATGACCTGGCTCACGCCCACCAGCTGCACCGATCCCAACCAGGTGGTGTTTTGGGCGCACAGGGACGTGGCGATCCTGCCGGTCAGTCTGGCCAAGGATGGCAGGCTGCAGATGCAGGCCATGGTCCGGGGCCATGCCATCAATGCGGAGATTGACACAAGCTCCCCGCGCACGGTCATGCGCCGCGACATCGCCGAGCTGTATGTAGGGCTCCAATCCAAGGACATGATCCCCGAAGGCGATCTCCAGGACGGCATGCACCTGCCGATCTATGTTTCCGTCTTCCCGGAACTTGTTTTCGCGGGCGGCAGCGTTACGGCCGTCAATGTGCCGGTGCGGATTCAAACTTACAGCATGCGCACCGCCAACGACCGTGATCTGAATTCGCATATGCGTGGCGTCATCGGGAATAGCCTGGTGGACGCCGACCGCATTCCCGATCTTTCCATCGGCATGGACGTGCTCAAGCATCTGCATATGTATGTCGTGCCGGGCCAGGCCAAAGTCTATGTGACAGCGGCGGAGGCGCCACAGGGACCATGAAAAAGCTCGCGCTTTCGATTCTCTTCACGGTGGTGCTTCCAGGTTGCACCGCATTGGTGGCACAGCAGGAGCAGATGCTGGACGATGCCGGCTTCCGGGCGCTTCCGGTTGATACGCCCGAGCGCCAGGCGATGCTGACCCGCCTGCCGTCACGCCAGTTCGTGCGCCGCATGAACGGGTCTTTCTTTACCTACACTTATGCCGATCCCCTGGTCTGCAACTGCCTCTATGTCGGATCGGAATTCGCCTATGCGGCCTATCGCCGGCTGGCGAGAGCACACGGCAGCAGCGCGTTTCAGGGCGTTCCCGCTTATAATCCGCCGCCGAACCCCGCGCTGACGGCACCGCGCTAGGCGGCACGACGGAGCGAGCTGCGTCCTTAGTCCGCCTCCCGCAAGACCGTCTTCAAATCCTGTTTTTCCTTGTCCCAGCGCTCGCGCTCCATCCGGGCGCGGCGGTCGAGCGTGTCGCGTTCCTTCTCGATTGCGGCCATCGCCGCCTCATGCCGCGCTTCGGCGCGCTCCAGCGCGGCTCGCGCCTTTTCGGCCTCGCGTTCGCGCCTGGCTTGTTCCTTCTCCTGCCGCGCCTCTTCGCGCGCCGCTTCTTTCGCCCGCGCCCGTTCGCGCCGCGCTTTCTCCTTTTCGAAAGAGATGATCGCGGCCGGGGATTGTTTTCTGTCCGGCTTTGCCGGCTCGGGCCGGGCCTTGCGCCGGGACGCTTTTTTCTCTGGCGCCCGCGCCTTGGGCAACTCGCCGCTGGGAGGCGAGAGCGACCAGTCTTTGGGCAGCACGGCCTTTTCCTGGAAGGGTCCTTTGCTGCCCACCGGCCGCTTCAGCACCACCCCAGGTTTTTCCATCGTTGCCGCCACGATCTTGGGATCTTCGGTCTCGCGCGCGAAGCCCTGGTGGAAGGCATTGTGCCCCATGCCCCAGGCCTCCAGCGCCGCCTTCATCGACGGGGCGGCAAGCGCCAGTTCGAAGAAACCCAGATTGGTGATGTAGGTTCGAAGCTTGCGGGGCATTTATCTCACCGGTCTTCTTTGCGCCTCGCTCTTGCTCGGCGCGTTCGTTGCTTTCGCAGGTCCCCCGGACCTGCTCATGGCGCTGCGCACCACCGCGCCTCACAGCTTGCGGGGCATTCACACACCGAGAGTGTGCCTCTCTTTATATATAGAGAAGGCCGGACTAGGTTCCCGGAACCCTTGGTGGAGGATGCGGATGATGGGACGGCTGGCCATGGCCGCGTTCGTTGGCCTGCTCCTGGCCTCGCCGGCACTTTGGGCTGCGCCGGCTCTGGCAGGCGAGCCGATCCATGAAGAATCTTTCGTCCGCATTGGCGGCATTGACCAATGGATCACCGTCACGGGGCAGGACCGCGACAATCCCGTGCTGCTGCTGCTGCATGGCGGGCCCGGCGTCACCTTCACGCCCAATGCGGAGGCGATGTTCCAGGGCTGGGACAAGGATTTCACCCTGGTCGAGTGGGACCAGCGCGGCGCGGGGCGCACCTTCACCAGGAATGGCGGCGAGGCGATCGCGCCCACCATGAGCTTGGATCGCATGGTTCAGGACGGCATCGAGGTCGCGCGCTATGCGGCGGATCATCTCTCCAAGAAGAAAGTGATCCTGTTGGGCGCGTCCTGGGGCTCGATCCTGGGCGTGCACATGATCCATCAACGGCCGGATCTGTTTTCCGCTTATGTCGGCCCGGACCAGATCGTCAATGCGCAGAAGAATGCGGCCTTGGTCTATGCCCGGGTGCTGGCGATGGCGAAGACCGCCAAGGATGACGCCTCCGTGGCGGCGCTGGAAAAGATCGGACCGCCAGTGGAATGGAAAAGCCTCGCCGACTTCCTGGCGTATAACACTGTGGAACAGACCTATCAGCAGCAACTCGCGCCCCGCCCGGCCGATCCTCCCGTCAGTCCCGCCTATGCCGCGCCGGAAGAGCGCGGCGCGCGGGCCAAGGCGATCGGCTTCAGCACGCAGCTTTTCTTCGGCGATCATATGGAAGGCCCACTCGCCCACACCGACCTGCCGGCGCTGGGCATGACGGTTAAGGTGCCCGTCTTTGTGATCCAAGGCGAGCACGACATGACGGCGCTGCCAGAGTTGGCGCGCGCCTTCGTGGCGGATTTGAACGCGCCCAGGAAAGGCTTTTATCTTCTGCCCGGCGCGGGCCATGCGCCGGGGCCGGAACTTTGGGCCTTAACGCACAAAGTGCTGCTGGAAGAGGTGCGGCCCCTGGCGCGGGAATAGCCGCCCCATGTCTTTATATATAGCGCGCACGGACTTAAGATTCGCGCGTCTCCGGGGGAAGCGGACATGCGGAGGATGGCGTTGGGCGTGGCGGCGTTGATCTTGCCGCTTCTGATGGGTCGCGCCGTGGCACAGGATGCGGGTGCCTGGCGCACCGAATCCAGTGAGCAGTTCCGCCAGGGTTTCGTGGCGGGCATTGCCTCCTATCTGCGCGATTACGGCGGCGGCTTCAGTGCACAGGCGATGCGCGCGGGCTATGCCGATTGCCTGGCGGGGGAGACCGACCGCTCGCTGCTGGATGTGGTGGACATCTGGCTCGACGCGCATCGGGAAGCGGCCGCCTACGCCCCCAGCGTCGCGGTGCAGATGGCGCTCAACGATTATTGCAACGGCTTCACGCCCAATAGACCGCGGATGCCGCAGTAGTGAGCGCCGACCCGAAGGGGCGAAATGGTCCAGTGGACCATTTCGAGGCGCGAACGCCCCGAGCCCTAGCGAGGGGCAGCGGCAACAAGCGACAAACGCCGCGAGCACGAGCGAGCGGTTGCGCAGTGCTGACGAGTGGAAACGGTCACGCAGTGGCGACCGGAAACTTTTACTTCGGCGCTTCCAGCATCCCGATCAGCGGGCGATTGAGCAGTAGCGCCAAACTTCCGCCCGCCGCCGCGATGGCGGCATGCAGCGCCCAGAATTGCGCCGGCGTCATGTGTTCGTAGAAAGAGCCCAGCCAGCCCAAACTGACATTGCCGAGGAAGAGAGACAGGAACGCGCACCCCATCAAGGTCGATTTCAAGCCCTGGGGTGCGGCGCGCGACACCAGCGCCAGCAAGGTCGGCCAATAATAGAGAAAGGCCACGCCCAGGAGAATGTCGTAGGCCAGCGGCACCCAGGCCGGCACCGGATTCAGTCCCCAGATGCCCGCCACCAGGATGAGGTTCGCGGCGCACGCGATGAAGGCGCCGGTCGCGATCTTGACGATCTCATTGGGCTCGCCGTCATGACTGTCCTGCCAGCGCCACAGCGCGAACAGGGGCGCCACCGCCAGGATGCTGACAAAAGGATCGATCGATGCGAACCAGGCGGTGGGAATGTGAAAGCCCAGCAGGTCCAAATTCACATAGCGATCGATCCAGACCAGATTGATATTGGTGTTCTGGTAATAGGCGATGGAGTGCGGCACGGTCAGCATCATCACCACGACCAGGGCGGCGATGGCGCGCCACTCGAGCGCCGTCATCGGCGTGGTGCGGTGGGCGGAGCGCGGCGTCTCCTGCGTCAAGAGCTTGTAGCCCGCGAGATAGGTCACCAGACCCAGGATCATCAGCAATCCGGCAAGGCCGAAGCCTGCATGCCAGCCAAAATATTGCGCTACGATCCCGCAGCCCAGGGGCCCGGTCACCGCGCCGACATTGATGCCCATGGAATAGATCGAGAAGCCGCGCGTGCGTCCCGGGCCGTCGGCTTCGGCATAAAGCTCGCCCACCTGGGCTGAGATATTGCCCTTCAAAAGGCCGCATCCGATGATCAAGAGCGCCAGCGCGGCGAGGAATGAAACGTCGAACGCCATGGCGATGTGGCCGGTGCTCATCAAGCCCGCGCCCAGCACCACGGCGTTGCGACGCCCGATCCAGCGGTCGGCGACCACCCCGCCCAAGGCCGGCGTGAAATAAACCAGGCCGGTGTAAAGACCCAATACCTGAGAAGCCAGAGCCAAATTGCTCATGGGGCCGAAGACCCGCTCCAGCACGGCGCGAAAGGCGGCGAAGCCCGCGACATGCTCGACATGGCCGGGCAACAGAAGCTGCTGGCTTATGTAAAGCACCAGCAGCGCCGTCATGCCGTAATAAGAGAAACGCTCCCAGGCTTCGGTGAAGGAGAGATAGCCCAGCGCGGCCGGTTCGCCCAG
The DNA here is from genome assembly GCA_035605955.1 of Rhizomicrobium sp. Classification (GTDB taxonomy): domain Bacteria; phylum Pseudomonadota; class Alphaproteobacteria; order Micropepsales; family Micropepsaceae; genus Rhizomicrobium. The sequence continues at coordinate 66,296 of DATNGI010000066.1, forward strand.
GAAGGTGCGCTGGCTCGCGACCGGCGGCCTCGAATGTTCGTCCATCGTGGCGGTCAATGCGTCTCCCTGGGCGGACAGATAAGACGCTTATAAGACGCCAAATCCGCGCTGGGGTCTATCGGCGAAGCCTTCAGTCGCCACTGCGCCGAGGCAATCCCTTGCTTGCGCACCCGCACGCTGCCGCTACGGACGTTTCGCTAGCGCGAAACGCTGCTCACATATCCACGATCAGCCGCACCGCGACATGGCGACCGCTGTCGCCCCAGATGTCATAGGTGCCGCCGTCGCTGACATCCCAGCTGCGCTCGTCGAGAATATTCTGCAGCCACAGGCGCAGCGAAGCGGGATAGCCGCCCAAGGTCATCTGATAACGCAGATCGGCGTTCAAGAGCGTGCGATCGGGAATCACGGTGTCGCCCAACAGCACCGAGGCGATGTTGCTTTCATGGGCGACTTCCATGCCCAAGGTGATGTCGTGCAGGCCCGGCGGCGTCCAGTTGGCGTTGACGTCATAGCGTTGCGACGGAATGCCGACCGGCCGGTGCCCGACCAGGCCTTGCACCACGCCTTGGCCGCCGACTTTGGGTTCGGACCACAGCGCGCCCGCCACGATGTCCAATCCTTCGGTCAGGCTGCCATTGACCGACAGCTCCAGGCCCTGATTGTCGATCTGGCCTAGCTGGGTGAAGAGAGCGGTGGAGTCCAGATTGAAGTAGGGCTTCTGAATGTCGAAATAGCCCGCCACCATGCTGACATCCGCTCCCAGTTGCAGGCGCAGGCCGCCCTCTTTCTGGTCGGTGGCGATGGCGGGAAGCGCCTGGTTGCGGTTGGTGGCGTTCTGGGGCGCAAGGCCATTGTCCTCCAACCCTTGCGTGTAATCGGCGAAGGCGACCACGCCGTCCCACACATTGGCGGTGGCCGAGGCGCTGAGCAGCAAGGGATCGCTCTTGATCACGGTGGGCGCTTCGCCCGGCACCAGAGTGCGCTTGCGGTAGGCGGGCTTCTGGACGCCAAAACCCAAAGTGCCCACGTCCTTCCAGGCCATCTGATAAGAAAAGCCTGGGCGTGTCTCGCCGATATGATCGCGGGTCTGTTCGGTGAAGGCGAAAGCAGGCTCGGGCGTGGTGACGCGTTGGCCGATGCCGATGAGGCCCAGATCCTCGGTGTCCGAGCCGCCGTAAAGCGCGTTGTAGTCGCGGATGCGCAAGGACAATGTGGCGCGATGGGCGATGGGGCCGGTGACCATCGTGTGTTCCAGCCGCGCTTCGCCCGAAGCCGAGGCCCAGACCGACGGCGGGTCGGAGGTGGCGTTGAGATCGCCCACGCCCAACGGCGTCAAATCGTCCAGCTCCAGATAGATATTGTGCGGCTTCCTGGCGAGCGAGCGGAAGGCGCCTAGCTTGAACGCCCAGTCTTTCGCGAAATCGTAATGCAGCAGGATGCCGTAATTGCTGTCGAACTCCCGGTTGAGCGCCCAGTCGGGACCGAAGAAATGCCGGCCTGGATTGCGCGGCGGCAAGAAATCGCCAGCAGGCGCGTAATTCTCTTGGGTATGGGCGTCGTATTGATCCGACCGCGACCAGAAAGGGATGACGGCAAGGCCGGGGATCGGCGTCCAGCGCGCCAAGGCGCCTGTGCTCGCCGTGTAGTTGGAATAGCCGCTGGCATCGACCGGCCTAAACAGGCCCGCGCCCAAACCCAAGGCCAGCGTGTCGGTGACGGCCACGGCGCCGTCCAACTCCAGCGAGCCCATGCCGCGGGTGTCGATCTCCGCCAGGCTGGAAAGATGGTTGGCGCCGTCGGGCATGCGCAGCACATAATCGACCACGCCGGTTGGGGCGGGGAAGGCATAGCCTTGGGCCGCGATGCCCACCCGGATGGCGGAGGATTCCCGAAGCCGCGAATTCAGCCGCGACACTTGGTCGAAATAAAGCCCGTCGATGCGGGCATTGCCGGCCAAGATGGGCGAGAAGCCGCGCACGTCGAAATTGGAATAAAGCCCGATATGCTCATTGCCCACGCTGACGCCGAACGCGTCGCTGGCGGCGCTGACCGCGTTCTCGCTGGCGCGCTGGGCAAACGCGCGGCCGGCCGCGAGCGGCACAAGGGCCGCCGCCAGCAAAAGCGTGGTGATTGCGCGCGAATTCATCAGCTTCCCCTGTCCGGTCACGGTTATCCCCGTGTTGGAAACACCGGTAACATAAATTCAAGACGGAATCGACAAAGGCGCCGGGCGGATCGACCGGCAACAGCGCCGCGCGACGCGCAAAGAAAAGGCGGCGGCCCCGAAGCCGAACTTCGGGCAGCCGCCGCCTCATTCAAGATGCTTTAGCGATGGTGGTCGCGATCACCACGGTCGCCGCGATCACCACGATCGTCATGGTGTTCGTCGCGGAAGCCACGGCGGTCCTCGCGGAAGTCGCGGCGGTCTTCACGGAAGTCGCGGCGATCCTCGCGGAAATCGCGACGGTCTTCACGGATCTCGCGACCGCGCCAATGGGCGTTGCCCCAGCCGCGATCCCAATGACCACCGCGCCAGCCAAAGCCTTCGCCATGGTCCCAATCGAAGCGCGTGCGGTCCCAGCCGTTCCAGGCCTGCCAGCCGCCGCGATACCAGAACATCGGCCTGCCATTGTACCAGCGATAATAATGCGGGCCGCCGATCGAGATGCCGCCCAGCACGATCGGGCCGTCATAGACCGAATAGCCGCAATCGCCATTGTAATAGTAGTTGTAGCCGTCGCAGGGGCCGGGCGGGTAATAGCCGGGGCCGTAATAATAAGCGGGCGCGGGCCCGCCGATGCCCACACCCGCATGCACATCCGGCCCGCCGATGCCGACGCCGATATGCACTTGGGCATTGGCCGGGGCCGAGGCCATCAAGCCGGCCGCCATCAACGCGGGGGCGGCGATCTTCATCCATCTTTTCATCTGTTTATCCCTTCTTGAATGTCCGCCGATGCGGCGGGGAGGCACGATCGTCAGTCTAAGCGCCAATCATGAACGGCTTCCTGACCGGCCGTTCATCGCACGTTCATGAGAATAGGCCGGGAAATATGGCCCTTGTCGGGCGCTTGTCCTAGAATCTGACAATGAGCAGCGCCCCGCCCGATCCCGCCGTCTGGATTCCTCAAGTCTTGCACTTTTGGTTCGAGCAGCTTTCTCCCGAGGACTGGTTCGCGGGCAAGCCGGAGCTGGACGATATTATCTGGGATCGGTTCGGCGATCTGAGACAGGATCTGAAAGCCAACCCGCCCGATCCCGCCGATCTGGATGGGCGTGGCCATGTCGCCGCGGTGATCGTGTTCGATCAATTCTCCCGCAACATGTTCCGCCGTTCGCCCGAAGCTTTCGCCACCGATGCTTTGGCGCTGGCGCTGGCCGAGGATGCAATCGCGCGCAATCTGGATCTGGCGCTGCATCCGCGCGAGCAGCACATGCTCTATATGCCCTTCATGCATGCGGAGGACCGCGGCTTGCAAGAAAAGTCGGTCGCGCTGTTCGCGCGGCTGGGCGTTCCGGGCCTGTTGCCCTTTGCCGAACAGCACAGGGCGGTGATCGACCGCTTCGGCCGCTTTCCTCATCGCAACAAGGCGCTGAAGCGCGAGTCGACGCCTGAGGAGATTGCGTTCTTGAACGCGAAGCCGTGATGCGCGCCGCGCGAGTTCCCTGACAGTTGACCACGCTGTTGCCTGTTTCGGTGTTCTCGCGACACAGTGTGAGTATCAGGCCACGACGGGAACTCACAGAAAATTATCCGCGTGCGCGCGCGGAGCGAGGTTGCTAGCGTGCCGCGCATGACAGACACAAATTGGTATGCCGAAGCCTCGCTCTCCTGTGAAACTCATGTTTTCGCCGCCGGCTCGCTGGCGCAATGTGTGCGAAGATGGATCCGGCTCGACGATAATTATCGTGCGCGGACACGAATCCGGATGGGCGGCCGCACCGGCCATTTTGTGTACGGCCTTCCCATCCTGAGCCCGGCCGAGATCACGGAGCTGGCGAGCAGTCCTGATCTCGACAAGGTCTGATGCGGCGTCTCAAGCGGCCAAGTCGGCGAAATAGCGCTCCAAATTTTTGGGATTGCTGCTCCAAAGGTCGGACAGCTGTTTCGAGGTCGGATCGGGATAGATGTCTTCCTGGCCCGCGATGATACCTTTGACGATTTCCTCGGCGGCATGATCGGGCGTGGCTTTGTCGAGGGTGAGATTCTTCGCTAGATCGGTGTCGATGGGGCCGGGGAAAATGCCCACGACGCGGATGTTCTTCGGCTTCAGTGCCGTGCGCGCCGCCTGGGTGGCGGAGAACAGCGCCGCCTTGGACGCGCAATAGCCGGCGATCGCGGGCACCGAGGCCAGGCTCACCACGCTGGCGACATTGGCGATCAGTCCGCCGCCCCGCTTTTCCAGCACGGGCGCGAATTCCTGCATCATGCGCACCGCGCCGTAGAAATTCACATCCATATCGACCGCCAGATCGGCAGGCGACACGGTGAAGAGGTCCGCGGAATGCATCACCCCGGCATTGTTGATCAGGGCATCGATATCGCCGGCCTTTTGCGCGGCAGCTGACACCTGCACCGGCTTGGTGACGTCAAGCGCAAGCGGAGTGACCCGCGTGTCGGCGAAATCGGGCAGCGCGGCAGGATTGCGGGCGCCCGTATAGATCTTGGCCGCGCCGGCTTTCAGAAGGGCGCGCACCAGAGCCGCGCCGATGCCGCGATTGGCGCCCGTGATCAGAACTGTCTTGTTGCGGATGTCCATGCTGTTTCCCTTTTCGAATGTCTCTGTGCGCCTTGCGGCCCGTGACGATGTAGGAAGCCTTGGCCGGAACGAAAAGAGTATATGCTCCGATTTAATCATGAGACGGGCATGGTTGTCGTAAATGACATTAAATATGTCGTTTGCGCCAATGGCGGTCGCGCGCCGGCGCGCCTAAGTTCGCAATTGGGCGGTGCGTCCTGACTGAGGCCCGCCTCCCCGCGCATGCGAGGCATGCTGGTGGGGGAGGTGCCCGTAGCAGCGCTTATTGCGCAGCAGCGAGAGCCGGTGCGCAAAAGTAAGCTGCGAAGGGCGGAGGGGGTAACAAAAAGTTTTCCGCTTGCAAAGCACGGAAAGAGCATATACTCCTAAATAAGGGGATATGCCCGTAAGCCGGGCTCCCATTGCGGAGTGTGTGTTTGACGGAGGAATTCGCTTGGAACGGGGGAGGCGAGGATCATTGCGCGGCTTTGAGGAGCGCCGCGCGACGCATCACGGAATTTTATGACCGTTTCCTGAAGCCCAGCGGCCTGACGGCGACGCAGTTTTTTGTGCTGGTGGCGGTGGATGCGGGCGAAGACGTGTCGATCAAAGAGATCGCGGCGCGGTTTGTGATGAACCGGACGACCGCCACGCGATGTCTGCAAGGTTTGGAGGCTGCGGGACTGGTGCGCATGGAAGGCTCGACCAGCGACAAGCGCGCCCTGACATTGGCCGTGACCGCCAAGGGCGAACGCGCGCTGAAAAGGGCGGTGCCGCTGTGGAGACACGCGCAAGCCGCCATCGACAAGAGCAACGGGCCGGAATTCGCGAAAGCGCTTAGGGCGGCGCTCAACGGCATCAAGCTCGAAGACCCGCCCAACTGAAAACAGTAGGACGGAAGATTTGAAAGGGATGAAACAGGTGCACGAGATAGACAATCTGAATGTGTCGCGGCGCTCGCTGCTCAAAGCCATCGGGCTCACCGCCGGCGTCGGCGCCATGTACCAGACCATGGTGGAGATGGGCTATGCCGCGAATTCCGATTTCACCGGCCCGGTCACACTGTCACCCGCGCCCGCAGGCGCGACGGTTCTGATCCTGGGCGCGGGCATCGCGGGCATGGTGGCGGCCTATGAGATGCGCAAGGCCGGCTATCGGGTGCAGATCCTGGAATATAACGACCGGCCCGGCGGGCGAAACTGGTCGCTCCAGGCCGGCGACAGCTATACCGAACTGGGCGGGCGCACCCAGAAAGTCGATTTCGCGCCGGGGCAATATTTCAATCCCGGCCCGTGGCGGCTGCCTTATCACCATCAGGGCATCCTGCATTACACCAAGATGCTGAATGTGCCGCTGGAAAGCTTCGTCCAGTACAACAACGCCACTTATGTGCATTCGACCAAGGCGTTCGGCGGCAAGCCCATGCGCTTCCGCGAAGTGCAAGCCGATTATGACGGCTATACCGCCGAGCTGCTCGCCAAGGCCACCAACAAGAACGCCCTGGACGACACGCTGGGCAAGGACGAGAAAGACGCGCTCTTGCGCATGCTGAAAAGTTGGGGCGCGCTGGATGCCAATTACGAATATAAAAAGGGTGAAGCCTCCAGCGATTTTCGCGGTTATGACGTGCCGCCGGGCGGCGGCGTGCGCGAGCCGGAATTCTCCGATCCCATGCCGCGCAAGGAGCTGCATGAGTCGAACCTCTGGGTCGGGCGCTATTTTCCCAAGCAGTGGGATTTCCAGGGCCAGATGTTTCAGCCGGTTGGCGGTATGGGCCAGATCGGCAAGGCCTTCGGCAAGCTCTTGGATGGCGTGATCAAATATGACTGCAAGGTCACCAACATCCACCAGGACGACAAGGGCGTCGCTGTCACTTATGTGAACACCAAGACGGGCGGGACGCCGCAGACGGCCAAGGCCGACTGGTGTGTCTGCACCATTCCCGCCTCGATCTTAAGCCAGATTCCCATGAATGTGGGGGCGCCGATGCGCACCGCCATCGACTCGCTGCCTTACATTCCCGCCGCGAAAGTGGGGCTGCAATTCAAGCGCCGCTTCTGGGAAGAAGACGACAATATCTATGGCGGCAATTCCTATACCGACCAGTCGATCTTCAACATCAGCTATCCCAGCCACGGCTTCTTCGAGAAGGGACCGGCAGTGCTTTTGGGCGCTTACGTCTATCGCACCGGCGCGTCGGTCTATAATTTCGAGGCGATGCAGGCGCCGGAAATGATCGAGGCGGCGCTGGAGCAGGGCTCCAAGATCCATCCGCAATATCGCCAGGAATTCATGAGCGGCGTGGCGGTGGCCTGGCATCGCGTGCCCTGGACGCTTGGCTGTTCCGGCGGCTGGTCGCAGGAGAACCGGCAGAAGAATTACGCCGCCATGTGTTCGCTGGATAATCGCATCGTGCTGGCGGGCGAACATTGCTCGCGCTTGATGGCGTGGCAGGAGGGTTCGGTGCTCTCCGCGCTGGACGCGATCCAGCGCCTGCACAAGCGCGCCGTGACGGCTTAAGGCGGGAGGACACTATGACAACCAACAAGGCATTTTCCGTTTTGCTGTTCGCGGCGACGTCGTTGGTGGCGACGCCGGCAGTGACGCCAGCTTGGGCGCAGCTGGGACCGCAGACCCTCACGCAACGCGGCGGCGAAGCGATCTACAAAGGCGTCTGCCAGGACTGTCACATGCCGGACGGCAAGGGCGCTGTCGGCGCGGCAGCCTATCCGGCGCTGACGAGCAACAAGAAGCTGGCGGAAGCGGGTTATCCGCTGTCGGTGGTGTTGGGCGGCCTGCACTCCATGCCGGCTTTCGCCAAATCCTTCGACGATCAGCAGATCGCCGACATCGTCAATTACATCCGCACGAATTTCGGCAACCACTATAAGGACAAGGTCACGCCGGAGCAGGTGAAGAGCGCACGCTGACATTGAGATTTGTCGCTCTGTTACTCTGTTCCGGGCAGAGCGGCGGATAAGGCTTCTGTTCGCCCACCCCCCTTTCCAAGGCGAGCGGATGCCCTCAAGGGACGCCGTCCGGAGACCCTCCCCAGAGTGCCGGACGGCGTCTTTTTATTTTCCCTTTTTACGCCCTACCGCTTCGCTATTTGAGGGCTTTTTTGCTCTACCGCTTCGCTACATGAGGGCGGGTACCGATTTGAGCGCAAGCGCCGGAGTGAAGCGGCGGCGCGCAGAGGTCATGGTCAGTGTCCAACATTTGGAGACCTGTCATGACATCAACGTCCGAAATTATCCGATACGGCTTTGGCAACAGCGATCTTGGCGCGGTGCTGGTGGCCGAAAGCGGCAAAGGTGTCGTCGCACTTTTTCTTGGCGATGATCCGGCAAGACTTCTCGGCGATCTCAGGCAGGCTTTCCCGAAAGCCAAGCTGGTCCTCGATCCGGCGGCCCTAGCTGAAAGCATCGCCAAGGCGGTGGCGCTGGCGAACGCGCCGCATCTGGAAAGCGATCTCACACTCGATCTGCGCGGCTCGCCCTTGGAACGCGCGGTGTGGAAAGCCTTGCAGACGATTCCGGCGGGTGAGACGCGTAGCTATGGCCAGCTGGTGCGCGAGCTTAAACTTCCCGCCACTGCCCAGGATGTGGGCGCGGCTTGCGCCGCCAATCGCATCGCCATCGCCATCCCCTGTCATCGGGTGGTCAAAGCCGATGGTTCCCTGGCCGGCTATCGCTGGGGCGTCTGGCGCAAGCGCCGACTCATAAACCGGGAAGGCGTGGCGCGGCCCGCTTTCGCCGGCATGGGGATGCTCTAAGCCTCAAATAAATGTGCGCGGCCCCGAAAAACCACTGTAAACGTGCCGAAATGACCCCGGCGGGCGGCCCCTCGCGCTTGCCACCCGCCCGGGGCAGGCATAGCCTTCCGCACGGTCAATATGCCTGCCTCTCGCGTGGGCCATGATTTGCCCCGCCCTGGCATCGCTCGTGTTTGCCTTGAATCCGGAACCTTTGGGGAGACTGCCGAATGACACATCTTATCCGTCCAGAAATACAAGACGATCTCTTGAGCCGGGGTTATTCCCGCCGCCAGATGTTTCGCACCGCGATGATGCTTGCGGGCGGGGCGGCAGCGCTCAGTCTCAATAGCGAAATGGCGTTCGCCGCGGATGACGACGACGCCAGAATGATCCGCATCGGCTCCAACGAATGCTGGACCGGCCCCATGGCGCCCGGCCTGGCGGCGGGCAATGCCGCTTTCGTCAACGCCAACCGCTATTCGCCCAATGGCGAGCATGAGAAGCTGATCAAGGCGATCTCCACGGTCGAGAACGTCCCGGTCGATCATATCGGCATCTATCCCGGCTCGGGCGAAACCCTGACGCGCACACTTGTCGCCTTCTGCTCGCCCACCAAGGGGCTGGTGCAGGCCTCGCCGACCTATGACAACCCGACCCCGGTCGCCAAATATCTCAATGTGCCGATCGCCAACGTGGCGCTGACCTCGGACTATCGCCATGACGTCAAGGCGATGGCGGCGGCCAATCCCAATGCCGGCGTGTTTTATGTCGTCAACCCCAACAACCCCACCGGCACCATGACGCCGATGTCGGAGATCGAATGGTTGGTGGACAACAAGCCCGCCGGCGCGGTGGTCCTGATCGACGAAGCCTATATCCACTGGACTCCGGAATATCCCAAAAACTCCGCCGCCCATCTGGTGCGGGCGGGCAAGGACGTCATCATCACGCGCACCTTCTCCAAAGTGTTCGGCATGGCCGGCGCGCGGGTGGGCTATGTGATGGCGCGGCCGGACCTTGTGAAGAAGGTGGAAGTGTATGACCGCGGCAACGGGCCTTCCATCCCGACCGCGGCTTGCGCCACTGCCAGCATCACCCAGACCGCGCTGATCGCTGCGCGGCGCAACGAAATGATCCAGAACCGCGCCATGACGGTGGATTTCCTCACCAAGCGCGGCATGAAAGTGATCGGCCCCAGCTTCGCCAACATGATCATGGTGGATTGGAAGACCAAATCCGCCAAGGACATGAACGCGATGTACAAGGCCCAGGGCATCCAGATCGCGGGCAACCGCTGGCCGGTCTGGCCGACCGTGGGGCGTGTCTCCATCGGCAGCAAGGCCGATATGGAAGCCTTCATCAATGCGTCAGGGAAGATTCTGACTTGATTTGACCCATCCCAGGCCCGCCGCCCCCGCGCATGCAAAGCATGCTATCGGGGGAGGTGGCCGTAGCAATCTCTCGAGGTTGCGTAGGCCGGAGGGGGCAAAAAACATCAAGCGCTCCCTCTCCCGAGGGGGCGCTTTTTGTTTGGGCTGCCCAACGAAGGAAGAAAGTATGGCGGAGCCAACAGGAGATACTGCCTCGCCTCGCCTGCACCGGCGGCTCTCGCCATTCGGGGTCTGGCTGTTGGCGCTCTCCTGCCTGTCGCCGGTTTTTTCCATCTATGGCGTGGGCGGCGATGTGCTGGCGCATGCCGGCACCGGGACCGCCTTGCTTTTCCTGGGGGGATTGGGCGCGGCGCTGCTCTGGGGCTTTGTCTATGCCGAACTGGGTTCGGCCTTTCCCTATGCCGGCGGCGATTATGTCGGGGTCGGCCGCACCTTGGGCGGATGGGCCGGCGCCGCCACCCTGGCGCTTTGGGTCGCCACCACCGGGCCATCCATTGCGTTCCAATGCCAAATCGCGGCCACCTATGCCGGCGAGCTGTTGCACGGTGTGCCAGTCTCGCTTCTGACATTCGTCCTCTTGGCGGCGGCCACGGCGGTGGCGCTTTTGGGCGTGCGCACCAGCACCGCGGTGACCGGCGTCTTCCTCGCGCTCGAGATGATCGCCGTGGTCACGTTGATCGCCTGCGGCTTCTGGCATCCCGTGCGGGGACCGGAGATTTTGCTTCAGCCGCCGCGCGCGCTGGCGGGCGGTGTGATGGCGCCGCTGGCTTTCGGCGCCCTGATGTCGGCCCTGGTCAATGCCGCCTTTGGCACGGTCGGCGGCAACCAGGCGATCTATTTCGGGGAAGAATTGCGCGACCCGCACCGGAATATGGGACGGGTGATCATCGCGGCCGCGATGACCGGCGGCTTCGCCATCGCCTTGCCGGTGATCGCGGTGACGATCGGCGCGCGCGATCTGCCTGCCGTGCTGGCCAGTCCCGCGCCATTCGCGACCTTTGTTTCGGAACTGCTCGGCCCCTGGGCGGCGCAAGCGCTCAGCGCTGCCGTGGTGGTGGCGATCTTCAACGCCGTCATCGCCACCATCATGATGGGGGCGCGGCTTCTGTTCAGCATCGCGCGCGACGGCTTGATGCCCGGCGCGGTCAACCAATTGCTGTCGGCGGTGGGATCACGCACCGGTGTGCCGCGCGCCGCGACCTTGGCAATGGTGGCGTTTTCCGCGTTCTGCTGCCTTCTGGCGTCGCATCTGTTGCTGGCCGTCATGAGCGGTTTGGTCGTCTATGGCTGGGGCATGGTCTGTCTGGCGGTGCTGATCGGCCATCGCAAGGGCCTGACCGGAACCGCGCATCTGTGGCGCGCGCCGCTTTATCCCCTGGCGCCGCTTCTGGGTCTCTTGATGGCGGCGGGATTTGCCGCGGCCAATCTGGCCGATGCCGAAGCCGGCCGTCCCAGCCTGATCCTGCTGGGCCTGGTCATGGGCGCGGCTATTGTCTGGTATCATCTGGTTCTGAAGAAACGCGGCTGGCAACCCAGCATTTCCGATATCGGACAGGCGCATGGTCCGGTCAGCCAGGATCCGTTGCCCGTGACGGGCACGGCTGTTCCCGGAACGCGCGGGGCCTAGGTGCATTCCTCTCTTGCGGGGCACCGACTTCAGAAGCGAAAGGACAAGCCATGACAATCGCCAAGAACACGATTTGCCTATGGTACGACAAGGATGCCGAGGCCGCGGCCCGCTTCTATGCCGAGACTTTTCCCGACAGCGCGGTGACGGCTGTCCACCGCGCGCCAACCGATTATCCGTCCGGCAAGGCGGGCGATGTGTTGACCGTGGATTTCAAGGTCGTCGGCATTCCCTGCCTGGGCCTCAATGGCGGACCCGCCTTCAAGCACAATGAAGCCTTCTCGTTTCAGATCGCCACGGAAAATCAGGAAGAGACCGACCGCTATTGGAACGCCATTGTCGGCAATGGCGGCCAGGAAAGCGCTTGCGGCTGGTGCAAGGATCGCTGGGGACTCTCCTGGCAGATCACGCCCAGGGTGTTGAGCGAAGCATTGGCGGCGGGCGGCGAGGAAGCCAAACGCGCCTTTACCGCCATGATGGAGATGAAAAAAATCGACGTCGCCAAGATCAAGGCGGCGCGGAAGGGGTGAGGAGCGGTTCGCGGCACGCGAACGAATTGATCCGGACGGATCAATTCGAGCGACGAACGCCCCGAGCTTGGGCGAGGGGCAGGATGAGAGAGAACGCAACAGACGCTCGAAATAGGTATTAAAAAGCAAGGCAAAGGTGCCCGGGGACATGCGCCGTCTTCCTGACTTTCAGGAATTCAACCGACGGCCGCCGCGCCGTTAAGATTAACCCCATATTTTGTGGGCAAAGGGAATTCCGGTCGCGCGGCGCTTCCTGTCTAAATCCATTCTGATTTTGCGGCTGTCGGGCGGGTGGGCCATTACCAGGGCTTTTGACGTGGCGATTGTCGGCGCGGGCCCTTATGGGCTTTCGGTGGCGGCGCATCTCAGTCACAGCGGCGTGGACTTCCGGATCTTCGGAAAGCCCATGGCCACCTGGCGCTTCCACATGCCCAAAGGCATGATGCTGAAATCCGATCGCTTCGCTTCCTGCCTCTCGGCGCCCGCGGGCGGCCACACGCTCAAGGATTATTGCCTCCGCAACGGCATCGCCTACGACGAGGCCGCGCCCCTGCCGCTCGACGAGTTCAACGATTACGCGCTTGATTTCCAGCGGCGCTTCGTGCCGGGGCTCGATCAACGCGCCGTCGCCGCGATCGTCGAGGCGGGCGCGGGGTTCGACCTCGCGCTTG
>DATNGI010000067.1:0-2846 GCA_035605955.1 Rhizomicrobium sp.
CGATCATGCTCTGATAGAGCAGGTCGGATTCCACCTTGATGGCGATGTGATCCATCATGGTCACCGCCTCGACCGGATGGGCGCCGGCGGCAGATTCCGCCGACAGCATCACCGCATCGGCGCCGTCATAAACGGCGGTGGCCACGTCGGAGACTTCGGCGCGGGTGGGCGTGGACGACTGGATCATGGATTCCAGCATCTGGGTCGCCACCACCACGGGTTTGCCCGCCTTGCGTGCCGCGCGGGTGATCTCCTTTTGCAGGCCCGGCACCGATTCCAGCGGCAATTCCACGCCCAGATCGCCGCGCGCGACCATCAGCGCGTCGCACAATTCCAGAATGCGGTCCAGGCAGGTCAACGCCTTGGGTTTTTCGATCTTGGCCAGCACCGAAGCGCGCCCCGCCACCATCTTCTTCACTTCGGAAATGTCTTCGGGCCGCTGCACAAAAGAGAGCGCGACCCAGTCCACCCCCAGCGCCAACGCCGCGTCGAGATCGGAACGGTCCTTGGGCGTGATGGCAGAGACGGGCAGCAGCGTGTCGGGCATGTTGACGCCCTTGCGATCCTTGATCTCGCCGCCCACCACCACCACGGCGTCGGCATAGGTGTCGGCGCGCTTGACGAGGCGCAAGCGCACCTTGCCGTCGTCGATCAGAAGCGCGTGTTTCTGCTTGATCGCCTGGAAAATCTCCGGATGGGGAATGGGCACTTCGTCGGGATTGTCGCTGGCTTCCGCCAAAACCAGGCGAATCTTCTCGCCTTCCTTCAATTGACGCGGGCCGCCCTTCAACACGCCCAACCTGATCTTGGGACCTTGCAGATCGACCAGAATGCCGATGGGCCGACTCTTGGCTTCGCCCAGCGCGCGCAAATCGCCATGCATGCGCCGGAGCAGATCGTGCGGCGTATGGCTCATATTGATGCGGAACACATCGGCGCCGGCATCGAACAGGGCGGCCATCATCTCCGGTGTGCTGGAGGCGGGCCCCAAAGTGGCGACGATCTTGGTCTTGCGCTGGCGTCTCATGCGGGCTTCAAGTCAGTTGGAAAGGGTTTGCGTCCAGTCCGGCGCATTGCCGGTATCCACTTCGAAGAACCCCCTGCGGTCAAAGCCGCGTTTTGCGCAATCGTTCCGGCCGGGAATGAGGAATTTTGACCCCGGCGCAATGCAGAAATGTGTCTTTCCTTCCCAGGTGCCCGCCGCGCCGTCGGCAGCGTAAAGATAGTAATAGCGGGCTTGCAGCGGGCCGGTGAGGAGCCGGGCGCAGGTCTTGGGCGTCACCGTCCACCAGCCCTGGCTGGTCCAATGCGTGCCGTCGAATCGGCCCAGCGCCACGCGCGTGCTGGCGTCGCCTTTGTTGCAGACGTTGAAAGCAGCCTCCGCCGGCGCGGCCGTCAGGATGGTTGCCACCGCCGTGAACAGGATTGCGAGCATTGCGCGACGCATGCACACGAGCATTTGGGCTGGCGCGGCTTCCGTCAAGGGCTGCTTGCCCGGAAAGGCACCCCATTTTACAAGCCGGGCGGATGGATGCGCCGTTCACGTTGATTCCCTTCGCGCCTGAGAAACAAAGCCCCCTTTTGTTTCTCTGTGACCATGCCTCGAACGCGGTGCCCGCGCCTTACGGCGATCTGGGGTTGCCCAGGGCTCTGTTCCAGACTCACATCGCCTATGATATCGGCGCCGCCAAAGTCGCCATCGCACTGGCGAAAGCATATGGCGCTGCCGGCCTGCTGGGCGGGGTGTCGCGGCTTCTGATCGACCTCAACCGCGGACCCGAAGACCCCACCCTGGTGATGAAGCTCTCGGATGGAAGCATCATCCCCGGCAACCGCGGCGCGGACGCGGAAGAAATGGCGCGGCGGCTCCGGCAGTTTCACGCGCCTTATCATCAGGCGATTCGGGAACAGATGGCGCGCATCGGTGAGGGAGCCATCCTGATCTCCATTCACAGTTTCACGCCGTCATGGAAGAGTGTGGCCCGGCCTTGGGAAATGGGCGTGCTCTACGGCCGCGACCAGAGGCTGGCCAAGCCGCTGATGAAACAACTGGCGGCGGCCGGCTTCACGGTGGGCGACAATGAGCCTTACACCGGAGCGCTGGAAGGCGATACGCTCGATACCCATGGCACCAGGACCGGCCATGCCAATGTGCTGATCGAGATCCGCCAGGATTTTCTTGACCGTGCGGACAAGGCCAATGCCATGGCGGCGCGTCTCAAGCCAATATTGGATGCCAGCATGGCCGAGATGGAGCAGTGAATGGATGACAAAACCCGCACCGAGTTGGAAGCCGCCGTCTATCGCCGGTTGGTGGAGCATCTGCGCGCCCGCACCGACGTCCAGAATATCGACCTGATGATCGTGAGCGGTTTTTGCCGCAACTGCCTGGGCGATTGGTATCGCGAGGCGGCGGCGGAAAATGGCATCGCCATGGACAAGGACGATGCACGCGCCCTGGTCTATGGCATGGCGCCGGCGGAATGGAAGAAGCGCCATCAGAAAGAGGCGACGCCGGAACAAATCGCAGCCCTCGAACAATCACAGAAAACCCACAGTTAGCGCTTATTCCGCGCATTGCATCGCGGCATGGCCAGGGCTAGGGTCCGCGCCTTTTCCGAAAATTCCCACGCCCTCAAGTAGCGGAGCGGTAGGGCATCAATAACCATCCTCAAGCAGTGCGGGCATTAAAGGTTTGGCCATGGCAAAATCCGGTTTCGCCAAAGAACATCTGAGGTCCTTTGTGGACCGCATCGAAAGGCTGGAAGAAGAGCGCAGCGCGCTCACCGCCGACATCCGCGAAGTCTATTCAGAAGCCAAGGGCCAAGGCTTCGACACCAAGATCA
>DATNGI010000068.1:0-3054 GCA_035605955.1 Rhizomicrobium sp.
TGTTGTGGAAGCTGTTCATGGCGGCGCCGGAAGTGCAGCGGGGCCTGGCGCGCCTTGGCTTTAAAGGCCCCGAAGCGTGAGTGATCTGGAGCGCTGGATTGCGCGGGAGCGGGATCATGCCGCGGCCATGATGCTCAAAAGCATCTCGCCGGTAAACATCGTCAAGACGCGGCCGCATTTCGATCAGGTCATTCGCCCAAGGCCGGGCGCGATCGTGGCCTCGCCCGTGCTGGCCGCCTATGACCCGGAGCCGGACTATTTCTTTCACTGGTATCGCGACAGCGCGGTGGTGATGGACGCGCTTCGCCTGTTGCGCCGAGAATTGCCGCAAGCCGACGCGATGTTCCAGGATTATGTCCGCTTCAGCCTGCATCTCGCGAACCTCGATGGCCGCGACGTCGTGCCCGGCTGGGAAGCGCGTGCGGCGCCTGATTTCCGCCGCTTCCTCCGGGTGAATATCGCCAGCGCGCATGGCGAAGCTATTCCAGCCGAAACGCGTGTCAATCCGGACGGCACACTCGACATCACCGATTGGCCCCGGCCTCAGCATGACGGTCCGGCGCTCGAAGCCTTGACCTTGATGCGATGGGGCGCGGAGGGCGAGGCCGCCGACCTGCTCCGCCGAAACCTTGCCTTTGTGCTCAAGCATGCGCGCAACCCTTGCTTCGATATCTGGGAGGAAGAGTTCGGGCTGCACGCCTATACCCTGCGCGTTTCAGCGGCGGCGCTGGAAGAAGGCGCCGCTTGGCTGGAGGCGCGTGGCGATACGGCAGAAGCGGAGCGCTGCCGCGTCGAAGCCGCAGTGATCGAGGCGCTGCTGGACGATTTCTGGATGGAGGAGCAGGCGCATCTCCGCTCCCGCCGGGTGGATGGCGGCGCGCCGGAAAAGTTATTGGATATCGCTGTGATTCTGGCGGCCAATCACGCGCCTGTGCGGGGGCCGCGCTGGGCCGCGACCTTGGAGCGGCTCGAAACGCTCTTCGATTCCATCTATGCGATCAATCGTGGCCGTCCGCTTGGCCGGGCGCCGGCGATGGGGCGCTATGCCGGGGACAAATATTATTCCGGCGGCGCTTATTATTTCTCCACCCTGGGCGCGGCGGAATTCTGCTACCGCAACGGCCAACCGGACCGTGGCGATGCCTATCTGGAAACGGTGCGCGCTTTCACGCCGGAAAGCGGCGATCTTTCCGAACAGTTCGATCAGAACAATGGCATGCAGACCTCGGCCCGGCATCTGGCCTGGAGCTATGCCGCCTTCCTGACTGCGGTTGCGGCGCGGCGCGCGCGGTAACCTGTTTGTTTTTGGGACTCGAAGTTCCAACTTGCGGCGCGTTCCCGCCTTATTTGCGCCATCGAGCCCGAGCCCAATTCTGTTCCCGTTTCTCAGGGAGGGAGATTTCATGCAAGCACTTGCCATGCCGCGCGGCGTTTTCGTGCTCGCGTTGGGCTTGCTTCTGGCCGGTTGTGCCACCCGTGATTCGGTGGAAGAGGCGCAGAATTCGGCCAATCTCGCCGACCAGCATGCCGGAGCTGCCGCAAGCGCAGCCGCCAATGCCGACAGCCATGCCGCGTCCGCCGACAGCCATGCCGGCGCGGCCCAGGCGCGCGCCGACGAAGCGGCCGGTATCGGCAATGCTGCCATGACCGCGGCGCAGGCCGCCGACCAGAAGGCCTCCAGCGCGCAATCGAACGTGGCGCGCGCCAATGCGCGCATCGATTATCTGGAGCGTCATTTGATGCCGAAACATTGGGCCGCCACTCACCGCAAGGCCAAACATAAGGCTGCGCACAAGAAGCAACAGACCGCTTCCAATTCCGGCACCTGAAGTCCGGTAAACGGTCCCGCCGACTTTTCCCGGCGAGGTTTTTGGTTATGGTGCCGCCATGGGGCGGCAATTCTCAAATGATGCAGAGATCGAGCGGGCGGGACGCAAATTCCTGGACCGTTCACTGCCCAAGCCGGAATGGACCCATGCGGCCCATTTTGCGGTGACGTTGTGGCTGATGCGCCACCAGCCGGCGCTGGACCTGAAGAGCGAAATGCCGGGACTGATCCGCGCCTTCAACGAAGCGACCGGCACGCCCAACACGGATACGGGCGGTTATCACGAAACCATCACCCGGGCCTCCTTGGCAGCAGCGCGCCACCAACTGGAGGCTTGGCCGGGCCGCAGCTTGCATGAGATTCTCGATGTGTTGCTGAATTCTTCGTTGGGCGATTCCAAATGGCTGCTCAATCATTGGAGCCGGGAGCGCCTGTTTTCCGTGGAGGCGCGGCGCACCTGGCTGCCGCCGGACCTGCAGCCGCTGCCTTTCTAAGCCGCCAAGACGACAAACGTGGATTCTGACAGTCGCACGCCCTCCGCCTGGCTGCACCTCAAGCTAAAATTGGCTGACGGAGATGGCGCATGTTGCATTACGGCTTTGTGCATTGGTCGACTTTTTTCGGCGCGGCGCTGCTGCTCAATCTGGCGCCGGGACCCGATCTGGCTTTCATTTTGAGTCACACCGCGCGCGGCGGGCGTCTGCATGGCCTTGCCGCCATGTTCGGCATCTGGACCGGGGTGCTTGGTCACATCACCTTCGCCGCTGCCGGGCTCTCGGCTTTGATAGCTGCCTCCGCCAGCGCGTTCGCGGCCGTGAAATGGGTCGGCGTGGCTTATCTTTTGTGGCTTGGCCTTAAAGCCTTGCGTTCGAAGGGTGGCGCTTTGGCGGGCGCCCAGGCGGGCGAAGCGACGCCGCTTCGCCGGGTTTTCGCGCAAGGCATGCTGGTCAATCTGCTCAATCCCAAGGTAGCGATTTTCTTTCTCGCCTTCCTGCCCCAATTCGTGGTGATGGGCGTGGGTCCCGTCTGGCTGCAGATTTTGGTCCATGGCCTCTTGGTGATCGCGATTGCGGGTTTGATCGAGCCGCCGCTGATCCTGTTCGCAAGCCATGTCGCGCGAAAGCTTCGCACCAATGCACGGTTGGGCTTGTGGCTCGATCGTGCCTTGGGCGGAACGCTGCTGGCGCTGGGCGCCGGCTTGGCGGCAACGCGGCGCTAAAGCGGTT
>DATNGI010000069.1:0-4705 GCA_035605955.1 Rhizomicrobium sp.
ATGGCGCCGCGGTCGAAAGCAATTTCAACGATTACCGCATGGTGCGGATCAACGACGCACCAAAGATCGAGACCGCGCTCGCGCTCACGGGCGGCAAGGACGAAAAGGGCAGGCCCAAATGGGGCGGGGTGGGCGAATGCTCGACCGCGCCCATCGCCGCCGCCATCGCCAACGCGATCTTCGACGCCACCGGCAAGCGCATCCGCTCGCTGCCGTTCAAGAATCTGAAGCTGACCGAGCTGGCCAGCCTTTAGACCGCCTGGGTGCCTTCATAGATCAGGCGCAAACCCAGCGCGCCCAACAGCGCGCCTGCGGCGCGGTCGATCCATTTGCGCGCGCCCAGATAGGCGGCGCGGGGCCGCTGTGACGACATGGTCACCGCGACAAAGGCATACCAGCCGCCTTCCATGGCAAAGTCGATGGGCGGGATGGCCAGATACATC
The DNA here is from genome assembly GCA_035605955.1 of Rhizomicrobium sp. Classification (GTDB taxonomy): domain Bacteria; phylum Pseudomonadota; class Alphaproteobacteria; order Micropepsales; family Micropepsaceae; genus Rhizomicrobium. The sequence goes on from DATNGI010000069.1 coordinate 444, forward strand.
CAGAGCGGCACATGCGCCGGCAGCAACGCCGCATAGATGCCGCTGATCACCACCACCGTTTTGGGATTGGAAAGCTGGGTAGCCAGCGCCAGCATAAAGCTTTTCTCCAGACCTCTTTTGGGCGCGGGCATGTCGGGTTTGTCCAGAGTCCCGCCCATGCTGCCGCGCCACAGTTGGAAGCCCAGATAGAGAAGATAGCCGCCGCCCAGAAGCTTGAATCCGGCATACAGCCATTCGACCTGGGCGATCACCGCACGCACCCCCACCAGCGCCAGCGCGGTGACGATGGCAGCGCCCAGTCCCATGCCGGCCGCCGCCGCCGCCCGTCCTTGCGCGACATGGCCACCGAGGTGCGGGTGACGAACAGGAAAGACGGTCCGGGGCTGATCGCACCCAAGGCCTGGGCGGCAAGAATACTGAACAGGGCGACAATGGGTGTCATGCGGATTCCCCTTCCACGGAGCCATCATGCCAGAGCCTTCGGCATACGCGCCAATGACAAAAATTCAGGCCAGATCATCGGTCAGGAAATCGATTATGTCGCAGGCACGTGCCACCTGATGGTGCGTTCCTTCGGCAGTGGAGGGACTGCTGTGGGGACTTCTTGTTGAGCTTTGGGCCGAAAATCCATGACCGCGGACTCTGGCGCGCCGCCCATTTGATGCATCAGGCGCACGGGAAGCAGGCGGCGTCGGAAGCCGTCTCCCGCGCGATGGCCAGGCGGCTCCGCGGCGACGATGCCGGATTCAATGTCTGGTCCTGGCTCTCGGCGGCGATCCGCGCGCTGGAGCATCGCCGCAAAGCCGGCGATTAGGTGAAGGCCATCCAGATCGCCATGGCGACCATCATCAGATTCTCCGTGAGCGAGACAAAGCCGAGCGGCACATTGGTGTCGCCGCCCACACAGGCGCATTTGATCTCGCGCTTGTCGATATAGACCGCCTTGATCACGGAAATCGCGCCGATGGTGCCGATGAACAGGGCCACGGGTATGGAAATGAATTTCAAGGCGCGCGCCACCATCAGGATGCCGGCCAGCGCTTCGGCAAAGGGATAGACATAGGAATAGGGCACCCAGCGCCGCGCCAGCATGTCATAGCCCAGGAACATGGTGGAGAAGCCTTCCACATCGCGCAGCTTCAAGATCGCCAGCACGCACATGCTGAAGGCGATGAACCATTCCCCGGCCCGGATCGTGAAGGGATTGCCCGTGACGGCATAGCTGGCCGCCAGAGCCATCAGGAACGTGACGGCGAACACCGCGATCACCGGCTTGTAGGTGAGCGCCTTGGGATCCTTCACTGTCTTGCCCAGGAAGCGTCGCAGATCGTCATAGCCGCCCACGCGCTTGCCGCCGATCAGGATCTGCGGCGTGGTCTTGACGTCGTTAGCGGCCTTGTAGGCGTCGGTCTCGGCCTTGGTCTTGAGCCAATGATCTTCGATCTCGAAGCCTTCGCGCTTCAAGAGATCGCGTGCCTTCAATCCCCAAGGACAGACATGCTTGTCCATCACCATGCGATAGAGCGTGGCGTGGCGGGCGGGAGCGGCGGTCATGGGATACTCCTTGCGCTTGGCGAAGCACGCGGCTTTTATAGACTCCGTACCATGGTACGGAGTCAATCGTGGAATTCACCATTGCTGGTCTGGCCAGGGCCGGGGGCGTGGGGGTCGAAACCGTCCGTTATTACCAGCGGCGCGGGCTTTTCCCCGTTCCCAGGCCGCTTGGCGGCATCCGCCGCTATGGCGCGGCCGAAATGCGCCGCCTCAAATTCATCCGCGCGGCGCAGGCGGCCGGCTTCACGCTGGAGGAAATCGGCGAGCTCCTGGCGCTGGATGCCGGGCACGACCATGCGCGGGCGCGCGCGCTGGCGAAGGAACGCATCCAGGCACTCGATGCGAGGATCGCCGAACTGGAAGGGGCTCGCGACGCGCTCAAGCGGCTGGCCAGGGATTGCGCGCGAGGCCGGGGACCATGCCCCATCATCACGGCCTTCGAGCAGAACTAAGGGTTGGGCGCCTCCGCGGACGCGCCCGCCAGATCGGGGAATTCGTCCGGATCGTCGGTGTATTCGCACACCGCTCCCACCGGCTTGATCACATGGCGGCGATAGACTCGCCTCAGCCACGCGAATTGTCCGGTCATGTACAATCGAACCGGGTGCCAGGCGAACCAAGGCCGCCAAGGCCGGACCTGCAAGGCGGCATCGGGTTCGCGGGGGATGGCTGACATCGGCATATCCTTTGTTTAGGGAACGCGCGAGGCGCGTAATGCAGCCTCGCAGAAGATCGAGCGATTGCGAGGAGTCCGGAACTTCTGGGGAATGACGCGCCTGAGACCGAATTGCTAAGCCGGGCGTTATGCCTGTTGGATCGTAGCGGGAGCATTCCATGGAAAAGAAGATCATCGCGGGCTTTGCCGCGCTTTTATTGTCTGCCGGGGTCGCGGCAGCGCAGAGCAACAGCAGTTCCGCCCAAAGCAGTTCAAGCGCGGGAACCTCCGCCTCGGCGGGTATGCAGGCCAGCGGTGCCGCCGATACCGGCACGGCCACATCCAAGAAGAAGACGCATGTCGCCAGCCGCTATCCCAGGGCGGAAGCGCGGCTCAATGCCGACGAGGCCCAGACCACCAAAGAACTCAATACGGAAGAGTCGCAGGCGGTGGCGTCCAATAGCGGCGGAAATGGCTCCATGTCAGCAAACGGCAATGCCGGCATGAGCGGAAGCATGGCGAGCCCAGGATCGTCATCGTCGGGCAGCAGCGGGAATATGAGCGGCAGCAGGAATGCCGGGACGCCGCCTTCGTCAGGGGCGGGCAACGGCTCATCGCAGCCGCAATGATCGCGCGGCCTTGCCGTCCCTGGACGGCAAGGCCGTTCCCACCATCCTGCTAAGGTAATGGCCGGCCGAAGCAGATGAGGCCGGGATAAGGGAAACTGCCATAAGGGGCTACGGCCACGAAACCGAAACTGCGGTAGAGCGCAATTGCGGGCGCCATATGGGGCAAGGTATCGAGCTTGATCTCGCGATAGCCAAGACGTTTGGCTTCCTGGAGTATCCCCGCCACCAACGCCTTACCCACGCCCAATCGGCGGCCCTGCTCTGCGACGTAAAGGCGCTTGATCTCCGCCGCACCTGGCGCAAGCCGCTTGAGCGCGATGCAGCCCAGGACGTCGTCGCCTGTGATGCCATAATTTTGGCGCGCCAGAAGAAGCGCGCCGCTCGGTGGCGCATAGGGACCGGGCAGGTGAGCAATCTCGTCCGCGAAGCCTTGGGCATCGAGATCGACGGGCAGGCTTGCCGCATAGTGACGGAACAGCGAAGCGACCGTGGCGAAATCCCCTTCGCCGGCCGGCGCGATTCGCATGGAAGGAACATTTGTCATGATGCGCTCAGGCTAAGGCGTGGAACCGCACGGCACAAAGGGAATATGGCGAGCGCAGCCGGTATGTGGGACCGCAACATGGCGGGAATGGCCCAACACAGGCGCGGCCCCGCTTACGATTTTGTATTCGCAGTGTACGGAACAAGATGGCGTTACGCGTCTTCCCTGCATGGGGCTTGTGAGCATGCCGTGGGTCCATCTTTTACCCTGCTGCCCGTGAGGCAGCGTCTTGTTCAATACCGACAACTCTCGGAGGACGCCTTGCATCGTGCGCATGCTTCGACCGATCGCGAGGTTCGCGCCGGCCTGCTGAACCTGGCTGCGGGTTGGTGTTTTCTTGCCGAAGAGGTGGAAAAAAACCAGGACGGGGCCGATTCCACCGACCAGCCAAACTCCGCGTCCGACGGCAAGGCTTGAAAGCGTGAATATCCTCATTTGGGTATTCCGCCTTATCGCGCGACAGCATGTGAGCGATGTGATCCGGTCTGGTCTCGCGGCCAGGGCACGAGGGCTGTGCCTGGGCTCAAACTCTGCCCGCAGCCCGGCGCATGTGATTTCGGATCGGACTTCCGCCGGCAACGCGGCACGCCAACTCACTTAATGCCTGCCTTCTGCGGCGGCTCGCCATTGGGCGTGAAGCGCCCAGCCCATGACGGAAGTCTGCGGATGACAGGTTCACCATTCCAACATCTGGGCTAAGGTAGGTCTCTCTGCGGATCGAACTTCAGGTTAGGGTTCCAGAAACACCGAAAGCGGCGTAAAAAAGCGAATAAACGGGGAGGAAGGGGCAATGACGGAAGGGAAAAGCACCAGGCTTAATCGCCGGCTCTTGCTGAAAGGTTCTTTGGCCCTGGGTGGCCTGGCGGGATTGGGCGGCTGC
>DATNGI010000070.1:0-3491 GCA_035605955.1 Rhizomicrobium sp.
CCAACCTCACCCCTCGGCTCTGGCTGCGCCTTGCCGGGGATGACAGAAGAAATGCTTTGGCATTTCTTCTGTCAGTTCGTTCTTCCCGGCTCCAGCTTCTCATTCTCACCGCCCAACTGGCGATAGAAGCCCGGCCCCTCCTGCCCATTGGCCCAAAGATCCTTGCGCGGATTAACCAGGAACACCGTGCCATCATGGGCGTGAACATAGCCCAGGCGGAACTTGTCCAGATAGGTGGCGGCGAAATCGCTGTCCTCGCATTTGCCGTTTAGGCAGTGTGTCGAGAGCGATGTCTCGGTAAGTGCGGGATCGCGCGGCCGCGGCGACGGCGCCAATTGCGACTCGCAGCGCAGCGACAGAAGCGCACTGGCCGCCACCGGCATCGCCCAACTCACATCGCCGGCGGGAACCCCCGCGATCCACACCGATAGGACCGCGCCATTCATCCGCCACAGCGCAAACCCTGCCAAGCCATTGCGATTGCCGAAGCCGAAACTGGAAACGCCGAACGCGCGGTCCTCGCTGGGCGCCGGCATCACGGGACTGCGGAAAATGGCGTGGATCAGCCCCAGCACATAGCCTTTGGGATCGCCGCGCTCCGCAACCGAAAGCGGCACGAGCTTGTAAATGGCGTGCAACCGGCCATCCGCCGATGCCAGGTGGATCAGACCGGCGGCCCCATCCCGCACTTGCCATTTTTCCGGCGCCACGCCGGAGCAGGAACCTGCGCTCAATTGCGGCATGGCGCGCGGTCGCACGCTGACGCCATGGGTCAAGCGCCTGGACCAGGATGCATTGGCGACCATGCCAGGCAGCGCGAAACGCTCCTTCACCAAAGTGCGCGGCGACTCGACGGTAAAGATTGTCTCGCTCACGGGCGGTGCGTCGTCGAAGGTCACGGCAACAATTTTGGGCCGGATCGGGCCTTTGGCCTCATCGAACAAAGTGAAGGCGACGCGATCGCCTTTTTTATGCGCGCGCACGATCTGCGAAGCCTGGCGCGCCGACGCGATCGTGATGCCGTCGATGGCGGCGACCACGGCCCCTGCCTTGATGCCGGCTTGGGCCGCAGGGCTTTTCTCGGCAACGACCGCGACCAGCGCCCCTCGCGTGGACAAAAGCGGTGCGCGCAACGCTGCCGCTTCCGTCACCCGCGCGAATTCGATCCCCGAATAGCCGCGTGGCGCAGGCGGACGCGCCACCCACCGGGCGACGCCCAACGCGCCCAGGATCACCACCGCAAACACTCCCAGCCACAGACGCGCCATGCGCGCTTTTAGCATGGATCAGAGACCCGCGGTCTCCGGTAGACCCAACATGATATTGAGATTCTGGACAGCTGCACCGCCGGCGCCCTTGCCCAGATTGTCCAGCAAAGACACCAACCGCGCCTGCCCGGAAGCCTCGTTGCCGAAGACGAACAGCTTCAGGCGATTGCTGCCCTTCAGAAGTTCCGCGTCCAGCGTTTTCATGGCCGCCGCTTCTTCCAGGCTTGCAACTTCCACCAGCGGGCGGCCGGCATAAGCATTGGCCAGCACCGCTTGCAAATCGCGCGGCTTGGGCGCGCCCGGCAGCGCCCAAAGCTGCAAAGGCAGTTCCACGAGCATGCCGCGATAAAAGCGCGCCACGGTGGGCGCGAACAAAGGCGGATGACTCAATCCGGCATGCTTCTGCATCTCGGGGATATGCTTGTGCGAAAGCCCTAGCGCATAGCTGCGCTGGACCGTTTCCACGAAGACCGGTGAATCCGCCTTCTCGAATTCCTCGATCATGCTTTTGCCGCCGCCGGAATAACCGGAGACACCATGCACGGTGACGGGAAAATCCGCCGGCAGCAGGCCCGCGCGCACCAAGGGCCGCGCCAGCGCCAGAAATCCAGTGGCCCAGCAGCCCGGATTGGCGACCCGCATGCTGGCAGCAATGCGTTCATAACCGCCGGGATCGAGTTCGGCGAAACCATAGGCCCAATCCTCGCTGACGCGATGGGCGGTCGAAGCGTCGATCACCCGCACTTTGGGATTGTCGATCAGCGCGACGGCCTGGCGCGCGGCGGCGTCGGGCAGGCATAGAATGACAAGATCGGCGCCGTTCAGCGCGCGCGCGCGGGCAGCCTCATCCTTGCGCTCCGCCTCGCCCAAGGCCGACACGGAAAGTTCCTTACGCCGGGCCAGACGCTCGCGGATCTCCAGACCCGTGGTGCCGGCCGCGCCGTCGATGAAAATCCTAGTGGTCATTCGCTTGTCCGTCTCCGCGCCTCTCTTAGCCTATTTTGCTGGTGCAGCAAGCTCTGCGGCCATGCGCAGGTCGCGGCCGGCCCGCTTCCCAAACCGGATAGGCGGGACTAGCATCCCCGCGCACGCGAACGGTTTTGGGGGACCGGATGGACCTGAACGCGATCGTCGAGAATTTCAAGGATACCATCACCAATCATTATTTCGACATGAAGGGCCGCGTGGGACGCGAGCGCTTCTGGTATTTCGTGCTGGCCTGCGTGGTGGTCCAGCTTGCTGCCGGCATCGTGCAACGGATTATTTTCCTTCTGCCCATCAGCGCGCTGGTATCGCTGGCGCTGCTCCTGCCCATGGCCGGCATGGGTGCGCGCCGCCTTCAGGATATCGGTCGCAATGGCAGTCTGGTATGGATCGGCGTTATTCCAGCGGCGCTGTATGCTCTTTTTGCCGTGCTGCTGATCGGGCCCTTCGGCATCCTTGGCGCCGTGGCCTTCGCCTTCACCATTGGACCGCTTCTGGGGCTGGCAAGCCTCATCGCGGCGATCGTGTTGATCTATTATTGGTGCCAGCCCGGCGACGCAGGGCCAAACGCTTTTGGAGCGTCGCCTGCCAGCGCGCAAGCCTGATTTAGTGATCGGCCGGCTTCACGGCGTCGAAATGAAAGAGCGACTGGGCCGAACTGTCGGACGGCAGTTCCGCATTTCCAGCCGGCAGCCCATTGGTCTGCAGAATGAACGCGGCAATGTCAGCGGTCGTGGCGCCGCTGAGCGAGCCGGGATTGTCCATCGGCATAGTGCTTTGAATGCGATGTACCAGATCGGCCGCCGTCTGGCCGTCGAAATCCACCATCAAATGGCTGCCATTGAGTGCCGGAATCTCGTCATTGCCTTCCAAGGCCGAACCATGGCAGCGGGCGCAATTCTGAGTATAGGCGGTCTTGCCGCGCGCCGCCTGGGCTGCGGTGTAGGCGCCGTCCCAGATCGAGCGGGTGGAACTTTGCGCGATCACGGCGCCGGTGGCGGCCATGAGCGCCGCACCGGAAAGGGCGATGAGCAGACGGGTTTTCATGAGAATCCTATAGTCCAGATCGCGCCTTGCATGAATGCGGCGGGCCGTCGCGAGACGGCCCGCCGTGCTCTTGTCTAAGGCCTAGTTCGCCGCCGGCAGGCTGTAGGCGAGATAATCGCCCGAGTAATTGCCGCCGCTAACCGCGACGATAATGTACTGCTTGCCGTCATAGGAATAGGTCATGGGCGAGCC
>DATNGI010000071.1:0-3293 GCA_035605955.1 Rhizomicrobium sp.
GTCCGTTTTCTGGGCGGCCCGGTGACATTGGCCTACGCGGCGCAAGGCGCCATCGCCCTGCTGGCTGCTTTTCTTCTCGTGCGGCTGTGGCGGCGGCCGACCAGCTTCGGCGTGCGCGGCGCGGCCCTTTGCCTGGCGACCCTGCTTGTGACGCCTTACTTGCTGGATTACGACCTGATGTTGCTCGCGCCCGCCCTGCTGCTTCTCGCGGCCGAAGGCAAAAGACAGGGTTTTCAGCCTTTCGAATTGTCGCTGCTGGTTTTTCTATGGCTTCTGCCATGGGCGGCGCGGGGTCTGGCCTCGGCGACGCATATCCTGCTGGCGCCGTTTGCGATTTTGGCCTTGCTGGTGATGACAGCGCGTCGCGCCCAAGCCTGAATTCCTTGCCTTGCATGACGATTTTCGGCTGCTATTGTGCGGCGCACTCTTCGCCTGCCCGCCTCAAGGAACCCCCATGAATATTCACGAATATCAGGCCAAGGACGTTTTGCGCGGCTTCGGCGCACCGGTCCCCAACGGCAAGCCCGCCTTCACGGTGGAAGAAGCCGTCAAAGCCGCCGAAAGCCTGCCCGGTCCGGTCTGGGTGGTGAAGGCGCAGATCCATGCCGGCGGTCGCGGCAAAGGCGGTGGCGTCAAGGTGGTCAAATCGATTGCCGACGTGAAGACAGAAGCCGAGCGCATGCTGGGTATGACCTTGGTCACGCACCAGACCGGCCCGCATGGCCGGCTCGTCAAGCGGCTTTATATCGAGGACGGCTCCGCGATCGACCGCGAACTTTACCTGTCGGCGCTGGTGGATCGCGCCACGAGCCGCATCGCTTTCATCGTCTCCACCGAAGGCGGCATGGACATCGAGGAAGTGGCGCACAAGACGCCGGACAAGATTCAGACCTTCCAGATCGAACCGGCCGTCGGTTACTCGCCCTATGTCGGCAACGAGATTGCCACAGCGCTGAATCTCAAGGGCGAGGCCGCCAAGCAGATCGGCCAGGTGGTCAAAAGCCTTTACGACGCCTTCGTCGCCAAAGACATGAGCCTGCTCGAAATCAATCCTCTGGTGGTGACCAAGGACGGAAAAATCGTCTGCCTGGATGCCAAGATCAATTTCGACGACAACGCGCTTTACCGCCACAAGGACATCCAGGCGCTGCGCGATCTGGACGAGGAAGACCCAATGGAGGTCGAAGCGTCGAAATATGACCTCTCTTATGTGAAGCTGGACGGCGAGATCGGCTGCATGGTGAACGGCGCGGGCCTAGCCATGGCCACCATGGACATCATCAAGCTCTATGGCAGTGAGCCGGCCAACTTCCTGGATGTGGGCGGCGGCGCCTCGAAGGAAAAAGTGACCGCGGCTTTCAAGATCATCGTCAGCGATCCCAATGTGAAAGGGATTTTGGTGAATATCTTCGGCGGCATCATGAAATGCGACATCATCGCCGAAGGCATCATCGCCGCCGCGAAAGAGATCTCGCTGAAAGTGCCGCTGGTGGTGCGGCTCGAAGGCACCAATGTCGAATTGGGCAAGCAAATCCTGGCCAAATCCGGCCTTGCCATCACCTCCGCCGACAATCTCGCCGACGCGGCCGAAAAAGTCGTGAAAGCGGTGAAGGGCTGACATGCAGCGTCTGGCGTCAGCAACCTTTCTCGCGTTGTTCGCGCTCACCGGTCCGACTCACGCCGGAGAAACGTTCGACATGTTCCGCAGCACCTGCGTCGATGCGCATGGCAATCTTGAACGCGCTCTCGCGACTGCCGGCAAGATGGGCTGGAAGGTGATTCCTGACGCCATGCTGCAGTTTCTCCGCAACAACTATAGGCTGGCGAGCGCGCAAGGCCGCATGACCTCCGCCCCCGACGGAACCAAGTTTTTGCTGGTAGCGCACAAAAGCCTGCCTTCGGACACTTTCACAGCAGACTACTGCCTTCTGGCCTCGCTACCCGCGGCCGAGGCCGATTTAGAGAAATCAGTCGCTGCTTTTGCCGGTGTCGATTCCGTATTCGATCCTGCCACTGGCCTTACTGGTTATACTTGGCGCGTAGAGAATGGCGTCCATGTGCGCGTCCCCCAGAACAGCCCCGACCTTCCGGCTCTTGCAGCATCCGGAGCCCTGAATGAGATAGCGATGAGGCGTGACGCTAAGTCGAGCGTGCTCAGCTTTATCGTGCCGACCAGATTGCGCCTTTCCTCTGGCGCGTCCCCGCAAACCGATACGCCGACCGGCCAATAGAGAGAACCGCATGTCCATTCTCGTCGACAAGAACACCAAGGTCATCTGCCAGGGCTTCACCGGCGCTCAAGGCACCTTCCATTCCGAGCAGGCCATCGCTTACGGCACCAAGATGGTGGGCGGCACCACGCCGGGCAAAGGCGGCCAGACGCATCTGGGCCTACCCGTGTTCGACACGGTGCGCGAAGCCAAAGAGAAAGTGGGCGCGGACGCATCCGCCATCTATGTGCCGCCGCCTTTCGCCGCCGACGCCATTCTGGAAGCCATTGACGCAGAAGTGCCGCTGATTGTCTGCATCACCGAAGGCATTCCGGTGCTCGACATGGTGAAAGTGAAGCGGGCGCTTTGCGGCTCCAAATCGCGGCTGATCGGACCCAACTGCCCCGGCGTGATCACGCCCGGCGAATGCAAGATCGGCATCATGCCCGGCCACATTCATCGCCGCGGCACGGTGGGCATCGTTTCCCGCTCCGGCACGCTTACCTATGAAGCGGTGCTGCAGACCACGGTGGCGGGCCTGGGCCAAACCACCTGCGTCGGCATTGGCGGCGATCCGGTCAAAGGCACCGAGCATCTCGAAGTGCTGGAAATGTTGCTGGCGGACCCGGAAACGAAAAGCATCATCATGATCGGCGAGATCGGCGGCAGCGCCGAGGAAGACGCCGCCGACTTCATCCGCCATTCCAAGGTGAAGAAACCGATGGTGGGCTTTATCGCCGGCGTCACCGCGCCGCCGGGCCGCCGCATGGGTCATGCCGGCGCCATCATCTCGGGCGGCAAAGGCGGCGCCGACAGCAAGATCGAGGCGATGAAGGCGGCCGGCATCCGTGTCTCGCCCAACCCGGCGGCGCTGGGTACCACCATGTTGGAACTGCTCTCGGGCAAGTGACCAGCACCTGCCTGGATTCTGCAATTCAGCCACCCCCGCGTCAGCCAAGCTGGCGCGGGGTTTTTGCATCGCAATTGCTGGGTTTTGACCCCATATTAACTGCAATCGCCGTTGAATTGGCGAGACAAAGAGGGTAGGACCCCACCACTCAGACAGCCCGCGACCCCGGCGGC
>DATNGI010000072.1:0-6434 GCA_035605955.1 Rhizomicrobium sp.
CGAACCGTCCTGACCTCGGTGGCGACGGCGATCTCGATCCTGCCGCTTCTGGCCTTTGGCGGGCCGGCGCTGTTCGATTTCTCCGCGCCTATCCTGTTCGGCATTGTGGTGGGCACCTTCTCGTCCATCTATGTCGCCGCCGCCCTTCTGCTCTATCTGCCCGCGCCGGCGGGCACGATCGAAGGTCCGGCCGAAGCCAACGCGTAAAGCTGCGGCCAGCGGCAATCGGGAGCGAGGATTTTTGCGGACTGAGCAGGGTCGCCTAGCGACAGCGTAGGCGACGCCCCGGAGCCTGCGTAAAGCACGTGAGGAGGCGTGACGCACTCAGGACGCAAAAAGACCGCGACCTACAGCGGGAACCAGTCGCGGCGGTCGGAATAGGCCTGATAATGGACATTCGCGCCGGCGCGGAAACCCACACCGGTACGGATCGGCGCCAAGGTGACGCCGCCCGAGCGCTGGTAGTTCACGCCCAGCCCGGCCACGAAATAAAAGCTGCCTTCCACGCCGGGGAAGCGCTGGAACAGGCGCCTGTCCTCGCGCAGATTGTAGCAGAGCGTGAAGCATTTCGACGCATTGCCGCCCACATCGAAGCCTATCGAGGGCCCCCGCCAATAGACCATGCGCGGATCGCGCGTCTTCCTCACCAGATAGCCGGAGCCATAGCGCAAACCCACCACGAAAGCGCCGGAGCCTTCATCGCCTTTGATATAGGCATCCGGTTCGCCCAGATCGGCGAAGACATGCTGGACCGCCTTGGCCATCGCCTCGGTGGTGATGCCGAAGAAATCCGCACCCGCTTGGGTAATCTCGTTGGCAGTGTATTTGGCGTCGTCGCCGACATCGGCCAAGGCCGGACCCGGCACCAGCAGGGCGCCCGGCACCAGCGAAGCCAATCCGGCGAGAAATTCCTTGCGGTTCATGGATAGCGCCCTTTCGCGAATCAGTTCCTTGCAAGATTTGCCGAGATTTGGGCAATTTTACAGCAGGTTCGGCGTTCAGACATATTAATTGATGGAGGCGCGGCCGATGGCGCAAGACAAGCAAAGAACCGGACTTTCGCTGTTCGGCGTCGCCACGATGGTGATTTTGCTGGGCCTTCTCGGCTGGGCCCTGTGGTACGGCGTGGCGAGCTGGAATGCACTGGCGGGGGTCAGGATTTCACCATTGGGCTGGGTGTTCATGGTGCTGGGTGTGATCGTGACCTTTATCGTGGGCGCGGGATTGATGGCGCTGGTGTTTTACTCGTCCCGCCACGATCGCGATATTTAGCTTGCGCGCACTTCAGAGTGCGCGCGCCACGAAGCCGCCATTCTCGAAGCCGGGCTTACCATAGAGGAAAGGCGCGCCATCCCAACGCGTGACGGTGCCGCCGGCCGCCGCCAGCACCGCATGGCCGGCCGCGGTGTCCCACTCCATGGTGCGTCCGGCGCGGGCATAGATATCGGCATCGCCCGCCGCAACCAGGCAGAATTTCAGCGACGAGCCGGCGACGATGGTGCGGCCGATGGAAAAGCGTTTCAGGAATTCATCGGTCTTTGGATCGGGATGGCTGCGGCTGGTGGCGGCCACCCAGCCTTTGGCGGGCGGCGTGCGGACATGAATGCGCCGCGCCGCCTGTTTGCCGATGGCTTTGCCGGGTGCGGCCTTCACTTCGAAAGCGCCGTCGGCGTCGCCAAAGAAAAGCTTCGATATCACGGGCGCGTAGACCGTGCCCGCGACCGGCACACCGCCCCGCACCTCGGCGATATTCACAGTGAACTCGCCATTGCGCTTCAGGAATTCGCGGGTGCCGTCCAAAGGATCGACCAGGAAGAAATGGGCGCAAGGATCGCAGGCCCGGCCCGCCGCCACCGCTTCCTCCGCCGCCACCGGTATGCCGGGAAAGAGGTCGGCCAGCGCCTTCAGAATATACGTCTCGGCTTCCTCGTCGGCGTCGGTGACGGGGGAACGATCGTCCTTCCAGCGAGCGCCTGCGCCCGCCCGGTAATGCCGCATCACGATTTTACCGGCCTCTGCCGCGATCGCGGCCAGCCTGATGGCGGTGGAACCCATGTTAACGAATCCTTAAGCCCGACTATATGTCTTTACCAATTGTGAGCCGTCCGGCAAAAGCAGGATCACTGCTTCGGCTCGTAGCTTCAGCGTGATGCGTCGAGGGGGAAAGGTCCATCATGAACGATATCGAGTTTACCGCCCTGATGGTGAGCCGCGTCTGCCACGATCTCGTCGGACCGCTGGGCGCGGTGGTCAACGGGCTGGAAGTGCTGGAAGACGAGCGCGACGCAACCATGCGCGAAGACGCGCTGAAGCTGGTCACGTCCAGCGCCAACCAGGCGCTGGCCCGCATTCAGTTCATGCGCATCGCGTTCGGCGCTGCCGGATCGGCCGGCGCCGAACTCGATTTGGGCGAAATCGGCCGGTTGGTCCAGGGTCTGCTGGAAGGCGGCAAGGTCAAGCTCGAGTGGAAAGTGCCGCATGCCTATTGGGCCAAGGATTGGGCCAAATTGCTGATGAACGCCACGCTTCTGGGGGCGGACAGCCTGCCCCGGGGCGGATTGGTCGTGGTCGAGGCTGGGGCCGATCCCAAGGCGCCCAGCTTCAAGATCACTGCCACCGGCCAAGTGGCGCGGGTGGCCGAAGAGGTGGAACGCACGCTCAGGGGCGAGCAGATCCAATCTCCGGTGGACGCAAGGGGGATCCAGCCGCATCTCACCTATAAACTCTCGCGGGCGGTGAACGCGGCCCTGGCGGTCAAGGCGGTCGAGGGCGCGGTAGAAATTACCGGCGGTTAACTTAATTGACGGTCGCACGGCCAGCGGAAAACCGCAGCTGTCATTGAGATTTCCGCGCCGCCAGCTGCACTTTTCCGGGCCGGTACTGCTTTGGGCGCTCGGCAAGCTCCTGTTTACCCTCGCCCCTTAGAGTCCACTCGATTCGGCAGCCTTTCCGGCGGCCGGTAGGGGCGAGCCATGAAACATTGCCTGGTCGTGGAAGACAGCCGCGTCATGCGCACCGTCGCACGCCGCATCTTCGAGGAATTGAAGTTCGACATCGGCGAGGCGGAAGAGGGCATGGCGGCGCTGCGCGCGGTGCGCGACAAGATGCCGGACGTGATCTTCCTGGACTGGAACCTGCCGTCCATGCCGGGCCTGGAGTTCATCAAAAGCGTGCGCGGCCAGCAGAACGGCTCGCATCCGGTGATCCTGTTCGCCACCACCGAAAACGATCCCGACGAGATCGCCCAGGCGATCACCGCGGGCGCCGACGATTATGTGATGAAGCCTTACGACCGCGCGTCGCTGCGTTCCAAGCTGGTCGAGCTGGGGCAGCCAGTCTAACAAATGACCGAAGAGGATTTCCTGTTCCTCGCGCGGCTCGCCCGCCGTCGCGGCGGCCTTGCCTTGAGCGAAGGCCGCAAGCTGGAACAGCGCCTCAAGCCGGTCGCGCTGCGCTTCGGCCTGCGCGATTCTGCGGCGCTGGCGGCACAGTTGCGGCTGGGCCATGAAGCCTTGGCTGAGGCGGTAGTCGAAGCCCTGACGGTGAACGAAACCTCTTTCTTCCGCGATGCGGCGGTATTCGCCAGACTGCGCGACGAGGTCCTGCCCGACCTGATGACGGCGCGGCGCGGCGAAAAGCGGCTGCGCATTTGGGCGGCGGGTTGCGCTTCGGGCCAGGAAGTTTGGTCGCTGGCGATCCTGCTCGATGCCCTGCCGCTCGCCGGCTGGACCGTGGAGCTGATCGGCACCGACTTGTCCTCCGCCGCCATCGCTCGTGCCGAGATGGGGCTCTATTCGCAGTTCGAAGTGATGCGCGGTCTTTCGGAAGAGGATGTGGCGCGGCATTTCCGGCCGCAGGAACGAGGCTTTCTGGTGTCGGAGCGGTTGAAGCGGATAGCGCGCTTCCGCGTCTTCAACCTGCTCGACGCGTTCGGCTGGCAGGGCGATCTGGATCTGGTGCTTTGCCGCAATGTGCTGATGCATTTCGACAGGATCCAGCGTCTCTCGGTGCTGGAGCGGCTGGCGGACACACTGGCGGCGGACGGCGTGCTGCTTCTGGGCGAAACCGAAAATGTCGAGCCATTGACCGCACTTTATCAGGCGTTCCCAGGCGCGGCGGGCTTCTACGCCCGCGCCAAGCCCCAGGTCGCGCGTCTCAGCGCGGCGATCTGAGACCTCTCAAACTGCCAGAAGCCCCAGCTGCGTTTCCAGGGCGGCGGTGGCGTCCGCAAAGACGCGCGGATAGCCCACATGCTGCAGGCAATTCCACAACCGGCCGATGGCGAAGCGGACGGAATGGGACATTGCCCGTTCCGGCAGGCCCGGATCGCCCGCCAGAAAGGCGTAACGGGCAAGCGCATGCTCGGCCGCCCATGGCGGGAGCGAGAACAGGAATGCGAAATCGGCCGCAGGATCGCCCAGTGCGGCGTCGCCGAAATCGATGATCCCCAATTTTGCCGTGCGCCGGTCCAGCAACACATGGTGATCGTCAATGTCGCCATGAACCATGCATTCGGGGTGGGGCCTTGGCTTGGCATAGGCGGCGCAGAAATGATCGATCCGGCGCACCAGCTTTTGCCCCAGCTTGCGGGCGAATAGTTCACGCTGCCGCGCGAAATAGGCCGCGACGAATTCGTCCCTAGTGCCGGTGTGGCGCGGCTTGACGCCAGCGAGCGGCCCGACAGGGGAAAGACCGTGCAGGCCGACTAGAAAATCCACGAACTGATCCAGGATGCGGCGTTGGCCGACAGCGTCCAGCGCGAGAAAATGTTCAGGGTTGAGCGGTTCGCCTTTCAGCATAGGGTAACCGCCGAAGCGGGCGCCGGATGCGACATAGCGATAATCGGGCAGGTCGATATCCGTCCGCTGCCGCAGCTGCATCAGAAGCTGCAATTCATGCGCAAAGGAAAGCCGGCGCGCTTCCGATCTCGGGAAGCGGAAAATCCATCTATCGTCCAGCACCACCACAATATTTTCAAGACCGCTGTCGACCAGCCGCGCCTTTTGAAAATGGAATTCGGGAAAATCGCTGCGGATCTGGTCCAGATAACCGGGTAGCGTGGCGCGCGCCCGCAAATAGGATTTCGCGGACACGGCCGCACCCATTGCCGCATGCGGCAACACCACAGACGTGAAATTCTTCAGAAGCCCCATTCCTCGCCCGAAGACGCGGTACCAGTCAGGCTTAATCGGATTGGCCGTCAGAAGAACCTTAAAAAGCTGTATAGTCGGGCCTTTGCCGGATTAACGTTACTCCTTTGATCCGCAGATCGACGGATAGGTAAACCTTGGCGATCTTCCGGCAAGGGGCTGTGCGAGATTCGCCCAAGGCTTATTCCGTCAGGCAAATCTCTTCAGCGCAGCCGCCATGCTGTCCAGCGCCGCTTTCAAGGTCGGCCGCGCCGTAGCGATATTCATACGCATGCAATTGGCGCCGCCTTTGCCGTAATTGGCGCCGGGATTGATCTTTACGAAAGCGTTCTTGGCGAACCAATGGCTGACGATGTCCGTCGGCGCCACCACATTCGTCTTGCCGGTCCAGCGGCTGATGGGTTGCGGCTTTTGGTTTTCCGTATCCGCCAGCCTTTGGGCGCCGATCTTCTCCGACACCTGGGCTGCGTCCAGCCAGACCAGATAAGTGCCTTCCGGCTTTCGGCCCGCTTTCAACATGGGGATATTCGTCTTGATATAGTGATTGGCCAAATCGTGATTAGCGTCGATGTAATCGACACACTGGTTGAGCCATTCCTCGCCACCGCTATAGACGGCCTGGTGCGCGGCGATGCCCATCACATTCATGTCCGGCCGGTCCTGGGCGGCCATGCGTTGGAACAGGTCCGGATTGGTGGAGAAGAACCAAGCCAGCGGCAGGCCGGGAAGCGAAAAGCTCTTGTTGGCGGAGCTTAGCGTGATGCTGTTGGCGACGATCTCCTTGCTCTCCAGCGTGCTGAAGGCCGTGAATTTGTGGCCCTTGGTCACGAAGTCGGCATGGATCTCATCGGACAGCACGACGATTTTGTGCTTGAGGCACAGCTCGCCGATCCGGGTCAACTCCGCCTTGGTCCAGACATTGCCGGTGGGATTCTGCGGATTGCACAGGATGATGGCCTTGGTATCGGGCGTCATGCGGGCCTCCAGATCGTCCCAATCGATCTGGTACTTGCCGTCGGCATAGATCATCTGGCTTTCGGTAGGGTGGGTGCCGGTGAAAACCAGATCGGCGTAGAAGTCGCTATACATGGGCGTGGTCATCAGGACCTTGCTGCCCGGCGGCGCGACCGCGCGCAACGCCGCGGCGATGCTGGTATGAACGCCGGTGCTGAGGCCCATATTGTCCGGACGCATCACCGTGATGCCGTGGCGGCGATGGTTCCAGTCGATGATGCTTTGGCGGAAGGCTTCGAGCCCCGGCCCGTCCTCATCGAGATAGCCCCA
>DATNGI010000073.1:0-7050 GCA_035605955.1 Rhizomicrobium sp.
GCTCGTCTTATCTCTGGGGTCGCTATGGCTGGCAGTATGGCCTGCCCGCCTTTTTCGCCACCCAGTTCGTGTCTTATTCAAGGGTGCAGGCGCGCCAGCATCATTGGTACGACACGCTGGCAAGCTCGGCCATCGCCGCCGGCTATGGCTATGTCCTGACCACGCCGTTCAAGAAGCATCCCAATCTCAGGACCAGCCTCGCCGCGACGCCGGACGGTGGCTATCTCAGCCTCAGCTACGAATTCTGAATCGCGCTTTATGAATGTGGAGCTATCTTCGGCTGTTGCCACATTTCGCGGGAATTCCCAAGTCGCGGGAACTCCCTACATAGCGCGGCGCCTGCCTGGCAGGGGGATTCCAGGGGCTTTGCGAAAGAATGCGCTGGAAAAAGCGCAAACACGCGCGGATGATGTGCGCGGGAGCGAAGCAGTGGGGTCGGTGCGATCCCAATCGTCTTCCTGAATGCGGCCGTGTCCTGGGTCGCAACGAAGCGGTAGCGGCGTTGCAACCAGGAAGGCCTCACCATGATGTTGCGAGTTCCCGATGTGGACCCGTCTTTTGTCACCGGACTTCTCCGGGACGAAGCGGATAGGGCGGCATTGATGAAGAACGATGTCTTCATCAGCTATGCGTCTTCGGATATCGGCGCGGCGGAAGCCATTGTGACAGCGCTGGAAGGGGCGGGCTTGCGCTGTTTCATGGCCCCGCGCGACATTCCCGCCGGCATCGATCGCGCCACCGCCATCGTCGATGCAATCTTCGAGACCAAGCTGTTCTTGCTGCTTTACTCGGCCCACGCCAACCAGTCGCAGCAATTGATGCGCGAGCTGCAATTGGCGCAGGACCGGCATATCGGGATTTTTCCCGTACGGTTGGACAAGAGCCTTGCCGTATCCGGCATCGACTTGGTGATGAGACGGCAAAGCGCTTTCGACGCCTTTCCCCCGCTGGCGGATCACCTGTCCCGGCTTGTGGAAGCGATCCAGGCCCGGCTGGGCAGCGGTCCGCGCCATCACGAAGGCTAATATCGTCTAAGCCAGCGACGCCAAGGCCGCCACCAGTCTATCGGTCTGCTCGGGGCTGGTGAAAAGCGCGCAGCTGACGCGGATGCAGGCGCCCTTGGCGACGCCGGTGCGCTCCACCGTGAAGATGTTGAAACGGCGAAGCAGCGTTTCCGCCAGCTGGCGATTGTCTTCCACGCTGGTCTTGCCTTTCAGCCGGAACGAGGTGATGGCGCCGGTGAGGCGCGGATCGGTTGGCGTGAGGATCTCGATCCGTCCGCGCAAGGGCTCGGCCCAGCGGTCGCGCAGATGGCGAAGCCGCGCTTCTTTCGCCGCCGCCCCGATCTGTTCGTGGAACGTCAACGCGTCGTCCAGCGCCAGGAAGGCGGCCATGTTGGTGGTGCCCGTCTGGATCTTGCGGCGAATGTCGCCAGGCTCGAGGCTGGCGATGCCCCAGCCATCATCCAGCGCATCCTGGCGCGCCTTCTTCACATAGAAGATGCCCACGCCCATGGGCGAGCCGATCCATTTTTGGCAAGTGAGGCCGATGAAATCGGCGCCCGTATCCGGCAGCTTGAAATCAAGCTGGCCCCAGGCATGGGCGCTGTCCAGGATCACGTCCACGCCCCGCGACTTGGCCAGTGCCGTGATTTCGGCCACCGGCAGGACCAGCCCGGTGCGATGGCTGACATGGGTGAGCAGCATCAGCCGCACGCGCGGGTTCGCCTTCAGCGCCGCGTCATAAGCGTCGATCAGATTCTGATGCGTAGCGGGTTCGGGCAGATCGATTGCCACCACATCGACGCCGCGCCGGGCTTGCAACTGGCGGAAAGCGGCCTGAGTGCTTTCATAATCCAGATCGGCATAGAGCACCGCATCGCCGGGCTTCAGCCGGTTGTAACCCACGATCAGGGTCATCAGCGCTTCGGTGGCGCCGCGGGCAAAGGCGATCTCGTCGACGTGCACGCCCAAATCGCGGGCGGCATGGGCGCGTACTTTTTCGATGTCGTCTTCGTACAGGCGCCGGGCGTAGTAGCTATTGTTCCGGTTGATCCGCTCGCTGTGACGGCGATAGGCCTCCTGCACCGGCTTGGGCATCATGCCCCACATGCCGTTCTCCAACTGGATCACATCATGGGTGACATCGTATTGCGAAGCGATCTTGGCCCAATAGGCTTCGTCGGTGGGCATGGCGGCCTGGGCGGCAGATGCAGTAGAACCCAGGATCAAAGCCCCGGTTGCGCCCAGAATGTCCCGTCTGTCCAACTCGCTCATGCACCGCTCCCCTTTGCCTCAAGGATAGCTTATCGCGCCGCCATAAGAAGGCGTTTTGACAGCATGGCTGCCCTGATGGACAAATAAGAAAAAGCAATGGGGGATGGCATGGCGCGGAAGACGGATACGCTTTTGGAGCGCTCTGGCCTCGGACGCCGTGGCTTCCTAAAGGGTGCCGGTCTGGCGCCAGCAGCCTTGGGTGCGGCGCTGGCAGCACCACTCGCGCTTGCAAAAGCGCAAGCCCCTGCCCGCGCGCCGTCGATTCCGCCAACGCCCAATGTCGAGGCCGAGCGCGGCCGTCCCGCGGACGCCGAACCGTTGACCCAGACCAGCTGCGGCGCGGATTTCATGCTGGAGGTGATGCGGGGCTTAAGCATCGAGCATGCCGCCGCCTTTGTCGGATCGAGTTTCCGGGGCCTGCATGAATCCATCATCAATGTCGGCATGGTGAGCGAGCCAAGGCTCGACTTCATCTCCTGCATGCACGAGGAAGTCTCCGTCGCCATGTGCCATGGCTATGCCAAGATCGCGGGCAAGCCCATGGCGGCGATGATGCATGACACAGTGGGCCTGCAACATGGCTCGATGGCGATCTACAACGCCTATGCCGACCGCGCGCCCATTTTCCTGATCACGCCCAGCGCGCCCGACGCGCGCACCCGCAAGACCATGGTGCAGACGGTGCATTCGGCACAGGACGGCGCCGCCATCGTGCGCGATTTCGTGAAATGGGACGACAATCCTGGCTCGCTGCAGCATTGGGCGGAATCCGCCACCCGCGGCTGGAAATATGCCATGACGCCGCCTTACGGCCCGGTGCTGTTGGTCACC
This sequence comes from Rhizomicrobium sp., assembly GCA_035605955.1. GTDB lineage: Bacteria > Pseudomonadota > Alphaproteobacteria > Micropepsales > Micropepsaceae > Rhizomicrobium. Next base: position 3,108 of record DATNGI010000073.1, read on the forward strand.
TCCACAGATCTTCAGGAAAATCCGCAGGACGAAAATCCGCCGCCCCGGATTCCACAGAAACCGAAACTCGCGCCGCCGCAAGCCGAAGATGCCGCGCTGACCGATGTCGCCAAGATGCTGGTGGCCGCCGAAGCACCCGTGTTGCTGGCGGATCGCGTGGCGCGCACGCCCGAGGGCATGCGCCATCTGACCGAGCTGGCGGAGCTGCTGCAATGTTCGGTGACCGATTCATCCGGCCGGATGAATTTTCCCTGGCGCCATCCGCTCAACCAGACCAGCCGGGGCCGCGAACCCGTGGCGCAAGCAGACGTCATTTTGGGCATGGAGATGACGGATTTCTGGCAGACGCTTCATTCCTACACGCCGCATACCGAAGCCGGCTTCCAGACGCTGACCAAGCCTGGCGCGAAACGCATCAGCCTGTCGTCGGCCGATCTCAACTTCCATTCCAATTACCAGGATTTCCAGCGCTATCCCGATGCGGATTTGGCGCTGATGGGCGATGCGGAGGCGAGCCTGCCCTCCTTGATCGCCGCCTGCCGCACGCTGATCGATCGCGGCAAACGCGGCGCCTTCGAAGCGCGGGGCAAGAAGCTGGCGGAAGCGCACAAGACCGCGATGGATGTGCAGCGCGGGCTGGCGGCGGAGGGTTGGGACAGCCAACCCATCACCACGGCGCGGCTGGTGATGGAGCTTTATAATGCAATCAAGGATGAGGACTGGACCTTGGCTTCCGGCTCCCTCTTCCAGAATATGTGGCCGCAGAAGCTGTGGCAGGCCGACAAGCATCACCGTTATATCGGCGACGCGGGCGCTTATGGCATCGGCTATACCGCGCCGGCCTCGCTGGGCGCGGCGCTGGCGAACAAGGGCACGGGGCGGCTCACCGTTTCGATCCAAGGCGACGGCGATCTGATGTGCTGTCCCTCCACGCTCTGGACGGCGGCGCATGAGAAAATTCCGATTCTTTATGTAATGCACAACAACCGCGCCTGGCATCAGGAGATCATGCTGTTGCAGCAGACCGCCAACCGCATGCAGCGCGGCACGGATCGCACCCATATCGGCACCACCATCCGCGATCCCAATATCGATTTCGCCAAGCTGGCGGAAAGCATGGGTGTCTATGGCCAAGGCCCCGTGACGGACCCCAAAGACCTCAACGCGGCCTTGAAACGCGCCATCGCGCGGGTGAAGGCGGGCGAACCGGCGCTGATCGATGTCGTATGCCAAGGAAGATGAGTCAGGACGGTGAGATGACACGCACACTCATATGTCTGCTGCTGATCGCGACGCCTGCCCTGGCCCAGAACGCAGGCGATGCGGCGCGGGGCAAGGAACTTTTCCTGCGCGACGCCTGCTACACCTGTCATGGAACCACGGGCGCGGGCGGCGGCGCGCTTGGCGGGCCGCGTCTGGCGCATGCGGGGCTCACCCCCAACGCCATTATCAACGAGCTTCGCCATCCCCGCGCGGCGATGCCGGCCTATTCGGAAAAGATCCTGTCTGATTCGGAAGCCGACGATTTGGTGGCCTTCATCCAGTCGCTTTCACGCGAGTCCGCGCCGGATGCAAAAAAAATTCCGCTGCTCAATCCGCCGTAAAAAGTTCCGCCCCAGCGCGCGTCACATTTGCTTAAGCAAGGAACCCGGCGGCATGCCTGGATTTCGTGCGCGCCTTCGCGCGTGCGAAGCGAAGTTCCATCGAATCTATTGGTCGGATTAGTCGCGAAAAGAATTAACCCTGCCCGATCGGCGTACTTTACCGAATCCATCGGATCGTGCATTGTGGCAGCAATAGGGCAGGGATGGCGACATTAAGGCAAGGGCTGGTTGAATGGCTAAGAGCTTAGGCGTTGTTGCGTTGGAATCCTTGCTGGTGAATGCCGGCGACTTGGCGAACGATTTGGGCAAGGCCCGCCGAAGCTTTTTCTCCACCCTGTTCACGCTGCACAAGACGCCGCCGCTTTACGCCAGCCTGGAAGCCAGCATCGTGGATTTGACCCGCCCCTATCTGGGCGTCTTGGTCGAAACCCGGCGCGCCCTTCTCTACACCGACGAACATGGCCATGTGCAGCATCGCGCCTGGTCGAAGGAGCTTGGTCATTTCATCACCGAGATCGTGATGCCCAGGCTTGGCCATGACACGGATTTCGCGTGGCGCAGGCTGCCCTATGTGGCGCGCCGCATCGAGGCCATGATCGTGGCGGCGGACATCTAAGCCGCTTTCGAATTTCAGCGCAGGTCCTGAGCGAGCCGCCGGAGCACGCCGTCCAAATCGTGTTCGATGGGCGCGCCGTGCGACATCAGAATGCGCTTGATCTGGCGGCCATTGGCCCAAGCGACCAACTGACGCCTCAAGAGATTCTTGTTCCGCACCATCAAAAAACGTTCGACGGTGGGGATTTGTGGGCCATCGCCGCCGAACCCCATCACATGCAGCAGCCAGCCTTCGAAGCCGCCCTTGCGCCTGAGATTGCCGATCAGATCGTTCAAGATCAGCGTCACGCCCGAAGCGCGGCGCACCATCAGCGACGCTTCATGCCCGCCCGTGCCCGGCACCGCCTTGAACAGCACATTGGGATCATTGAAATCGGCTTCTGTGTCATCGACCGGCAATGCCTTTTCCACGCGGGCGCGAGCGCCTTCGGGCGCGATCACGCGGATGGCGGGATAGCGCGCCTTGAAGATGCGCGCGTCCAGGCGGTGGGCATCGCCCGGCACGATCAGCCAGCGCGGCTCGCCCAAGGTCTCCACCATCCGCATGCCCGGCGCGTCCAGGGCGATGGCGCTGTAAATGACGGAGGTGCCATCGCCCAGGCCCACCACGGTCATGCGGCGCTCAAAATGCACCAGCGGCATGGGGATTTCGCCAGTGACGGTCAGGATGGCGTCATCCACCCGGGTCACGGGACCATGGGGCAGAACCGTCCAGCGTTCATGAACAGCAGGCATGATCAAAAAACGCGTGGGGGCCAGAGGCGTTCCGGGCGGCTGCCAATTCGCGCTTTTGTGTGCCCGAGCAAGACCGGAGCGCGCGTGACGCCGTGATTTCCAACAAATAACTGGGCTAGCATAATCTCGAAGCAAGCCAGGACCCGCCTCCCCCATTGTGCAAAGCACATGATGGGGGAGGTGCCCGCAGCAGCGCTTATTGCGCAACGGCACGAGCCGGTGCGCAAAAGTAAGCTGCGAAGGGCGGAGGGGGCAAAAAGGAGAATAAGATGAAAAGCGCGACCGAAAAACGCAAAGCGTTCCGGGAACTGCACAAGAGCGGATGCTTCGTCATTCCCAATCCCTGGGATGTGGGAAGCGCGCGCATCCTGCAGCATATGGGGTTTCAGGCGTTGGCTTCGACCAGCGCGGGGTTTGCCTGGTCCATCGGCAAGCCGGACCATCTGATCACTCTGGACGAAAAGCTTTATCACCTGACCAAGCTTTGCAACGCGGTCGATCTGCCGGTGAACGCCGATTTCGAATCCGGCTTTGCGCGGGAGCCGGCGGATGTGGCGCGCAACGTTACCGCCGCGATCAAGACCGGCGTGTCGGGGCTTTCGATCGAGGACACCAAGGAAGGCGGCGGCGGGCTCTATGACCTGAAATTCGCGGTGGAGCGGATCAAAGCTGCCAAGGCCGCGATCAAGGCCAGCGGCGAGGATGTGATCCTGGTGGCGCGGAGCGAGCATATGCTGCACGACCCCAAAGCGCTGACGCCGGCGATAGACAAGCTGGTGGCGTTTGCGGAGGCAGGCGCCGATTGCCTGTTCGGGCCCGGCGTGAAGGACAAAGCCGAGATCGCCCAGATGGTGAAGGCGGTAGCACCCCTTCCCCTAAGCGTGCTGGTGATGGGGCCGGAGATGAGCGTTCAGGACTATGCCGATCTGGGGGTCAGACGCCTCTCGGTGGGCGCATCGCTGGCGCGGGTGGCGATCTCAGCCTTCGAA
>DATNGI010000074.1:0-17025 GCA_035605955.1 Rhizomicrobium sp.
CCAAGTACCGCAACCGCGAGGAAGTGAGCGAAGTGCGCGAGAAGCGCGATCCCATCGACCACTTCGGCCAGCGGCTGGTGAAGAACGGCGTGGTGAGCGAAAACGATCTCAAGATGATCGACAAGGATGTGCGCGCGATCATCACCCAGGCGGCGGACTTCGCCACCGAAAGTCCCGAGCCCAGCAGCGACGAACTCTACACGGATGTGCTCGCCTGATGTCCACCCAAATCCTGATGCCCGCACTGTCGCCCACCATGGAAGAGGGCAAGCTTGCCCGCTGGCTGGTGAAGGAAGGCGACACCGTCAAGTCCGGCGATATTCTCGCCGAAATCGAAACCGACAAAGCTACGATGGAGTTCGAAGCGGTCGATGAAGGCCGCATCGGCAAGATCCTGGTGCCCGAAGGCAGCGAAGGCGTAAAAGTGAACTCGCCTATCGCCGTGCTTTTGGGCGATGGCGAGGATGCTTCCGCCGCTGCATTGGCTCCCGCGCCGAAAAAAGCCGAAACCGCGCCGGAAGCCAAGGCGGAGGCGCCCAAACCGGCCGGTGACCGCAAGCCCGAACCCGCCGCCGCGCCGACAACCGCCGCGCCCGCCGATCCCGATCTTCCCGCCGATGTGGAAATGGTGACCATGACGGTGCGCGACGCGTTGCGCGACGCCATGGCGGAAGAGATGCGCCGCGACGGGCTGGTGTTCCTGATGGGCGAGGAAGTCGCCCAGTATCAAGGCGCCTACAAGATTTCGCAGGGCCTGCTGGATGAGTTCGGTGATCGCCGGGTGATCGACACGCCCATTACCGAGCATGGCTTTGCCGGACTGGGCGTGGGTGCGGCCTTCGACGGCTTGAAGCCGATTGTGGAATTCATGACCTGGAATTTCGCCATGCAGGCGATGGACCAGATCATCAACTCCGCCGCCAAGACCCGCTACATGTCGGGCGGCCAGATGGCCAGTCCCATCGTGTTCCGTGGCCCCAATGGCGCCGCCGCCCGTGTCGGCGCCCAGCACAGCCAGGATTATTCCGCCTGGTATGCCTCGGTGCCGGGCATGAAAGTGATCGCGCCTTATTCCGCCGCCGACGCCAAGGGTCTGCTCAAAGCGGCGATCCGCGATCCCAATCCGGTGATCTTCCTGGAAAATGAAATCGTCTATGGTCGCTCCTTCCCGGTGCCCAAGATCGACGATTTCGTGCTGCCCATCGGCAAAGCGCGCATCGTCCGGTCCGGCAAGGACGCGACCATCGTCACTTACTCGATTTCGGTCGGAATCTCGGAAGAGGCCGCCCAGAAGCTGGCGGAACAAGGAATCGATGTGGAGATCATCGATCTACGCACTCTGCGTCCGCTGGACATCGACACGGTTCTGGAGTCCGTGAAGAAGACCAACCGCATCGTCACCGTGGAACAGGCCTGGCCGGTCTGCTCCATCGGGTCGGAAGTCTGCGCGCGGGTGGCGCTGGATGCTTTCGATTATCTGGACGCGCCGCCGAACAAGGTCGCCGGCAAGGATGTGCCGATGCCTTACGCCGCCAATCTGGAAAAGCTGGCGTTGCCCACCGTCGATGACGTGATCGCCGCCGTTAAATCCGTTTGCTACAAGGATTGATCCCGTGGCGACGAATATTCTAATGCCTGCGTTGTCGCCCACCATGGAAGAAGGCAAGCTTGCCCGCTGGCTGGTGAAGGAAGGCGACACCGTCAAGTCCGGCGACATTCTTGCCGAAATCGAAACCGACAAGGCCACCATGGAATTCGAAGCGGTCGATGAAGGCCGCATCGGCAAGATCCTGGTGCCCGAAGGCAGCGAAGGCGTGAAGGTCAATGCGCCTATTGCCGTGCTTCTGGGTGAAGGCGAGAAGGCCGGTGAAGTCGATATCTCCGCCGCTATGAAGGACATCGGCGCGGCAGTGAAAGCTGAAGCGCCGAAGAAAGCCGAAACCGCTAAGCCGGAAGCTCCGAAAGCCGAGCCCGCCAAAGCGGAAGCCCCCAAGCCCGAAGCGCCCAAAGCCGCGCCAGCTCCGGCGGCTGCGAGCCAGGACGGCAATCGGATCTTCGCATCACCACTTGCCCGCCGAATTGCGGCCAGCAAAGGCATTGATCTTGCCGCGCTCGCCGGCTCGGGCCCGCGCGGACGCATCATCAAGGCGGACGTGGAGAGCGCCAAGCCGGGAACGAAGCCTGCCGCGGCCGCTGCGCCGAAAGGGGAAGCCGCCGGCGCCGGTATGGCAGTCGCGCCTCTGCCCGACGCCAGGCTGTTCTACAAGCCCGAGGATTATGAGGAAATCCCGCACGATTCGATGCGCAAGGCCATCGCCAAGCGCCTCACTTCGGCCAAGACCCTTATTCCGCATTATTATCTGAGCGTTGATTGCGACCTGAGCGCCCTGATGGCGACGCGCGAAGCGCTGAACGCTGCGGCGCCCAAGAACAAGGAAAAGCAGCCGGCCTACAAATTGTCGGTCAACGACTTTGTGATGAAGGCGTCGGCTATGGCATTGATGAAGCATCCTGACGTCAATGCCAGCTGGACCGAGACCTCCATCCTTCGCCACAAGCACGCCGATGTCGGCGTCGCGGTGGCGCTGGATTTCGGTCTGATCACGCCCATCGTGTTCAAGGCAGAGACCAAGGGTCTGGCCGAGATTTCCAACGAAGTGAAAGCGCTGGCCGCCCGGGCCAAGGAGAAGAAGCTCAAGCCGCAGGAATATGAAGGCGGCAGCTTCTCGGTCTCCAACATGGGCATGTTCGGGATCAAGAATTTCACCTCCATCATCAACCCGCCCCAGTCCTGCATCGTTGCGGTGGGCGCGGGCGAGGAGCGGGCGGTGGTGAGGAACGGCAAGCTCGAGATCGCCACCGTGATGACGATCACCATGTCTTGCGACCACCGGGTGGTGGATGGCGCCACGGGCGCTCGCTTCCTTCAGACCTTGAAGCGCTTCATCGAGGAACCTGCCTCGATGTTGCTCTAAGCCGCGAACGGGAATTTTACGATGGCTGAATCATTCGATGTGATCGTCGTTGGCGGCGGTCCGGGCGGTTATGTCTGCGCCATCCGTTGCGCCCAATTGGGCCTGAAAACGGCGGTGGTCGAGCGCGAGCGGCTAGGCGGCATCTGCCTCAATTGGGGCTGCATTCCCACCAAGGCGCTGCTGCGGTCTTCGGAAATCTGGCATTTGATGCATCGGCTGAACGAGTTCGGATTCAGCGCCGACAATTTCAAATTCGACATCGAGAAGATCGTCGCGCGCAGCCGCGCGGTGTCGCAGCAGCTGTCCAATGGCGTCGGCTTCTTGATGAAGAAGCATAAGATCACCGTGATCGCAGGCGAGGCCAAACTGGCTGGCAAGGGCAAGCTTTCGGTCACCAAGGACGGTAAGGCGACGGATTACACCGCCAAGAATATCGTGCTGGCGACCGGCGCGCGGGCCCGCACTCTGCCGAACCTGGAACCGGATGGGAAATTGATCTGGACTTATCGCGAAGCCATGGTGCCACCGTCCTTCCCGAAATCACTTTTGGTCGTGGGCTCGGGCGCCATCGGCATCGAGTTCGCCAGCTTCTATCGCACTTTGGGCGCGGACGTGACCGTGGTGGAAGTATTGGACCGGGTGCTGCCGGTCGAGGACGAGGAAATCTCCGCCTTCGCCGCCAAGGCCTTTGCCAAGCAGGGCATGAAGCTCAAAGTCGGCACGACCGTGACCGAGCTGAAAAAAGGCGCGGACAATGTCACCGCCACTCTGAAAGCCAAGGACGGCAAGACCGAAAGCCTCACCGTGGATCGCGTGATCCTGGCCATGGGGATCGTGGGCAATGTCGAGAATCTCGGCCTGGAAGCCGCCGGCATCAAAGTTGATCGCACCCATGTCGTGGCCGGCAAATATGGCGAAACGGGTGTCGATGGCGTCTGGGCGATCGGCGATCTCGTTGGCGCCCCCTGGCTGGCGCACAAGGCGATGCATGAAGGCGTCATCGTGGCGGAAAAAATCGCTGGGGTGAAAGGCGTTCATCCGCTCAACGCATCGAACGTGCCGGGCTGCACCTATTGCTGGCCGCAGGTGGCGAGCGTGGGCCTGACCGAAGCCAAGGCCAAGGAAACCGGCCGCAAGATCAAGGTCGGCCGCTTCCCCTTCATCGGCAACGGCAAGGCCATCGCGCTCGGCGAGGCGGACGGCCTGGTCAAGACCGTATTCGACGCCGAAACCGGCGAGCTTCTGGGTGCCCATATGGTGGGCGCGGAAGTCACCGAATTGATCCATGGCTATGTCGTTGCCAAGACCGGTGAACTGACCGATCAGGAGCTGGCGCACACCATCTTCCCGCATCCGACGCTGTCGGAAATGATGCATGAAGCAGTGCTCGCAGCGGATGGGGCTGCGCTCCACATCTGAATGAAGAGAAGTTTCTTGACACCTTTCATCGCGCTCACAATATAGCTAGTTAGCAATATAGCTGACAGGAAATATATGAAAACCAATCTGGATCGAGTGTTTTCGGCGCTCGCCGATCCGACCCGGCGCCGGATTGTTGCAAGACTGGCCCGAGGGGAAACCACGGTGATGGACTTGGCAGCGCCCTTCAAATTGGCGCAGCCCACCATTTCGAAACACATCAAGGTCCTGGAACGTGCTGGCCTGGTGTCCCGCGGCCGTGCGGCCCAAACCAGACCCTGCCGCCTCGAACCCGCGCCTTTGCGCGCTGCGATGGAATGGACGGGAAGTTATCGCAGGCTGTGGGAGGACAGCTTCGACCGGCTCGGTGTGTTCTTGGACTCAAACGCGCAAGCTCAAAAGAAGGAGAATAGAAGTGGCCGCTAGCAATGCCCGCGTCTTCGAGGTCACGCGCCAGCTCCAGCATCCGCGCGCCACGGTTTGGAAGGCGTGGAGTGAGCGCGATCGGATGGAAAAATGGTGGGGCCCGAAGGGATGCAAGGTCCGGGCTCTGCGGTTCGAATTCCGCCCGGGCGGCTTCTTCCATTATTCCATGGAGACGCCCGGCGCTTCCCCAATGTGGGGACGTTTCAATTTCCTGGAAATTTCTGCGCCGGCCCGTATCGTCTGGCTCAATTCATTCGCCAACCAGGATTGTGGCATGGCGCGGGCGCCGTTCAGCGATAAATGCCCCTTGGAGATTCTCAATGTGGTGACGTTTTCCGACACCGCAGAGGGCACAACGCAATTTCTGCGCGCGGAGCCATTCGGCGCAAGCGAAGACGAAATGAAGTTCTTTGAAGACCTCTGTTCCTCCGGCAATCTGGCGCAAGGTTTCGGCGGCACCTTTGACCAGCTTACCGATCATTTGAACGGAGCCTGAGGCTCAATTCAGTAGCCGCCTCACATCATCCGCCATCGCCGCGGTATCGGTGGTATCCGTGGTGACCAGCCTTATCCGGCCGTCACGGTCGAACACGAACACCGCATTGGAATGCATCACGGTATAGGGCGGCCTGGGGTCCACGGAATAGGCGACGCGGTAACGCCGCGCCATGTCGGCGAGTTCATTATCGCCGCCGCGCAACCCTTCGATCTGGGGCGAAAAGGCGGCCACATATTGCTTTAGAGCCGCCAGCGTGTCGCGGTTGGGGTCCACGGTCACAAACAGGACCTGGACATCCTTGCTTCGCACCCTGGCTAGCATGCCGGCGAGATTGGCCAATGTGGCGGGACAGACATCGGGGCAATTGGTGTAGCCGAAATAGAGCAGCGCCAGCTTGCCGCGATAGCTTTCGCCGGTCACCGCCGCGCCGTCGCTGGCGCGGATCATGTGAAAATCGAGGCGCGGCATGGCGCCTGAAATATCGGTCATGTGGAAGCTCTGGCGGCCGCAGGCCGCGAGCATCAGGGCCAAAATCAGCGCCATATACCGCATGGGGCGCGTCCTTATCACGCTTTGGGGAGCACGCGAACCGCGCGTAAAGTCGCTTTCCAATGATGCGGATTTCACGCTCGGTTTCACCATGGACCTGGTATGGCGCGCTGCTTGTGGCGGGCGCGGTGCTTTGGGCCGTGACGCGCACCTATCCGGCCCATCTGCCGATCTTCCTGCCATGGGAATTCCATTGGATGGAATTTCTGGCCACGTTTCTCACGCTGGCCTGGTTCTGGCGGGGAACGCAGATCCTGGCGCCTGACATCCAGCCTGGCCTCTGGCGCAAAGCCTGTTTCGTGCTGGGCGTGCTCTCCTTCTACATTGTCCTGCAGACCCGCATCGACTATTACGCTCAGCATCTCTTCTTCGCCCATCGCTGGGCGCATTTTGTGCTGCATCATGCCGGCGCTTTCCTGATCGCCATGGGCATGAGCGGACCGGTGCTCTATGCCGGGATGCCGGATTTTCTAAAGCCGCTGGTCAAGGCGCGCCCGGTCCAGTCCGCGCTGAATTTTCTGCAGCATCCTGCCATCGCGCCCGTTTTATTCGTGGCGCTGCTTTATTTCTGGCTGATCCCAGCCATCCACACCCGCGTGATGCTGGACGAGAATCTCTACATGGTCATGAACTGGACCATGGCGATCAACGGCATCATGTTCTGGTCGCTAGTGCTGGACAGTCGAGCCAAGCCGCCGGCGCGGCTCTCGCATCTGATGCGGGCGCTGATGATCCTTCTCATCGAACTGCCGCAGATGGTCCTGGGCGCGATCCTGTCGCTCTCCATGACCGATTTTTATCCGGTCTATAATATTTGCGGCCGCGTCGTCGAGATGACGGCGCTGAACGATCAGCATTATGGCGGCCTAATCATCTGGCTGCCGGGCACGCTCACCAGCTTCGCCGCCATGATCGTGGTTCTGGTGACCATGCGGTTGAGCGAAGAGAAGGCCGAGCGTGAACGCCCGACCTGAGCCTGTCAGGAGTTTTGCACCTCGGCGAAGCTCACATGGCAGGAGCCGCCATGCTTCTGGAAATAGCGCTGGTGGTAATCCTCGGCGCGCCAGAAGGCGGGGGCAGGTTCGATCTGGGTGACGATGGGCGAGCGATAGCGCCCCGAGGCCTTGGCGCCCTCCAGCCTCTCTTGCGCGATGCGGGCCTGCTCCGGTCCATGGGTGAAGATCACCGAACGATATTGAGTGCCGAAATCTGGACCCTGGCGGTTGAGCTGGGTCGGATTGTGCATCTTGAAGAAGAGGTCCACCAGCGCGGCATAGGAAACCTTGGCAGGGTCAAAGGTCACCTCCACCACTTCGGCGTGATAGGTGTCGCCCTGGCACACTTGTTTGTAGGTGGGATTCTGGGTGGTGCCGCCGGCATAGCCGCTCACCGCTTCGCTGACGCCAGGCACCTGAAGAAAGAAATCCTCTACGCCCCAAAAGCAGCCCGCGCCGAAAAGTGCCTTTTCCATTCTCGTCTCCTGCCGGAAATCCCGCCCATCATAATCCTGGAACCGGGCCTGCTGTCAGATAGGTATTGGCGAGGGCTTTTTCGAGTTATAGGCCTTTTTGCATGGCCTACCGCTTCGCTATTTGAGGCCTTTATGAAGATCGTCATTATCGGAGCAGGCGTGGCCGGTCTTGCCATCGGCTTGCGGCTGGCGGAAGCCGGGCAGGAGGTCACGGTGCTGGAGCGAGCCCAGCCCGGCGGCGGCGCTACCTGGGCCTCGGCGGGCATGCTGGCGGTGACAGCAGAAGCGCTGGATGCCGGTCCCGAAGAAACGGAATTCGCGAAATATTCCAATTCACTGTGGCCGGATTTTGCCAAAAAGATTGAAGTTCTTGGTGGGCGCCGCATCGGCTATTCGCAGCCAGGCGTACTGATCCTGGCAGGGGATGCCATCGCCCTGGGGCAGCTGGAACGGAAGGCGACGGAACCCCGCGTCGAAATCCTGACGGGCGATCGGCTGCGAGCCCTGGCGCCGCTGGCTGTTGGCAGCGTGGGTGCGCTCTGGTCGCCGCTGGATGCCATCGTGGACAACCGGGCTTTGGGTCTGGTGTTGGCCATCGCCCTGCAAAAGGCGGGCGGCCGCGTGCTGACCAACGAAGCCGTGGTGCGGATCGAGCGCCGAGGGGCGCGCGCTTCTGCTGCCCATACGCCCTATGGCCTCCATCATGCCGATGCTTTCGTGCTGGCGGCTGGAGCCTGGAGTAGCCTGCTGGAAGAAACCGTTGCACCCATCGCCCCGGTCAAAGGTCAGATGATCTTCCTGACCCCGCCCGCCGGCATTTCGCCGCCCGCGCCTGTGATCTGGGGCAACGGCATTTATGCGGTGCCGCGCGGGTCCGGGCTTGCGATCGGCGCCACCATCGAGGAGGCCGGGTTCGATACCGCCCTGACCGATGCGGCACGCGAAAGCCTGCATCGCGCGGCCGCGGAATTGATGCCGGAGCTCAAGCAATGGACGGTCAGCGAGCAATGGGCGGGTCTGCGCCCTCGCGCGCCGGACGGCTTGCCCATGTTGGGCCCAACATCCGTCGAAGGCCTCTGGCTAGCAAGCGGGCAATATCGCAATGGCATCCTGTTCGCGCCCGCCCTGGCGGAAAATCTCGCCGGCCAGATTCTGGGTGAGGCCAAAGCCATTCCCGCCTTCGATCCGCGACGGTTTGCATCATGACATTCGCGCTCGATCCGAGATTGGACGCCGACACGGATTTCGTCACCGACTGGCCCTTGTGTCGCGTGCTGTTGATGGGCGATGCGCGCTATCCCTGGCTGGTGCTGGTGCCGCGCCGCGCCGGTCTGGTGGAGATTGCCGATCTGCCGCCGCCCGACCGCGCCGTTTTAATGGAAGAGATCGTCCGCGCCAGCGAAGTGCTGCGGTCCTTGCCCGGCGTGGCCAAGCTGAATGTCGGGGCGCTAGGCAATGTCGTGCGGCAGTTGCATGTCCATGTGATCGCGCGCAGGCCGGGCGATCCCGCCGGGGCAGGTCCGGTCTGGGGCCATAGTCCCGCGGTCCCCTATGAGCCAAAGGCGCGCAACGACCTCATCGCCTTGGTAAGGACCCGTTAACCATAAGCGGCGATCTTCGGAGCGCGGCCAGGAGCCGGTAGCGCCAGCGTAACGGCGGACTTCTGGTTTTCCGTCCGGCCGCGCGACCAGGAAAAAGCATGCAGATTGGGGCCGTCACAGACACCAATAGCGTGGTCACGGCGCTGAAGAACGCGGCCGAGGCCACGGGTTCGGATTTCCATTATTTGCTGGGCACCGCCATGCGCGAATCCAGCCTGAAGGCCAACGCCCAATCCAGCACGTCTTCCGCCGGCGGGTTGTTCCAGTTCCTGGATCAGACCTGGCTGGGCCTGGTAAAAAATCATGGCGCCAAATATGGCCTCTCTTCAATGGCCGGAGCGATCAATGTCGCGCCCGACGGCCGCTATCACGCCGCCAGCGATTCAGACCGCCAGGCCATCCTGGCTCTGAAGAAGGATCCGCAAATCTCCGCCCTGATGGCGGGCGAATACGCCCGCTCGGCGCGCAGCAGCATGGAAGCGAGCTTGGGCCGCCCGGTCTGCGGCGGCGAACTTTATGCTGCGCATTTTTTGGGCGCGGATTCCGCCTGCAAGCTCATCCGCACCAGCCAGAGCGCGCCCGCCACCGGTGCGGCGCAACTCTTTCCGCAGGCCGCAAGCGCCAACCACAATATCTTCTTTCACGCTGACGGCACGGCTAAGAGCGTGCGCGAAGTCTATGACTGGGCCTTGCAGCAGCCCGGCGCCGCGGCGCCGCTCGCGCCTGCCGCTTCAAGCAATGAAAACAATGGCGCAGTGGTCGCCCGCACCACGGCCGCCCATGCGGTCGATGCCAATATCGAAGCGCTGCTTGCGGGCGTCATGAACTGGCGGCCGTCCAATTTTTTCGGTTCCGACAAGCCGCTGTCCCTGGGATCGGGGTTGCTGGACCTGCTGTCGTCGGTGCGCAACGGCCTGTAGAAGCTTTAGTCGCCCAATATCTCCGCGACCCGGGCTTCCAACTCTTCCGACAGCGCCAGCGCCACTTTGTTCGACATGTCCATCACCTTATCGCGATAAATAACATGGATGGCGTTGACATGGGCATCCACCAACGCCAGCGGTACTTCGGTGCCAACCGGAAGATCGTGGATCAGGCGGGAGAGGGAGCCCGCCACGCGCGCGATCAGAGGATAGTTGAAGGTCGCGGCCTGGCCTTTCATGTCATGGGCGGCGCGAAGTAGGCCCGCGCGTGATGCCGGGTCTGGCTTGGCGGCAAAAGCTTCCCGCGCGGCGACCAGCTTTCGGACATCGTCCTGCGCCCATTCCGCGAATTCCGTTTTGAGGGCCTCCATTGCCGCTTCGGCGCGGCCCACCGCCGCCATATCGACGCCCACATAAGTGCCGCCGACTTTCGCCTTCAGCATATTGGGCGGCATGAAGAGTTCGATCGGCTGCTGGCGTGCCATCGGTTTCTCCTATTCCGCCGCCTGGGCCGTTTTGTCGGCGCGGCGTTCCGGTCCTTGATATTCGGCGGCGCCGCGGCGGCGGCGGCAAGGACCAAAATAGCTTTTGGTCCGTACAAAGGGGCGGGGATTTTCGATCACCGCGAGAAGCCGGTTCATCATGGTCTTGACCGAGACCGGCTTGGCGATGAACTCGTTGATGCCCGCGTCGCGCGCCTGGCGCACCTTGTCGATATGGGTGTGGCCGCTGAGCATGATCACCGGCACAAAAGGATTGGGCGTCTGGGGATCGGTGCGGATCATGGTGACCAGATCGAGACCCGACATGCCCTCCATCATCCAGTCCAACACCAGCACATCGGGATTGGATTCGCGCAGGACCGTCCAGGCCCGCTCGCCGCTCTCGGCTTCATAGATCTGGATGACGCCAAAAGCCTGCAGAATGGTGACGACCAGCTTGCGCATATGCGCGTTGTCGTCCACCACCAGAATTTTCAGCTTGTCGAAGCGGTATCCGCTCATCCCAACATCCAGCCCGCCGCTGCCCGGAAACTGGGCGCGAATGCCGCCGAGGTTACTTAACGGGCGTTAACGACGGGTGAAGTCCGCACGTGGTGGCAACCCCAGAAAGACTGCATCTCCCCAGACAAATGCACGAAAAAGGCAGCCCCGCTAATCCGAAAATTGCTCCGACAGGATGCGCTCGTCCAGATTGTGGCCGGCATCGTAGAGCATGGTCATGGCGATGGAACGGTCCTCGGCCACATCCACGGCGCTGACATCGCGCACTTCGAAATCGTCTGCGACTGCGCTGACTGGCCGCTTGCCGCTTTCCAGGATTTCGAAACGCACCCGCGCGCGATGCGGCAACAGCGCGCCGCGCCAGCGCCTGGGCCTAAAGGCGCTGATCGGGGTCAGCGCCAGAAGCGCAGCATCGATGGGCAAGATCGGTCCATGGGCGGAAAGATTGTAGGCGGTCGAACCGGCGGGCGTCGCCACCAGCACGCCGTCGCAGATCAATTCCGCGATACGCACCCGCTCATCCACCAGGATTCCGATCTTGGCGGCCTGACGGGTCTCGCGCAGAAGCGAGACTTCGTTGAAGGCCAGAGCCTCGGTCATGCCCTTGGAACTATGGGCCCGCATCCGCAACGGATGCACCACGGCGCGCTCGGCCGCCTCCAAGCGCCCTAGCAGATGCTCGGTGCGGTATTCGTTCATCAGAAAACCGACCGAGCCCAAATTCATGCCATAGATCGGTTTACCCTTGCCCAGAAAAGCATGCAGCGTTTGGAGCATGAAGCCATCGCCGCCCAGCGCCACGATGATGTCGGCATCAGCCGCGCCCACATCGGCGTGGCGCTCGCGCATCGCTTTCAGCGCCTCGGCGGCATCGGGCGCCGCGGTGAAATGAAGAGCGGGCATGATACGCGGCCTTTAGCCCCCGGTCAGCGACATGGGACGCGCCAGCGCGGGCCCGGCGCTCCTGCGGTCGATCACGAAATCATGACCGCGGGGCTTGCGCGTCATCGCCGCGTCGATGGCGGCATGGAGCGGCGCATCGTCCGGCGAAGCGCGCAGCACCGATCTCAGATCGGCACTGTCTTCCTGGCCCAGGCACATATAGAGCGTGCCGGTGCAGGTCAGCCGCACGCGATTGCAGCTTTCGCAGAAATTATGGGTGAGGGGCGTGATCAGGCCCAGCCGGCCGCCCGTCTCGGCCACGTCGAAATAGCGTGCCGGCCCGCCGGTGCGATAGGTGCTGGGGGTGAGCGTGAAATCCCGCTCCAACGCCGCACGCACCAACGACAGCGGCAGATAGCGGTCGGAGCGGTCTTCTTCCACCTCGCCCAAGGGCATGGTTTCGATCAGGGTGAAATCAAAGCCCTGAGCATGCGACCAGCGCATCAGATCGGGGATCTCGTCCTGATTAAGGCCCCTGAGCGCCACCGCGTTGATCTTGACCGCAAGACCGGCCTTGGCGGCGGCTTCGATGCCATCGGTGACTTTTGCCAAATCGCCCCAGCGCGTGATCCGCCGGAAGAGATCGGGATCGCGCGTATCGAGCGAGACATTCACCCGCCGAACGCCGGCATCGCGCAGCGCGTTGGCATATTGCGCCAACTGGCTGCCATTGGTGGTGAGGGTCACTTCTTTGAGCCCATGGCCGATGCGCGAGCCCAGCCGCTCGAACAGCCGCATCACATTCTTGCGCACCAGAGGCTCGCCGCCTGTGATCCTAAGCCGCTCCACCCCCTTGTCCACGAAGGCGAGGCACAGCCGCTCCAGCTCCTCCAGCGACAGCACCTCCGCCTTGGGCAGAAAGCTCATATGCTCGCTCATGCAATAGACGCAGCGGAAATCGCAGCGGTCTGTCACCGAGACGCGCAGATATGTGATGGAACGGCCGAAACTGTCCTGCATCCAGACAGGATAGCATGTTTTGCAGGCGGGAAAGGCCCTATCGGGCGGCGGTTTTGAACGTATCCAGCGCCGAGATCCGGGTGAAGCTGGTGAAAACCGTGTCCACTTCCTCCATCTCGGCATGACCGAGCGCCGGCATTTCGTCGCGGGCCTGGCGGGAAAGGTTGAACACCGTGGCGAAGACCGATTTGTCGATGCCCGCGGCCCGGCAGGCCATGGCCATCTGATGCACGCCGTCGTCGTAAAACAGCCGGCGGAACCGGCCGAGATCGATCTGCAGCAGGCGGGCAAAGGCTAGGTCGAATAGGTCGATCTGGCCTTGGCTCAAGACCCGCATCAGGAAACCGGCTTTGAGTTGCCCGGACGCCGCCAACTTTTCGATTAGCTTCTGGGCGCCGTCGGCCGGCGGGTCCTTAGGACCGGCCGGCTCGCGGCTGAGGACGTCCGTGGCGGCCACCAGGGCCTGGTCCACCAGTTTGACGCTGATCTTGTAATTGTTGGTGATGTAGACCTTCAGCGCGTCGGAAACCCAGGCGCACATGCGGTTCGCAAGCTCGACTGGCAGGTCGGGCCGTTGCGCCAAAGGCTCCTGCAGGATCGGAATAGCGCGCGAACGATCGACCAGGGTCTGATAGGCCGCCTCGGAAATGCGCGCGGTCGCGTTGCGCACCAGCGCCACCAAAACCGACTCCGCCTCGCAGCGCACCAGCGCGTCGGTAACGGGAATGCTGATATGGGCGCGGCCGGCCACGGCTTCTTGATGCGCGACGCCGCCTTCGGCGATCAACCGCAGCGTGTCCTTTTCGGTCAAAAGCGGGCTGCGCAGAATGAGCGGGCGCGCTACTTCGATGGAATCATCGACCAGCAGCAGGATCAGGTCATGGGGCGCGCTGGCGTCGTCAGCCAGCCTTTCCGCCAGCGCGATACGGATCGCCATTTCCACGTCGCGGGTCAAGCGGCGCAGAATCTCGCGCATCAATTCGCGCTCGCGATTGTTCAGGCCCGTGCCTTGAATACGGTAAAGCGATGCAACGGCGAGATAGATTTCCTCGCGGCTGGCGCCGTCCCTGGGATTCATCGCGAGCTGGGCAAGCCTGCCCATATCGCTCATATCGTGTGCGGTCAGCCCCACTAGACCCTCAATGCATTCTGCATCCGGCCTCTGTCAGGCCTTGCCTGTAAGGTCTAGCAGCGTGGCCTTAACAGCCAATTAAGCACTGGAACGCATCGGGAATAAGCCTGACGATTCAACGCTTGCCCAGGGTCCGGGAAAACTCCGTCTACGGTCTAATCGGCGCCGCGACTTAACTACGCATCTCTTGCCGTAGAATTGCGCTTCCGCCGCTTCGCGCGATGCGACCAAAGGCGGCAGCATGGTTGACATCACTCTCTCTTTCTCGAAAGTCCCCGGCCATGGACAGCACTTCTGCGAATAACGAGAGCAAGAGCCGCCGCGCGCGCCGCAAGCCCGAGAGTCTTTCCAAGATCAAAAGCGCGGCGCGCAAACTTTTTGTCGAGCGCGGCTATGATGCCACGCGGCCGCAGGATATCGCGCGGGAAGCGGGACTGGGGCATGGCACCTTCTATCTGCATTATCCCGACAAAAGATCCTGCTTCCTCGCCTTCGTCGAAGAGGCGCGTCAGGAACTGGAGGAGTATCTGCGTCTAGCCCGCCGGCCGGACCAGAGCCTGGAAGACGCAATCACGGCGACCTTGAACGCGATCCGCGATTATTCAGACGCCCATCCTGGGGCGCTCCGCGCTGCCCTGACGGATGCCAGCGTGATCGATGCCGGCGAAGGGCAGGGCGTGCCGATGGTCGCACGCTGGGGCCAGGAATGGAGCGATCTCATCCGGGGCGCCGCCGCCCAAGGGGAGGCCTGCGGGACCTTCAATGCCGAGGTGATTGGCCAGGCCGTGGCGGGTGCTCTGCACCAAGCCGCCCTTGAGGGAGCTCGCTCTCAGGAAAGCCGGGTCGAATTGGCGGACAATCTCAGCCGTTTCCTGCTTCGCGCCCTTCGCCCGGACTAAAAGCCCGCCTTTCGCTAGTTTTAGAGGCGCTCCCGCTCGCGCGGACGCTCTTTTTTGGTCGCTCGCCCATACGCTGCTGCTATGGGCCCCGCCGACGCTCTTGGCCTTAAATTTCGCCGATGCGGCGATTGGGTCTCTGTACATGAGAATGAGTTGCATTTATAAGGGGTATGGAACTCGGCTATTGGATGCCATGCGTCACACCTTCTTGCCCGCCGTCCTTTTGACGGCGTCTTTCCTGCTTCTGGCCGCGCCGGCGCTGGCGGTGGAGGAATTTTATGTCGGCGAGCCGGTGGTGAAGGAGGGCATGCAGATCGTGCCCAATTATCTAACCGGCGTCGAAATGGACAAGATGCCTGCGGGCATGGGCATGACAAAGGACAGCGTCCATCTGGAAGCTGATGTCCATGCCACCAATGCGGAGACGCATGGCTTTCCCGAAGACGCCTGGATCCCCTATCTCGAGATCAATTTCGAGCTCACCAAGGACGGCGACAAGGCCTACAAGAAAACCGGCATCCTCTTTCCCATGACGGCGAAGGACGGACCGCATTACGCCAATGGCGTGGATATGGCGGGGCCGGGCACCTATCACCTGACCTACATCATCTCGCCGCCGACCAGCCATGGCTTCATCCGTCATGTCGACAAAGCCTCGGGCGTGCCGGGCTGGTGGAAGCCGATCAAGGTGGATTGGACCTTCAGCTTTCCGAGCAAGATCAAATGAAACGCATTCTTCTTCTTTCTGGGTTCATGCTAGCCGCCGTTCCAGCAGCAGCGGATGGTCCGATCGCCGTGACCTTGCAGAACCACAAATTCGCGCCTGCTGAAATTCACGTGAAGGCCAATGCGCCTTCCATCATCGCGCTCACCAACAAAGACGCGACGGCGGAAGAGTTCGATTCCACGGCCTTGAAAGTCGAGAAGGTGGTGGCCGGCAATTCCACTGGCAATGTCCGCATCCGGGCGCTGGCGCCGGGCCGCTATCCCTTCATGGGCGAATATCATCCAGGAACCGCGCAAGGCGTGGTGGTGGCGGAATAATGCTCTCGGCGCTGCTCATCGTCTTTCGCGAAGTCATCGAGGCGGGCCTGATCGTGGGCATCGTCCTGGCGGCGACGCAAGGCGTGCCCAGGCGCGGCCGGGCGGTATCCGGCGGCGTTGCCGCGGGCGTGTTGGGCGCCTGTCTGGTGGCGGCGTTCGCGGGCGAATTGGCGGCCTTGTTCCAAGGCAATGGCCAGGAATTGTTCAACGCCTCGATCCTGCTTTTGGCCGTGACGATGCTCACCTGGCACAATGTCTGGATGGCAAGCCATGGCCGCGAAATGGCGCTTGAATTGAAGGCAGCCGGCCATGAAGTCGTCACCGGCAAGCGCACTCTGGCCGCGCTGGGCGTGGTGGTGGGCGTGGCGGTTTTGCGCGAAGGCTCGGAAGTGGTGCTGTTTCTTTACGGCATCGCGGCGCAAGGCGGCACCAGCAATGCCGCGCTTCTGGCAGGCGGCGCGCTGGGCCTTGTCGCGGGCGCCGCGGTATCCGCGCTGATGTATTTCGGCCTTCTCACCATTCCGGCGGGCAGGCTTTTTCAAGTGACATCCGGTCTCATCACGCTGCTCGCGGCCGGCATGGCGGCGCAGGCGGTGCTGTTCCTGCAGAATGGCGGCTACATCAACGCCATGACGGGTACCGTATGGAACACGTCCTGGTTGCTGAAGGAAGACTCCATTCCCGGGCGGTTGTTGCACACGCTGGTGGGCTATGTGGAAGCACCGGACGGCGCACAGATTCTGGCCTATCTTGGGACGATCCTGGCGATCCTGCTTCTGATGCGTGTGGCGGGAAAACCCGCGCCACGCCCGCGTGCACAACCCGCCGAATAGGCGGCCTATCCGTTTGGCGCGCAATTCATTTCGAATTGAAAGTAATTTTCCACGCCGTTGGTAATGTCTCCTCACTAGCCTTGCGCTTCAAAGGGCTTGGGCTTCAGGGCTTGTGGGTATTGGTGTGGCCGAGAACGAGAAAAACGCGGGGCTCCGCGCGGCGTTGATCGTGGCGGCGCGCGAGCAGATGAGCCGCAGCGACGCGCCGGATATCGACGTCACGCAACTTTGCACGGATGCGGGCGTCGCGCGCACGGAATTTCTGCGATTCTTCGCCGACCGCGACGAACTGATCGCGGCGGTGCTGGAAGAAGATGTGGCGCAGCTGCAAGGGATCGCGGAAGCGGC
>DATNGI010000075.1:0-55134 GCA_035605955.1 Rhizomicrobium sp.
TCGGGGGCGCGCGCCAGGCGATAGCCGCCCGACGGGCCAAGCGTGCCTTCCACCAATCCCGCCTGCGACAGGCTTTGCAGCGCCTTGCCCAGATATTCGCGCGGCACGCCATGCAACTCCGCCAAGGCGTTCGCCGGCAGATAATGACCTTCGGGCAGGCCGGCCAGGATGGCCGCGCAATGCAGCGCCCATTCCACCTGGTTCTTCAGCAGCATCAGCTGAGACCCGCCTTGGCGAGGCCATATTCCGCATCCTTGGAGCCGGGCACGGCCTGGAATGCGATGGAAAGCCGGTTCCAGCCATTGATCGCCATGACCGCGAATGTCAGATCTGCGATTTCCTGCTCGCTGAGGCTGGCGCGGACTTCGTCAAAGATCGATTGCGGGACACCATGCTCGCCCAGTTTGGTGACCGCTTCGGTCCAGGTCAGCACCGCCCGTTCGCGCGCATCGAACAAAGGCGATTCGCGCCAGATAGCGATGTGATAGAGCCTGAGCTCCCGCTCGCCGTGAATCTTGGCTTCCTTGCTGTGCATATCCACACAGAAGGCGCAGCCGTTGATCTGCGAGGCGCGGATATTCACCAGATCCTGCGTCTTCGCATCGATGGCGCTGTGGCGCAACGCCATGCTGAGTTCCAAGAATTTCTTATAGAGGGCGGGAGAAACGACCGCGGGGTCGAGGCGTGGGGTCATGATGTGTTTCCGGTTATGGCGAGGCTTAATTACGGATAAAATTTATCCGTAATTAAGCCTCGCCGTCAAGCGGCCCAGAGATCGCCCTTGGGAACTAATCAGCGTCGCGCAGATGTTGGTCGAGATGGCGGCGGATATGCGCCGCCTCGGCCGGGCTATTGGCCAGAGCAATGGCGCGATTGAAATCCTGGCGTGCCTCGGCTTTGCGGCCAAGCTGCAAGTGAAAGGCGCCCCGCGCGCCGAAAAAATGGAAATAGCCGGAGAGACGCTCTTCCAGCGGCGCGATCATGGCCAGCGCCGCTTCCGGCCCATTGACTTTCCCGGTCGCCACCGCGCG
This sequence comes from Rhizomicrobium sp., assembly GCA_035605955.1. GTDB lineage: Bacteria > Pseudomonadota > Alphaproteobacteria > Micropepsales > Micropepsaceae > Rhizomicrobium. The sequence goes on from DATNGI010000075.1 coordinate 1,032, forward strand.
GTTGAGTGTGACCACGGGCGAAGGTTGCATCCGTTCCAGCGCGGCATAAAGCGCATCGATCCCCGCCCAGTCGGTGTCGCCGGCGGCTTCGGCCCGCGCATGGGTGGCAGCGACGGCGGCCTGCACTTGATAAGGACCGGGCCGATTGTGACGCATCGCCTTGTCCATCAAGGCCAGGCCCTCGCCGATCAATTCCCGATTCCAAAGCTTGCGATCCTGGTCTTCCAGCAAAATGATGTCGCCTTCATCGTCGAAACGGGCGGCGCCACGGGCATGCTGCAACAGCATCAGCGCGGTCAGCCCCATCACTTCCGGCTCGGTCTGAAACAGGCGCTGCAACAGGCGCGACAATCTTATCGCTTCGTCGCACAAGGCGGCGCGCGCTTCCGCGTCGCCAGCGGAATAGCTTTCGTTGAAGATCAGGTAGACCATCGCCATCACCGCGGCCAGGCGTTCGCTGCGCTCCGCCGGGCCCGGTGCCTCGAACGGCACGTCGGCGCGCGCCACACGGCTTTTGGCGCGGGTGATGCGCTGCTCCATCGCCGCTTCGCTGACCAGAAAGGCGCGGGCGATCTGCTTGACGGAAAGGCCGGAGACGATGCGCAATGCCAGCGCGATCTGTTGTGTCGCGGGCAGATCGGGATGACAGCAAATGAAGAGAAGACGCAAGACATCGTCGCGGTAGTGCGAACCGTCCAGCCGCTCGGCCAATGGCGTTTCGACATCGTCGAGATCGGAGATGGCGTCGTCCACCGGCAGCGCCACGTTGCGCGCGTCCTTGCGCACCCCGTCCAGCGCCGCGTTGCGGCCCACCAGAATCAGCCAGGCGGCCGGATCGCGCGGCGGCCCGTTCTTGGGCCAGTTTTTCAGCGCCCGCAGCGCCGCTTCCTGAAAAGCTTCTTCGGCACGGTCGAGATCGCGGAAATAACGCAGCAGGGCGCCCACAGCCTGGGGACGGGCGGCGGCCAGCGCGGCATTGATCCAGGCCAAATCGTTCATGTCTTGATTGCCGTAGCTTGGCGCTCATCGGGATTGAAGACGGCGATAGGGCGGATCTCGAACGCGCCGCCGGGATTGACCGCCGCGATCTGGCGCGCGGCTTCCAGCGCCGCCTCCAGATTCTCAACATCCAGAATATAAAAACCCAGCAACTGCTCCTTGGTTTCGGCGAAGGGGCCATCGATCACCAGAGGCGGTTCCTGGGTTTTGCGCAAAGTGGTCGCGGCAGTGGTGGGCATCAGCCTCAGCGACGCGCCCAGCTTGCCCTCAGCGGTCAGCTTGGCGCGCACCCCGCCGATCTTGCCCATCAGCGCTGCGTCTTCTTCCTTGCTCCAGGACCAGACCAGATTTTCGTCGTGGTAGCAGAGTATGGCGTAGAGCATGATGCATCCCTTAATTGTCCAAGGACGGGCCGGCTGGCCCGCTCCCGACAGGCGATGCTAGAGAATTTTCCGGATTTTTTTGAGGCCGGCTGTCGGCAGGCCCCTGATGGACCCGTCCTTGGGCCGGAACCACTTGAGGAAACCGCCATGCCCGAGCAAATCCACGAACTGGTGCTGACCCGGCTAATCGACGCGCCCCGCGAAAAGCTTTTCCGCTGCTGGACCGAGCCGGAGCTGATTAAGCAATGGTTTGCGCCCAAGCCTTATACCGTGCCAGTGGCCAGGACCGAGCTGAAGGTCGGCGGCGCCAATCTGATCGTGATGAAAAGCCCGGAGGGCCAAGAGATCCCCTGCCCCGGCACCTATCTGGAGATCGTGCCCAACGAAAAGCTGGTCTTCACGGACGCCTTTACCGGCGATTGGACGCCGGGCGGCAAGCCTTTCATGACCGCGATCCTCACCTTCGAAGAGGAAGCCGGGAAGACGCGCTACACTGCCCGGGTGCGGCACTGGAACGCTGAAGACCTCAAGACCCACGAACAGATGGGCTTCCATCAAGGCTGGGGCATCTGCGCCGATCAGCTGGCGGAACTGGCCCAGCGCATTTGAGGCCGACCCTGCCGTTTAGGCGGCAGGGCGCCTCTCACACCTTGTCCAGCGCCTGCGCCAGGTCGCTGATCAGGTCCTCGACATTCTCGATACCGACCGAGATGCGGATCAGGGCATCGGTCAGGCCGATCTCCTCGCGCAATTCCTTGGCCACGCCGGAATGGGTCATGGCGGCGGGATGGGAGATTAACGTCTCCGTTCCTCCCAGGCTCACCGCTAGCTTCATGATCTGAAGATTGTCCAGCAGCCGGAAGGCTTCCTTCTCGCCGCCCTTCACATCGAAAGCGAAGGTCGAGCCCGCCGCGGTGCATTGCCGGTCGAACACGGGCTTGCGCGGATCGTCGGCCTTCAGGTTGCCCAGATAATGCACCTTGGCCACCTTGGGGTGACTGGCAAGATAGTCCGCCACGATGCGGGCATTGTCGTCGGCGCGGCGCATGCGGATATCGAGCGTCTCCAGCGAACGCATCAGCATCCAGCAGGAATTGGGATCGAGCTGGGTGCCGAGCGCGCCGCGCCAGCGCTTGATCTGGGTGACGAGGTCCTTCGATCCGCTGATCGAGCCGCCCACCAGGTCGCTGTGGCCGCCCACATATTTTGTCAGCGACAACAGCGTGATGTCGGCGCCCAGCTTCAGGGGTTTCTGGAAGACTGGCCCCAACAAGGTATTGTCCACCACCACGGGCGGGCGATGGCCTTGCATCTTTGCCAACTCATCCGCAATGGCAGCGCAGGCGGCGAGATCGACCAGCCCGTTGGTAGGATTGGCGGGCGTTTCCACCATGATCATGGCCACACGCCCCGCCTTGGCGGCGGCCATAGCGGCGGCGCGCATCTGGGCTACATTCACGCCATTGGTGAAACCGAAGGGCGTGACGCCAAACGCGCCCATCTGGTTCTTCAGCAAAGTTTCCGTGCCGCCATAAAGCGGGCGGCTGTGCAGCACTGTGTCGCCGGGCTTGAGCAGCGCCAGGCAGGTGGTGGCGATGGCCGCCATGCCGGACGCGAAAACCGCGGAGCGTTCCGCCTCGTCCCAGATCGCCAGCCGATCTTCCAGGATTTCCATATTGGGATGGTTGAAGCGGGAATAAACCAGGCCCGCGCCTTCGCCCGGCTTCAGCTGGCGGCGGCCCGAGGTCAGGTCGAAAAAATCCTTTCCCTGCTGGGCATTCTCGAAAACATAGGTAGAGGTCTGGAAAATCGGCGGCTTCAGCGCACCCTGCGACCAGGCCGGGGCATAGCCATAACCCATCATCAGAGTCTCGGGATGCAGCGTGCGGTTGGCGATACGATCCTTGTGATAGTTGGTAATGTCGCTCATGGCGTGGGCCTTGGGACGGCGTTGCGGTCCCAAGGCTAGGCCCGTTCGGGCGGGATTAAATGGCGTTTTGACGTGGATTAAGCAGCACTTCTGGCATTATACTGCGTTGGAGTCCTACTTCTGAGCATTTCATGCTAGATCGCCTGGATCGCCAGATCCTGTCCCTGCTGCAGGAAAATGGGCGGATGACCAATCTCGAATTGTCGGAGAAAGTCGGGCTCTCGCCCACGCCCTGTCTCAGGCGCGTTAAGCGGCTGGAAGAGGAAGGTGTGATCCGCGGCTACGCTGCCATCGTGGATCAGAAAGCCTATGGCCTGCCGCTCAGCGTCTTTGTCTCGGTGCGCCTCAATCAGCAGAATGAGGAGCAAATCAAGGAATTCGAGAGAGCAGTGGCAGGCTGGCACGAAGTCACCGAATGCCACCTGATGACCGGCTCTCGCGATTATCTGCTCCATATCTATACCGACGGCATCGAAGGCTATGAGCGCTTCCTGAAGCAGAAAATGACGCGGCTGAAATGTATCCAATCGGTGGAGACCAATTTCGCCATGAGCACCATCAAGAAACGCATAGGTCTTCCCCCGCTTTGAGTGGGTTGGCCGACAAGAAAATCCGGTTAGAGTTCGGCCATGACCCCGATCATCTCCTTCTTCTCCATCCTGACGGCATTGACCCTGGGCGCGATCAGCCCCGGCCCATCCTTCCTGTTCGTGATGCGCACCTCGGTGGCGGTGTCGCGCCGCGATGGGCTGATGGCCGCCGCCGGCATGGGCCTCGGTGCGGCCACCATCACCACCTTAGCGTTGGTGGGCGTGCGCGTTCTGATCGTGCAGGTGGCGTGGCTCTATCTCGCCTTCAAACTTCTCGGCGGCGCCTACCTGGTCTTTCTCGCCTGGCGCATCTGGCAGAGCGCCGCCAAGCCGGCCGTCGCGTCCACGCCTGAGACGCCTGCGCCCCAGCAGGCAACAAAGATCGCCCGCGGGCCGTGGCGCAGCTTTCTTCTGGCGCTGGCCACCCAATTCTCCAATCCCAAGACGGTGATTGTGATCAGCGGTATTTTCGCGGCGCTTCTGCCGCAGCATGTTCCCGCCTGGATGGTCGTCATCATCCCGCCGGTGGATTTTCTGATCGAAGCGAGCTGGTATTCCTTCGTGGCACTGGCGATGTCGTCGGCGGGACCGCGCGCGGTCTATCTGCGCGCCCAAATCTGGATCGACCGCGCCGCGGGCTGCGTGCTGGGCGCGCTGGGCTTGCGCCTGATCTTCGAGGGTGCCCGGGAAGCCAGTTGAGACTTTCGTTCAGAGCTTGACGGGCGAGCTCTTGTCCAGCGCCGGCTTAGCCGCCAGCGGCGTGAAAGGCAGGCCGGCATTGCTGTTGTTCAGCCCAAACGCCTTGACGTCCTGCACGTCCGGTTTGACCAGATAGGAACCCTTGCCGGACGATTCCGCCCCCTGGCCACTCTGATTGACGAAACCCAGGACCGGCCAGCTTGGATGACGCGCCACCAATGGCGGCGCGATCATGGTCAGATTGCGGATCTTGATGCTGGACGGATTGCGGAACGGAATACCGGCATCGTCCTGATTCTCGCCCGAATAATGGATGATCCAGCTGGCGTCGGTGCCCGAGGACTTTTCGCAGACCACATTGTCGATCTCCAGCACGCCCGCATCCGGCACGTCGAGGCAAGAGCTTTCCGTTCCGCCATCGCCGATCAGACGCGTGTTGCGGATGACGGTTTTGGCGGCCCGGCTTTTCATCAGATGGCCAATAGTGCAGCGGGTAGAGAGCGTGTCCTCGACCGTCAGCGTGTCGCCGCCGCTGAAATAGACATTGTGGACGCGGCCGGTATCGTTGCCATTATCGTGCAGGTAACAGCGCCGCAAAGTGAGCGACTGCCCCGTCGCGCCACCCATGATGCCATTGTCGCAATTGCTGATCTCGCAATCCTCGAACAGAACATGACTGTTCATGGGAATGTCCGCAAAAGTCTGGCCCAGGCGGACAGCGGCATAATTGCCGCCGCCGCCATCGCGGCGAAAACCCTTGAAGATCAATCGCCGGAAGGTTGCGTCGCAGCTGCCGGTCGCAAACAGGCCGGTCTGGTAATAAAGAACGCCGTCTCCGACGCCGTCCGTCTCCAGAACGGGGGCAGGTTTCCCCGGCTCGCCTTCGATGATGGCGGGACCAAGCAGGCTGCCTTCATAGGGCGGCCAACCCACCAAATGCCCCCAGCGGCGCGAATGCGAGCCGCTGTCGTTGACGTAATAGCCGGGCGGTCCGGGACTGATGATGATACGGAACCCCATTTTGGCCATCACGTCGGGCTTGGTATAGCCATTGTTCCAGCGGGCAATGGAATTCATAAAGACGCCGGCTTCCGTGATGCTCGGAAATCTTTTCCCCGGCCCCACTTCCAGCACTTCGTAATGCACATCGGGTTTGGCCGGCTCTTGCGCCTTCGCTTGCGAAACCAGCGGCGAGCCGAATCTTCCAACCACGGGCGCAACCGCGCTCGCCGACAAGCCGGATAGAATTCTACGCCGAGAGAAAATCCCGCGCTCGTCGGCGTGACCATTCGTTGCGGGCATCAAAAGATCTCCGTGCTATCCAAGCAAGTCCGCAACCAGTCGGATGCAAAGTCAATAGCGGCGGTTTATTCGCAAGGGGTTTTTAATCGAAACTGGTTACGCTTCCTGCGCTCCCACCTTGCCGCCTGCCGTTAACTATCTGACTTATCGCAGGTTTCAATACGTCAGCTTTTTCGATAGTCCGACAATGAGGGTAATGTCACTGAACTGGTTGGGCACGCTCGAGCGGCGCATCGCGTAAATTGCGGCATTAAGCGCCTATCGTTCCGCGCTTCTTCTGCCAAGCATTCTTCCGCTTGAAATCGACCGGGATGTCGCGAGCATACAGAAGCTCGTCGTCTCCCTGATTTTGCTCGTTTGCTGGCACCTCTCCTTTCGCAAGCCATCGCATGCCGGCCAATGGGCCCAGACGGGGCACGGCAATACGAGCTATTTCAATTACCCGGTTGCCGCGCTTGGCTGGCTGTCCGACAGTTATGTCCCGAAATATCCGGAGGCGAACCAGAATTTGCGGGAACATTCCGGGGCCAGACTCTCGACCGCAAACACGTTTGATTCGCTGGCCGGGCTTGCGCATATCTTCTATCGTAGCGCGAGCAGTTCCAATAGCGTCTTCGAGTCCGAGTTTCGCGAAATACAAAGGCTGGTGAATGTGGGCAATGCGGTGGTGGATCGGGATCGGGCTCATTTTACCGGCGTGCGCCGAAAACCCACCGCCACGGCGGAAGCAAAATCCCTACCCGAGCCCGCGCTTTAGTCATGCGCGCCGCTCGCCGCCTCCTCGTCATCTACAATCCGACCGCTGGCCGGCGCCGACGAAGGCTTTTCTCCCGGGTTCTCGATCACCTTAAGGCTTTTGGCTGCGACATCGAGCTGCATAAGACCAAGGGGCCGGGAGACGCGGAAAGTTTCGTGCAAGGCATCGATGCGCAAAGCTATGACGCCGTCGTGGCCGCGGGCGGCGATGGCACGATCCGCGAGGTGGCGAATGGACTTGCGGGCAGAGCGATACCGCTCGGTATCGTGCCGCTCGGCACGGCTAACGTCCTCGCCAACGAGATCGGGCTTGCTTTCAATGCCAGTGCTTTGTCCCAGGCGATTGCACAGGGCGCCCCCGCGTCGGTCTATACTGGCGAAGCCAACGGCCATCTGTTTCTCATGATGGCCGGGATCGGTTTCGATGCCCGCGTCGTCGAAGGCACCCCCATCGGCCTGAAGCGCGTCATGGGCAAAGCGGCCTACGTGATCAGCACCTTGGCGGCGCTCATACGTCATCGCCCCAGTTCTTACATCGTCGAGATCGACGGCGTGACCTATACCGCCGCGGCTGTGGTCATCGCCAAAGGCCATTATTATGGCGGCCGGTTCATCATCGCGAACGCGGCACAGCTTTCCGCGCCCGTATTGCAAGTGGCGCTCTTCACCAAGGGACGCCGCCGCGACCTGGTACGCTATGCGATCGCGCTCGCGACCGGTCAGTTGCACACGCTTTCCAACGTCCGTGTGGTGCCGGCACGCGAGGTCCGCATTACCGGTGCCGCGGACGAGCAATTTCAGCTGGACGGCGACCTGGCGGGCCGGCTGCCGATCTTCGCGACCGTGGCGCCCGAACCGCTCCTGCTCCTGCGCTGAGGCATAACCGTTTCCGCAGCCGGGTGGATGTTTGTTCATTTCCTTGCTGTAGCGTTCTCACTGAGCCCGTCCCTATTTCATCGGCGTTCCCACCCCGGCGGCGGCCTGCATGATCCTCCTGCCGATGCTGATCAGCTTCCAATGGGATGACGAGATCTTCCATGCGCCCTGGATGGTGGGAAGCTTGATCGCCGTGACGATGGTGAGCCCATCTGCAGCGCCTGTCGTCGCAAGCCAAATAAGCCACCCCACGCCACAGCGGCGTGCCAAGGACGAATTTCAAGCGGCTTGGCGCAGCGGAATCATCAAAGTGATGGTGGTGCCCACGCCCGGCGCGCTGTCGATTTCCAACCGCCCGCCATGGAGCTCTGTGAACGCCCGCGCCAGCGGCAGGCCCAGTCCCGTGCCCTCATAGCGGCGGTTGAGCGCGCTATCGATCTGGCGGAAAGGCTGAAGCGCCACCGCGACATCCTCGGGCCGCATACCGATGCCGGTATCAGCCACGGTGATCACCAGCTCCTTGCCCAAGACGCGCGCGCCCAAGGTGACGCGGCCCCCGGCGGTGGTGAATTTCACGGCATTGGAAAGCACGTTCAACACCGCCTGCTTCAACCGGATCTCGTCCGCCGAAAGCACGGGAAGATCGGGCGCAATCTCGCTGGCGAGGTGGACCTGGGCGCTGTCTGCCAGGGGCCTGACCAGCCGCATGCAGGCATCGGTGATGTCGGGAATGAAGACCGGCGTCTCGCGCAATTCCAGCGCACCCACTTCGATCTTGGAAAGATCCAGAATGCCGTTGACCACGTCGTTCAAGTGAATGCCGGAACGCTGGATATCGTCGGCATAGGAACGGTACTTCTCGTTCAACGGGCCCGCCACTTCATATTGCATCATCTGGGAAAAGCCGATGATGGCGTTGAGTGGCGTGCGCAATTCGTGACTCATATTGGCGAGGAAAGAGGATTTGGCGCGATCCGCGTCCTTGGCTTCGTCGCGCGCCTTGGCCAGCGCCACGGTCTGGGCGCGCAGAGACTCTTCGGCCCGCTGACGCTCGATCACGCGGCCAAGTTGGGTGCCGACCTGGGCCATGAGGTCGAGCATGCCCGGGTCGGGCTCGCGCGGCTCGGTGCCGAAGAATTCCAGCACCGCCACCACCTCGGCGCCGCACAGCACGGGAAACGCCACCGCGCTTCTGAGGCCGCAAGCCTGGGCCACACCCAAGCGGGGAAAATTATTGTCGCTGGCCAGATCGGCTATCCACATCGGCTTGCCCGCTTGTTGCGCGCGTCCCGGCAGGCCGATCTGGCTGGCGAATTGCGCGATCTGGCTCACGCGCCGGAAAGCCTCCACCGCCTCGGGATAGACGGCATGCCAGACATCGGCGCTGCGCAGCAGAACCTGGCCTTGATCCGTGCCCGAAACAAAGCCGTGCCCGGTTTCCCAGCGGTGAAACCGCACGACCTCTTCCACGGCATATTGCAGAATGTCCCGGGTGGTGCGGCTTTGATTGGCGGCCGTGGCCATGCGCTCCAGGAACTGGAGTTCCTGCTGGCGTTCGTAAAGATCGCGCAGGCCCTTTTCCGCGATCGCCTCGGCTTCCAGCCGCGTGGCGCGTTCACGCTCCAGCCGACGCTTCAGCCGGCCATTCTCGGCAATGAGGGATTCCAGATCAGGCGGCATCGCCCATGGTCTTTGCGGCGGCGAGCGTATGAATGGCGAGCTGACAGGTGGCGTCGCCCCGGTGCATGCAATGCGGATGATCCACCCGCACCTCTTCGCCGAAATAATCCGCCGCGCCTTCGATGAAGCCATGCGCCAGCGCGCATAGACGCCGTGCGGAATTGTAGCCCAGAAGCAAGGCACCATCCGTGCCGTCTTCGAAATGGAAATGCGGACAGCCCGCGCCGGCATAAAGTTTGCGCACTTCCGGATGGATGATGCTGTTCACGCTGGCGACGAAGGAACGCGTGGTGGCGTGCGGCGTGAAAAAGGCCGGATAGTGAGCCGCCAAGAGGGGCATCGCCTCGCGCCCGAACCAGCGCAGGATTTCCTGGGGCGGTTTTTCCAGGGTCTGGGACCCCGCCGTCACGAGCGCCCCGATCTCGTCGTCCGGATAGCTGCCAAGCGACGTGTAGGCGCCGGAAAGGCCGGTCTTGTCGAGCAGCGCATCCCAGGCCGCTTCGCCGTGATGCCTGACGACGACCTGCTCCAACAGATTGAAAACAATGCCTTTCATCCCGGCTCCCACGCAACTTGATCATGTGGCGTAAGCGGCGACGCTAGCCGGGCACCGGTAAAAACTTTGCCCCTCGCCTTTATCGTTAAGTTTTTCTTACCGCGTGGGCGCAATCCTGTTCGAAAGCCGTGATGATGGGACAAGGACCACGGGAGCTGGCGCCGCAGTCCCGCGCCAGGCGCTTTAGGGCGTCGCGGGCGGCCTGCAGCTCGGCGATCTTCTCGTCCAGGGCGGCGATCCGCGCTTTGGCCAGCTGACGCGCCCGCGCCCGGTCATGGGTCGCGTCCAGGGCCAGCAATTCGCTCACTTCTTCCAGGGTAAAGCCTGCCGCCTGAGCCGAGCGGATGAATCGGAGTCGCCTTAGATCCTGGTCGCCGTAGCGGCGGAAGCCGTGGGCGCGCCTGGGCGCCTGGAGCAAACCACGGCGCTGGTAATAGCGAATGGTTTCCACCCCCACCCCGCCCTGGCGCGCCAGAATGCCGATCGTCATGGTCATGCTTGACTCCGTACTATGGTACGGACGCTATATGGGATGCGTCGTGCCGCAAGGCAAATGGAGACGCGCTCATGGCCAAACAAGCCGTCCTTTACCGCATGGTGATGGACAAACATCTTTGCCCCTTCGGCCTGAAAGCCAAGGCGCTGCTGGAGCGCGAGGGTTATGCCATCGAGGACCATTGGCTCAAAAGCCGCGCCGAAACCGACGCCTACAAGGCGGAAGCGGGTGTCAAGACCACGCCCCAGATCCTGATCGATGGCAAGCGCGTCGGCGGCTACGACGATCTGAGGCGCTTTCTGGGAAAGAACGTGCGTGATCCCAAGGCGCTCACCTATCGCCCGGTGATCGCGGTCTTCGCCATGACCGCGTTGATGGCGCTGGCGGCGAGTTATGCCGCCCTCGGCACGGTGCTGACGATCCGCGCCGGCGAATGGTTCATCGCCTTTTCCATGTGTGTGCTGGCGATCCTGAAGCTGCGCGATGTCGAGAGCTTCTCCGGCATGTTCTTAGGATACGATCTTCTGGCGCGGCGTTGGGTGCCTTACGCTTATATCTATCCCTTTGCCGAAGCCCTGGCCGGCATTTTGATGATCACGCATGCGCTCAAATTCATTTCCGTGCCGGTTGCGCTTTTCATCGGCAGCATCGGCGCGGTCTCCGTGATCAAGGCCGTCTATATCGACAAGCGCGAACTCAAATGCGCCTGCGTCGGTGGCGACACCAATGTACCGCTGGGCTTCGTCTCGCTCACCGAGAATGTGATGATGGTGGCGATGGCGCTTTGGATGCTGGTAAACTAGCGCTCGTCCGCCGACACTTGCTGCAAATGGGCGACAAGGTTGGTGATGTCGCCCTTGTTATGCGCCAGAAAGGCCGCGAACTGATCACGTTCCTCCAGCGCGATCCAGATGCCGCCCACGCTGAAATCGGTCAGCTCCGGCTTGCCGGTATCGGTCCTGACCCGGAAATCGACATGCAGCGGATGCTGCCCTTCATTGCCGGAAGCGTCCGCCACCACGGTATTGACGATGAAATCGTCCGGCGCGCGCTGGCTTGAGCCGGTCACCTTCAAACTCTGGCCGGCATAACGGCTCAGATAGGTGCGATAGACCGAGACCGAATAGTTCTGGAAGGCAACGGCGAAGGCATCCCGCTCGGCCGGTGTGGCGCTATTGGCATATTGACCCAATGTGAACAGCGCGATGCGTTTCATGTCGGTCAGACCCAGCAGCAGATGCTCGAATTGATCGCTTTTTTGGGTGGCCGAGAGGCTCGGATCGTTCAGGATCGTGAGGCTTTTCTGGATATTCTCGGAAATGAAGCTTTCCGCGGGAACGGCAGCCGATGCCGTCACCACTGGCGCCAGCAAAGCCAGCCCCATCGCCAACACAGTCCGCCGCGCTATGGATTGAAACCGGAACGCCATGTCACCCTGCCTTGCCCGCTAAAGCGAAACCCCTTCTTCCCGCGTCTCTAGCGGCGACCCGCGTCTGAATTGCGGCGCAAGATGGACTTCATTGTGCATTGGCGACGCCAAGTTCCCCCGCTAAGCTCGTCAGATTAGTGGCAATGTCTGGGAGGGGTGTAAATGCGAAAGAGCAAAGTTTACGCAATCGCGGCGCTGATGGCCGTGATTTCCGCGCCGCTGGCCGCGCAGGAGATGGTCGGCCCCTACAAATTGGTTTCCGCTCTGCCCCGGCCCGGCGCCACTCCAATTCTGGACAATGAGCGCGGCCGGGTATGGGACGTGATCTATCCGCCCGGCATGTCCACCGGCATGCATCGCCACCCATCCGATTTTCTCGGCATCGAATTGGTCGAAACCAGACTGAAAATCACCACGCCCGACGGCAAGGAACACATCAACCCCGTCCATCGCGGCGATATCTATATGCTGCCCAAGGGCCTCACCCATATGGAAGAAGGCGTGATCGGCCATCCTCAGCGCAACACCATCCTGATCGAACTCAAGGACGCGCCGCCCACCAACTACAAGAATACCGGCAACGCTCCCGACGGCTTCGCGGCCGAGGGCGCCAAGAAGACCGCAGACAATGCCCGCGTCATTCTTTGGGATGTGACCTTCAACAAGGGCGCCGCTGGCAAAGCCTTCTTCCAGAACCGCGACATGTTCCTGGTGCCGATGGACGCCGGCACGCTGACCATCGGCGGCGACGAAGCCAAGACCTTGCCCGTGGCGAACGGCCAGATCGTGTTCCTGCCGGGCGGCCATACCCGCATCATCCAGGCCAGCGACAATGCCGTACGCGTCGGAGTGGCGGAGCTCAAATAGCGCGCCGCTCGATCTAATTATTGATGGGCATATGCTTGCCCAATTCGCTGCGCGCCTTGACGGTGAGATCGTTCAACTCGGCCTTGGAAAAATAGGACGAGTAGACCATCCCGACCGCGAGACCCACCAGAAGCCCCAGGATGAATTTGGCCATGCCAACCCCACGCTTCATCCGACCGGGGCATTTTGGACAAGAAACGGCCCGACGTCCAATGAACTTAGCGTCGGCCGGGACTGTTTCACTTGTGTTCGGCGGGGTTTTCCACCGGCAGGCCGCGCTTGGACCAGTCCTGGAAGGAGCCATCATAGAGCCGGGCATCCATACCCAGGGTGCGGGCGGCGAAGATCACCGCCGTGGCCTGAATGCCGATATGGCAATAAGCGATGATGTGATCGCCGGGTTTGACGCCCGCATCCGCGAACAGCGCCTTCAATTCTTCCGGCGATTTCAGCTTGCCGTCGGCGCTTGTCATGCTGGTGAAGGGAAGCGAATGCGCGCCCGGCACATGGCCCAGCGCCGCGCCGTCCATACCCGCTTTCTCGCCATTGTAGAACTCGCTGGCGCGGGCATCGATGATGGTCGTGTGCGGCGTCTTCAGATGGGCCTGCACATAGTCGGCGGTCACGATGCGCGACTGCATCTTGAGCGGGGAAAGGATCACTGTCGTTGCCGGCGCTGCGTCGGCGCTGGTGGCAAACCCCGCGCCCTGCCAGCCTTTCAAGCCGCCGTCCAGCAGCGCGGCGCGCTTGCCGAAACCGGCGGAGTCGAGCGTGAGGATGATGCGCGTTGCCCGCGCGATGCCTTCGGTCTCGCTATAGACGACCACATGCGAACGGTCGGAAATGCCCAGCACCTGCATGGCGGCGCGCAATTCCTCCGGCGGCGGCAATTCGGTCAAAAGACCTTCCGGGCTTTTGACGGTGAGCCCGTTCTGGTCCACTAGATGCGCGCCGGGAATATGCGCCGCCTGGTAGCCCGCCGCGGTGCCCACATGCAGGATCACCAGATCCTTGTCGGCCTTGTGCTCGTTCAACCATGCGGGCGCCACCAAAAGCTGGTCGCGGGGGCTGGCGGCTTCAGCCTGCGTCGCCATCATCAGTGCCGCAGCGAACAGAAACGATTTCCACATGATCTTTCCCCCGTTTTGCTGGTGTCTTAGCACAGCACCGCCCGCGATGGCAGCGGGCTTAGTCCACAAGCTCTACTGCGCTGCCCAGCCAGCAGCCCGAGACCGGGATTGCCGCCGCCTGGCCCCGACGCAAATACCGTGACGCAGTGGGTCTCGCTCACTTGCCCGGCGCGGCGCCAGGCGTCGTCGAGGTCTCCACCGGCAGGCCGCGCTTGGACCAGTCCTGGAAAGAGCCATCATAAAGCTGCGGCTCGATTCCCAAAGTGCGCGCGGCAAAGACCACCGCACTCGACTGGCCGCCGACCTGGCAATAGGCGACCACATGATCGCCGGACTTGACGCCTGCCTGCGCGAACAGCGCTTTCAAATCCTCCGGCGATTTCAGCTTGCCATCGGAATCATAGACGCTGGTGTAGGGCAGGCTCCTGGCGCTGGGGATATGGCCGTCGCCCGTGACCTTGGCGACCAGTCCGCCATAAAACACCGCCGCGCGGGCGTCGATCAGATCGTACCCCGGCGTCTTCAGATGGGATTGCACGAATTTGGCGTCCACCACGCGCGGCTGGATGGCGAGCGGCGCGAGATGGCCCTGCGCCATCTGCGGGGCATCGGTGCTCATGGGATGGCCGGTCTTTTTCCATTCCGCCAGCCCGCCATCCAGCAGCGAAGAATGATCGCCCAGTCCCGCCACATCAAGCGTGAACAGCACGCGGGTGGCGCGCTGGAATTCGTCCGTCTCGTTATAGACGATGACGCGGGAATTGTCGGAGATGCCCAACGCCTCCAGTTGTTGATGCAGCATGTCGGCGGGCGGCACTTCGACGGAAAGGCCTTCTTGCGTGTTGACCTGCAGGATCTTGCCATCCACCAGACGCGCGCCCGGAATGTGACCCGCCTTGTATCCCGCTTCGCTGCCGACATGCAGGATCACCAGATCCTTGTCGTTCATATGGCTCGCGAGCCAGGCCGTGTTCACCACCAGCGCATCACGTGACGGCGCCGCCGCCTCGGCACGCGTCACGCAGACCAGGATAAAGGCGGCGGCAAGAAGCGGCTTCCACATGGCACTCTCCGGATGCTGGCTGACAGATTCCCTAGCATCGGGCGGCGGCGCGCCACAAGTTCCGCTCAGGCGCTGTTGAGCCGGCTTTCCCAGGCCAACGCACTTTCCACGATCTCGTCCAGCGAGTCATGTTCCGGCTGCCAGCCTAGCCTGGCCTTCAGCTTCGCCGAGTTGGACACGATCATGGGCGGATCGCCGGCCCGGCGCGGCAGTTCTTGAACCGGAAGCGGCTTGCCGGCGGCCTTTTCCACTGCCTGGACCACCTGGCGTACGGAAAAGCCATGGCCATAACCGCAATTGAAGACACCGCTTTCGCCCCCGGCGCGCAGATGCTTCAGCGCCAGCGCATGGGCTCCGATCAGATCGGAGACATGAATATAGTCGCGGATGCCGGTGCCGTCGGGGGTGGGATAATCGGTGCCGAAAATACCCAGATGCGGCACGCGGCCGAGCACGGCCTGGCAAGCGCGCTTGATCAGGTGGGTGGCGCGCGGCGTCGATTGGCCGCTCCTGCCTGAAGGATCGGCGCCGGCGACATTGAAATAGCGCAGCGCCACATAGCGGAAATCATGGGCGGCCGCGGTGTCCGCCAGCATCCATTCCGTCATTAGTTTGGAACGGCCATAAGGACTGGCAGGGTCCATGGGCGCATCCTCCGCCAGGCTGGGCGCGTCGGTGACGCCATAGACCGCCGCAGTGGAGGAAAAGATGAACTGCTTCACGCCGGACGCGACGCAAGACTCGATCAGGTCGCGCGACGCCGTCGTGTTGTTGGCATAATAGGCGAGCGGATCCGCCACGGAATCCGGAACCACCACCGATCCGGCAAAATGAATGACGGATTCGATCGCGTACCGGTCGATCAAGTCGCGGACCAGGCGCCCGTCGCGGATATCGCCTTGAACGAAATGCGCTTCTTCCGCCACCAGACCGCGCACGCCGGTGACCAGATTATCCAGCACCACCACTCGGTCGCTCCGGTCAAGCAGACCCAGCACCATATGGCTGCCGATATAGCCGGCGCCGCCGGTCACAAGCACAGACATAATACCCTCGATCGTCTTTTGTTTTAGCGCGGTTCCGGACGGAGTTGCCTAGCGTCAGCGTCATGGCAACGGAAGCCCACTTTTCCTGGAACCGCTCTACCGCAGCCGCAAATCCGCCGACCCGCCGGGCAATTCGGCCAGCGCCCCGATATCCTGTTCTGTCGGTCGGCGCCAGAGGGGTACGAAAGCCGATTTGGCCTGATTACCCAGCGGCTGCTTGACATAAAGCAACAGCGCGCCGGACATGGTCAGAAGAATGATGAAGCCGTCATAATAGGCCATCGACAAAAGTGCCCCGCCAACCAGATAGCCGATCATGCTGACCTGCGTGGTGCGCGCCAGCCTGGCCGCCCACTCCATCTCCGGTCGATCCCGCGCGGCCAAAATGACGGCAGAAGTGTTGTACCAGGCCGCCGCCAATATCAGCAGATAAAGCACGAGCCCGATGAAGCCGTGATCGCCCAGCACCTGGAAATAGATGCTGTGCGCGGCGCGGCCTTGGACCGAGCTGCCCGCCGTGCGGAAGGCTTGCGACACCCAGTTGAGATCGACCGACGAGAAGCCGCCGCCGGTGATGCGCGCCTTGGCGATATTGATGCTGGTCTGCCAGGCCCTGACGCGCCCTTCGAAGGATGAATCCGCGGAATAGGAGTTGATCGTCGACATGCGCTCGAACCAATTGCTTGGCACGATGCTTGGCAGCGAGGTCAGGATCAATCCGCCCAGAACAAGGGGAATGATGCCCGAGCGCGATCTGACCGCGTAGGCGATACCCGTGACGACCAGTGCGAAGATGGCGCCGCGCGAATAGGTGCCGACGATGGCGAGCATGGTCAGGAAGATCGCGGCCAGCAGCGCCCAACGCACCCAGCGGACGCCGCTGGTGATCCGAAGATAATTCATGAAGGGCAAAATCATCACCAGCGCCAGGCCGAGATTGTTGTTGTCCGCGATCATGGAGGATTGCGGACCGAAGACATGGTTGCCGCCGCCGGTGACAAGCACAAAGCCGCCGCCCTTGACGCCGTAATAGCCCAAGGACAGCACCACCATCCAGATGATGGCGTGGATACGCGCCTTGTTGTTGGCGATCGCCAGGATCGCCAGCGCCAGGATCAGCGTCTTGATGGTGCGATCCCAAAGAACATACGAGAAATCCCGCTGCAGCGCGTAATAGGTTGTCACCGACGCCCATAGTCCGAACAGAACCAGAAACAGGGTGATGGGATTGAGCGGCGCGGTCTTCCGCTCGCGGGAGAAGACCCACGCCACCGCGGTCAGGATCGCGATGTAGAGATTGAGCTGGAATGCCGAGAGGAAGCCATACACTTCCTGCTGCGGATTGAGCAGCGTGATCCAGATCCAGGTCAGAATGCCGATCTGGGGGGCGCGAAAGATCATGGGAACCGCAGCCAGAAGCGCTGCCAAAAGGATCAGGTCACGCACGCGGCCCCCAAAATGAAACTTTTGCGCAAGCCTTGCAGAATCCGTTCCTGGGGAAAAGCCCGTGGCGACGATAGTTTAACCAAGCAAATGGCTCCGTCTTGTACTGCGCGCCAGAGCGTGAGAGCTTTCTCGCTGGAGGGTTCCAATGTCCGGTTTGCTGTTCCTGGCGGGTGTGGGTGGTTTCATTCTCATCATCACCTGGGCTTTCAAGAATGACGGCATGAAACCCGAGGAATTCGGGTCCGGAATCCTGGCCATGCAGCCGGCGGACGAAGCAAAGCAGAAAACCGTTCCCAAATGGAAAAAGTCGGCCCTGAAACGTGCCCCGGCCAGGGTGGCTAAGAAAAAGGACGTCCCCAAGCCGAACTGGCGGCGGACCTTTCTCTACGGCAAAACAAAAGGCTGATCCGCTTGTCCCATATTGGGACGCTTATATCAGCGGATAAAGCGGCAGTTTCGCGAACAGCGCGACCAGGACGACCAGGACGGCTCCCAGGGCTACCAGGAAACTCATCCTGTCCCCCAGTGCAAACAGGATCGGATCGTCAGGCACCCGGCCACGGCGGGCGTGAATCCAGACCCGGCTGATCCAGTAAATCAACATCGGCCACAGGTTCCACAAGGCCTCGGGCGAGCGGAACAAAGCGTGCGCCTCCGGCATGATCGCATAGATCGCCAGAATGAACGCGGAGAGATAGCCGCTGGCCAGGCCGAAGCCGGCCAAAAGATCCAGATCGCCCGGCCGATAGGCGCGGGCGCGCGTCGCGCGCCTTGTGCCGGAGAGACGCGCCGCCCGAAGCTCGCCGTAACGCGTCAGCATGGCGAGGCTGAAGAAGAAGAAACCCGCGAACATCATCTGCCACAGCGAAGGCAGGCTTGCCGCCAGCAGCGCGCCCGCGAGCACGCGGTGCATATAGAGACCTGTCAACGCGAATGTATCCAGGATCAAGGTTTTCTTGATCCAAAGCGAATAGCTGAGCGACAGCGCCAGATAAATCGTCAGCCAGCCAGCCAGCAAAAGCGAAAGGAAAGCGGCAAGCCCAAATCCGGCGGCCATCAGGAGCGATGCCAGCACCGCCGCGCGGGAAATGGATAATCTGCCCGTCGCCAGGACGCGTTTGCGCTTGGTCGCATGGCGGCGGTCGGCCATCAGGTCGATCAGATCGTTCAGCACATAACTGGCGGAGGCGATCAGGCAATAGGCGCAAAAGAGCAGATAGCTCTTGACCAGGAAATGCAGGTCATTGCGGTTGACCGCCTCCAGCAGAGGCAGGAAAACCAGCAAATTCTTGAGCCAGCGCCCTGGGTGCAGCGCACCGACATAGCGTCCGCTGCCGCGGTCGTCAGGACAAAGGATATCGGCGGTCTGGCTGTTCCAGATCCGGTCTTCAAGAAGCTTGGGCGACGGCGCCACGATCACGGACCGCCGGGCGGTGCGCCATATCGGAATGTCGGCCGGGCCAAAGCCCGCATAATCGAAATCGCCGGACCCGAAACGGGCGCACAGAGTCCTTGCGATCGTCTCGCCCGGTTCGACCGCATCGGGATCGACTTCGACGATGTCGGAGATCAGGCCCAGATGATTGGCGATGGCGCGGGCAATCTCGGGCCGGGCGCGGGCGACCAGAATGATCCTGCGGCCGGCGGCCGCTTCGCGGCGCAGAAATGCGAGGAACGGCCGCCTATAGGCCAGGCTCGCCGGATCGAGCGCGGCCCAGGCGGCGACCCGCTCGCGGAAACGCGATGCGCCAAGGAACATCCAACCCAGAAGCATAAACAGCATCAGCGGTTGACGGCGGACCAGTCCCAACGCCAATTCGGCGGTGGTGCCGGTGCGAAGCACCGCCCCTTCCAGTTTGACGCACAAGGGAATTCTGGGATCGTCGCGGACATGCTCCACGCGCCGGCCCAGCGCCTGGGTGCTCAAATCGTTCAAAGACAGGGTGAGGATCGTGGCCACGTCCGGTTCTGCCGATTAAGCTGCGCGGGTCGCTGTCATCATAGTCTCTTCCTGGCCGGCCTTCATGCCGGCAACACGCAAGGTCAATTTGATCCGGCCGCGCTAAGCTCGTCTCACAGCCGTGCTTCTCATCCCAAGCCGACTGCCATTTAAGCATGCGGACGGGTCTTTCTGGACGTCATAATCGTGTTTTTTTAGAATAGGTTAAGCGGGGCGGATCGCCTATCCTGAAACTTCGGAATCTTCCCTCACAAAGGCGGCATGACGCGCGTGCTTCTCATCTCCAGCACCTTTCCCCCGGTCACGGGCGGATCGGCGGTTGTGTACGACAATATTTGCCGTGCCGCGCAACCCCAGGTGGTTGGGCTGGCGCCATCCTGTGACTACCAGACGGGCCTGCCGATCGAAGGCGTCGAGGCGCATGACCGGAGCGCGCCTTACGTCATTCATCGCTTGCCGCTGTTACGGCCCGCCGAAGGCGGCAAGTCCCATGCGCTAGCCGATCTGAGGCTGATGCTGCGCGTCTTGAAGACCGCGCTTGGCATCGCGCGACGGGAAGGCATCCGCACCATCTGTCTGGGGGATCTGGTCTATGGCGGCTGGCTGGTTTTTCCGCTGCGCTATCTCTTCGGCTACAAAGTTCTGATCTATGTGCATGGCGAGGAAGTCACCACGCGCGATGGCGGCGGTTTGTTCGACGCCTGGCGGGCGCGCTTTCTGGCGCATGCCCATGCGGTGATTGCGGTCAGCAGCTTCACGCGCGACGCGCTCATGCGCTTGATGAATCTCGATCCGGCCAAGATCGTGCTGATCCCCAATGGGGTAGATTTGGCTCGCTTTCAGCTGCGGCCGCGCAATCCGGCTTTGGCGGCGCGGCTGGGCGTCGCGGGCCGGCGCGTGATCCTTAGCGTCGGCCGGCTCGTGCCGCGCAAGGGCGCCGATCGCCTGATCGCCGCCATGCCCGCCATCCTCAACGCCGTTCCCGACGCCCATCTTCTAATCGCCGGCCAAGGGATGCTGCGGACCACGCTGGACGCACTGGTCCGCGAAAAGAATCTCTTGGACCGCGTCACATTCCTGGGCGAAGTGACGGACGAGGATCTGGTCGATCTTTATGCGCTGGCGGATGTTTTCGCCCTTCCCAACCGAGAGATGCCCGATGGCGATACGGAAGGTTTCGGGCTGGTGTTCCTGGAAGCCAATGCTTGCGGCAAACCGGTCCTTTCCGGCCGCGCCGGCGGCGTGGTGGACGCGGTGACGGACGGGGTCAATGGACTTGCGGTTGATGGCAATGACAGCGAAGCGATCGCCGCTGGCCTCACGCGGCTTTTGCAGGATGACCGGCTTTATGCACGCCTGGCCCAAGGCGGACTTGAGACGGCCCGGCGCGGCGACTGGAAAAACCGGGCGGCGGAATTCCTGAAAGCTTGCGATCAGGCGCCATGAACGCGCGGCTGCAAATGAACCGCCGCTTCTACGAGCTGGCGAACCGGGCCACGATGCTGTTCCAGGGGGAAGGCAAGCCCGCGATCGCGTGCTTTGCGCGCAACTTGGCGCCCGGAAAATCCGGCGGAAGCATGGAATAAATCTGTCGCACTGCTGCGAAGTCGCCGCGCGAAAAGGCACTATCCAGGCCCGCCGCACGCCGCTGCGCGATGCTTTGCAGGATCTCCCCTTCCAGTGGGGCCAGTTCCGGCCGCGTGCGCCGGACATAGTCGAGCACCTGGGCATCTCCGAGATTCATCTTCTCGGTGTCGTGGGAAACGCTGGCGGCATGTTTGCGGATCGAAACCAGGGGAGCGCCCACGATGCCAAGCGGCGGGGCTGCGGCGCTGCGTAGCGCCGTGGCAAAATCGCAACCGATCATGCGTGACGTGCCCTCGTCCCAGCCACCCAGCGCCAGAAAGCGCTCTTTGGAAACCATCATGCAGGACGTGAAAAGCGGTTGGAATTTCAGAAGGCGATCGACCATGGGAAAGTGAAATACGCCCCCCGTCCGCGCGTCGCCGTCGATCCCGTCCCAAAATCCCGCCGGCGCCGCATCGAATTTGCTGTCGCGCGACAGGCTGCCGTCGCGCAGAATGCGGAAATTGGCGTAACAGGAATTCAATGCCGGCTCCTGGCGCCATTGCGCCGCCATCACCTCCAGAAAATCTTCATGCCAAAGATCGTCGCTGTCGCAGAAGGCGACCAGCTCGCCTTCCGCCGCGCGCAATCCCACATTGCGCGCCACCAGGTCGCCGCTGTTGGGAATGGTCTTCACGATCAGCCGTTCGCCATACTTGGCAAGAACCGCCAATGTGTCGTCCTTCGATCCGTCATCCACCACGATGATTTCGTCGGCGGGCCGGCTTTGCGCCAGGATGGATGCCAAGGTCTCCTGGATCAGTGACGCCCGGTTGTAAGTGGGGATGACCACGCTGATCCGGGTCATGCGAGATCTTCCAGCAAATTCAAGGCCCGCATCGCGCGGCGCGCCTGCCCGCGCCACACGCGGCCGCTGACATGCCAATGGTACCGGTCATAGCCCACCGCGCCCGCATGCGGCGGTGCAGAAAAATGATAGCGCGGGGCGAGGCGGAACAACTCGCGCTCCACCCCGAAAGAAGAAAGAATTTTGCCCTGGCTGGCATGGCATTCGAACATGCGGCGCTTTCGCGCCTGTTCCTCGAGTGAAGCTTCAAGCTCCGTCACGGGGCCGGCGTCCGGATGGGGCAGGAATTTTCGATATTCGAATTCTCCATTGGCGGCACTGTAAAGGGGCGCTTCCACGATCACCGGCGGGGCGCCCCCATCCCTGGCGATCAGCGTACACGCCGCATGCACGCAAAAGGCCGTGGAATCATGATCGGGATGACCGCCTTCATAGGCATGGGTGACGACATGCGTGAAGCCGGCGCGCAGCTGATGCGCCAGATGCCGGCTTGCGGACACCAGATGGAACGTCGTTTCCAAATCGGTGATGCCGAGATTGTGATATGGCGCGATCTCGCGGCCAAGCAGGGCAAGGGCCTTTTCCGCCTCCCGCTGCCGCGCCATCCCGTAATCCATCCAATTGTCGAAGCCAGCCCTGCGGGCATGGTCCTCGTTAAGGGGGGCGCCATTGGTCATGCAGATCACACCGGCGCGCGGCAGGCGGCCCAAGAGGGTCCCTGCAGCAATGACTTCATCGTCGGGATGCGCGAAAACCGCCAAGGCGGGCGTGCCAGCCAAATCGTCGAGGCTTGGCACCTTGCGGCCGATCCGCGGCTTGGACCGCAGCACGCGAACGCGCCGCATATCCGCCATTTCCTGCGCCATGCGCCCCGATCGTCTGTGTATCCGCTGCAAAATCATGACTAGACGCTTCGCCGCGGATAATGGCCAGACGCGGCCGCTATGGCGCAGCCAATAATATTGCTCTTTTGCCCCTGGTCCTGCATGCGCGATCAGCTCCAGCGCCGCTTCTTGCCGTGACGCTCTCGCGTTCCGTCTTCATAGCCCCGATCTATGGCGTCCGACCATTGACGCTTCCAGCGTTCCTCGCGCCTCACCAGCGGCAACAGAAACGGGTAGATCATCCAATTCCGGCTATTTCTTCGGGCCAGTCTTTCGGGGCTGCACCAATAGGACGCTCCCAATTGGGCCAGGCCCCGCCCCCAGCGATAGCCGCGCCTCAAAATCCAGGCCGGTTCCAGATATTCCGGCTGAATAATGTGATCGACGAAGGGTTCGTTGGCAAACCAGCATTTCAACCCCAGCCGTCCAAGCCGGTGACCCAATTCGGAGTCGCTTCCCATGGCATAATTCAACGATCCGTCCGGACCGATGCCTGTGTCGAAGCGGATACCGCCGTGAAAAACAGCGGCCCTGATCGCCATGTTCGGTCCAAACATGGTGCCGGAGCTGCACGGGCCTTCTGGAATATCGCCATGCTTGGCATAGAGAACCGCCACATCGGTGCCGTCCAGAAGCCATTGCGGCGGTTCATAGGGCCACAGCACCTTGGTGCGGCCGGCGAACAAATCGAACTCCGGTTGCGCGTCGGCTATCTCGCGCCATTTCGCCACCCAGTTCTTGGGGACAATGACATCGTCGTCTGTGAAGACATAAAAGTCGCCCTTTGCCACTTCGAGGGCCTGATTGAGTGCGCGGTTCTTGCCCTTGACCGGCTCCGTCAACACCGTGATCGGCAGCCGATCAGCGTAAGAGCGCAAGACATCGCCCGTCCCGTCGGAACTGGCATTGTCCACAGCGACGATCTCCCAACCGCGCGCGGGGACTTCCTGTTGGACCAGGCTCTCCAGCATACGCGCCAAATCGGCGCCCCCGTTATAGCTCGAGAATATGACGCTGATCACGTCGCCATCACCCTTCCCTGGGCGCGGAAATTCCACGCACAAGCCCGCCTCGCGCCCCATCCGTCCAGGCGCCATAGAGCAGGCCGGAAAAGTAGGCACTGCGGACCGCGATCGCCACCTTGCGCTCAACCGGAAAATTACAAAGCGTCGATAAAATCTGCTTGATACGTTCCATCGCCGCGGCGCGCCAAATCCAGGCAGGAATGCCGAAGAATTTGTATGCATGCGCCTGCTTCGACTTTTCGGAGAACTGCCACGTCGTCAAGCCTTGACGGAAGGTGCGTTGTCTCACCCAAGCCAGCGTGTAGCATTCCTTGGGAACAGGATGGCGGATCAAGGCGCCGGGCAAGTAGATCGCCTTGGCGGACGCCTTGATCAGGCGATCTTGGATTTCGAGCTCTTCGCCCAAAGGCGAATTCCTCTCCTCGGTTACGCCATAGTCTTCCGAGAACATGCCCACCTTCTCGAGATCCGACCGGAACGCCGCCCAATTTGCACCGAAGAAGAAATGAAACTGCTTCGGCTCGACTTCCATCTCATGATTCGCAGGCACCCAGTCTCTTGTGGAGCGCGGAAGGTGCGGAAACAGGGCGGGAGGGCATGGAATTTCTGCGTCCGCGACGAGCGGGCCGCCAAAAAAATATCCCGGACCGTAGCGCCGGGCAGCCTGGACATAGAGCTCGACGATGTTCGGCGCCAGGCCGATGTCATCGTCGAAGAAGAGAAAGAAATCGGCGCCGCTTTGGGCGATGCCATGGTTGGTCGCGGCGGCTTTTCCGCTCTTGGCTAGATATGCGTAGAGAACGCGATCGTCGCGAAACCCGGCACAAATCTCTTCCACGCCGCAAATCGGACCGTTCTCAACCACAACAATATGCGTGTCCGGCGGAAGCGAAGATTGCAGCAAGTTGCGCAGCATGCGCTCGATCATTGCCGGCCGCTTGAAGGTCGGGATGATGACAGCCGTTTTCACATGCAGATCACTTGAGAACATCGCTGTAGAATCGACAGAAGGGGCGGCCCCGATGCCTGGAAACTAATCGGCATTTGAGCTATAATGAAAGGACTTTAATGTTCCGTTAGACATTTCCCACATGAAGCGTCTGATGAAGGTTAAACCCCTTCTCCGCCCTATACTTAGCAACCATTGGCCGGCCCTGTCGGACATCGAATCCGGGGAATTATGAATGCACGGCACCGATCCGATTCAACGAGAAAATGTGGATATCGTGACCAGGCTCAAACGCAAGCTGGGACCCTGGATTGGCCGTTACAGGGCGGCCGATGTCTGGCCGCAAGGGGTGGTCTCCTTCACCTTTGACGACTTTCCAAAATCCGCCTTCGTTGCGGGCGCCTCCATTCTGGAGCGCCATGGCGCCCGCGGCACCTATTACACCGCGGCGGGACTGGCCGGCACCGAGGGCGAGCTTGGACGCCAATTCGATCCCGCGGATATTGTGACATTGCATGACAGAGGCCACGAGATCGCCTGCCACACGCACTCGCATCTGCGATGCTCCGAAGCCCGGCCTTCCACCATCCGCAAGGAGATACGCGCGAACAGGGCTGCGCTTTCGTCGTTCCTCGGCAGATTCAGGCCGGCGAATTTCGCTTACCCTTTCGGGGCGACGTCGCCGGCAGCCCATCGCGCCGTCAAGCCGTACTTCGCTTCTTGCCGCGGCATCCGTCCTGGCATCAATGAGGGCGTTCTCTATGTCCGCGAATTGCTGGCCAACAAGCTTTATGCGAGCAATTTCGATGAAGGAGAAATCCAACACCTTATCGATCGCAACCGCACAGTGGGCGGGTGGCTGATTTTCTATACCCACGACGTGGATGACGCGCCGTCGCCCTATGGCTGCACCGCGCGGCAGCTGGAGAGCGTCGTTGCCTATGCGGCAAAGTCGCAATCTATTCTAACGGTCCGCGAAGTCATGGCGAGCCTTCGGGAAAGACGGTGGCCGTTGGCCGGCTGGCGATAGCGCGTTCACGGTTGGCTTAGATTTCCCACGTCTTTGCCTGCGAGCGAAGAGGGCGGCGCTGCCCGAATTTCGCGATGATCGCGCCGGCCTTTCTGGAATAATGGCGCCAAAGGCGCCCCTGTTCGCGCTTGGCGACAAGCATGCGCCCTTTGAAGCTGGCGGGAATTTGGCCATAGAAGAGCGGCACCTCGACATTGCAAATTTTCCTCTTGTAGCTGTCGTCGCCAATACCGAAATCAAATATCTGGACCCCATTGTGAAAGCACCACTCCATGCCCTTGTTCATGAGTAGCTGACCCAGCGAGTAAGGGCGCCACTCGCCACCCTCGAACGTCGTGAACTGACCGTTGTAACGGCGACCGGCCACCCATCCCAAAGTGGTCGCCACGATCGTGTCGCCGATTTTCAATGCCAACAGCAAAGCCGGGCCATCCGCGGAAGCGAGCAAACGCGATTGCCGCAGATAGGACAGGTAGCCTGGCCGTTCCAGGCCGTCCACGCCATTTCTTTCTATATATCTTCGTCTTTTCTGTGCGATCAGAACTTCGATGATGGAATCGAATTCCTGCGGCGTCCTTGCGACGTCGATGGCCAGTTTGCCGAGCTTTTTAAAGCGGGCCTTTTTCCAGACGTCGCGGTGGGGCAAGTCCCGCTCCATTTCATTCCAGCTGTACGAAAATCGAACAGCATGGCCGAAAACACCCGGACGGAATTTCCCTAGCCAGAAAAGCGGATTGGAAAGATCCCCCACCCGATCGGACATTTTTTCAAATTCGACAATATCGAAGGGAGGAAGCGCGGCGGCGATAGCGCCCCATACAGACCGCGCGATGCGCCCATTCCATGCCGCGACACCGGGAAAGAGAACGGGGGCGTTATAGTCGGAAAGTCCGCCGTCCAGAAAGCTCAAGACGCGCGCATCGACGATCAGGCCTGATTTCTCCCGCCGCGTTTCCAAGGCAAATGGCGCGAGCAGCAATGGCTTTTCGTCTTGATCCAGGACTGCGACAAAAAAAGGCGTGGCTTGGCGGGCTGCCAGCACCGTGTCGATCCGTAGCTGTATGATCTCGGCATATTGAAAGACATGGCAACGGGCCTCTCCGAGAGAACCCAGGCGCGGCCAGAACGCTGAAAAATCCGGAAAATTCTGGGAGATCAGCAGCCGGGCCGGCATTCCCGGACCTGCGCAGCGCAGCTTTTCACTCAGCCGCGTTATATCGAAGCTTCTCACCGATCTCCCATCGAAGCTTTGTGAGCACTCCGGCGACGGGTCAACTTGTGTTGCGCCCTCTGCGGCGGCCGATCGGTCTTTCCCGTTCGCGCGCCTGTTCCATCGCAACTTTCTTTTCCCCTTGCACGCGCCCTTTCAGGGTTCGGCAATCCTCAGGCTGGCTCGAGAACGCCCGTTCGAAGCACCCATTTTGAGGGAGCAACACACATCCCCGCCTGTGGCGCGCCCCAGCCGTCGCCGAAAGTATCGGCATCGCGAACGGTAAATCGAAGGCCGGTATAGATCTCTTCCAGACATCTCTCGCCCTGGAGGATGGCAAGATCGATCGAATAGTCGCCCGGCGCGAGGGGAAGTGCCGCGATCTTGCA
This sequence comes from Rhizomicrobium sp., assembly GCA_035605955.1. GTDB lineage: Bacteria > Pseudomonadota > Alphaproteobacteria > Micropepsales > Micropepsaceae > Rhizomicrobium. The sequence continues at coordinate 28,161 of DATNGI010000075.1, forward strand.
TTCGATCTCTGCAAGGCCTTCCAGCCGGGGTATGGCGCTCTCCGAACGGGGAGACTTGACGGTGAGAATATTCTCGCCGCCAAGACCGTTCACGGACGCCACAAAGACCGGATAGGCAACGGGATCGCGCGCCTCGACCAGAGCCCGGATATGCAATTCTCTGCCCATCGGCACGACGCGCGTCGATTTTCCATTTTTGTCGATCAGATCGGCGCGGCGGAAGTGGCTATATCGGTTGCCGTACTGGACAGGCTCCAGGCCGCCGGACGCACCGTCCTCGCCTTGAAGCATATAATGGTAGTCCGTGACGACATCATGGATCGGGCCTTCCTTCACCAGCCGGCCGGCATCGAGCAGAAGTCCCCGCCTGCAAAGCGCCTCCAGCGTGGCTACGCTGTGGCTGACAAAAAGGATCGTGCGCCCGGATTTTGCGACGTCGCCCATTTTGCCCAAGGATTTCTTTTGAAACTCCGTGTCTCCGACCGAAAGAACTTCGTCGACCAGCAGGATGTCGGTGTCCAGATGCGCCGCAACGGCGAAGGCCAGGCGCACATACATGCCGCTCGAATAATGCTTGACGGGCGTGTCGAGGAACCGCTCCACGCCGGAGAAATCGACGATCTCGTCGAAGCGCTTGGCGATTTCACGGCGGCGCATTCCCAGGATGGCGCCGTTGAGAAAGATATTTTCCCGTCCGGTCAGTTCGGGTTGGAAGCCGGTGCCCACCTCGATCAGGCTGCCGACGCGCCCCACGATCCGTACTTCTCCCAGCGAAGGCTCGATGATCCGGCTGAGAACCTTGAAGAGCGTGCTTTTGCCGGCACCATTGTGGCCGACGATGCCGACGATATCGCCGCGCGGAATGTCGAAATTGATGTCGTTCAATGCCCACATTTCTTCGGAGGGCGGGCGTTCGAACGGATGTCTGAGCCGATGAAGCAAGGCTTCCGCCATGGTGAAATGCTGCTTGCGATGCACGATTTCGTATCGCTTGCCGAGCCCACGCACGGAAATGGCGCTTTGATCAGATGACATCGGCAAACTCGCGTTCACAGCTTCTGAAGACGATAAGCCCGAGCCACATGATCAGCGCCGAGGCGGCGAAAGCATATCCCAGATAGGCGAAATTGGGCTGGCCCACACCCAGGAAAGACCAGCGGATAACGTCGATCGGCTCGGCCAGCGGGTTGAGCAGATAGTAAGGCCGGATGCGCGCGGGAACGGCCGCGATCGAATAGCCCACCGGGCTCGCATACATCAGCAATTGGGTGACAAAGGGCACGATGTGCTGGATGTCGCGATATTTGACGGACAGGCTGGCGCCGATGAGGCCCAACCCCAGGGAGAGAAGCAATATCGAGAGGATGCAGATGGGGAACAGCACAAGCCCCGCCCCGGGAACAACATGATAGAGCACCAAAAGCACCATCATCACGCACAGGCTGACGGCGAAATCCACCAGCACGCTGGGCACGACGCCCAGGGGTATCAACAGCCTAGGAAAATATATCTTGCGTATCAGAGTCGCGTTCGCCACCAGTGACGGCGTCACACGCGTGAGATTGCCCATGAACAATGTCCAGCCCATCATGCCGGAAAAGGCGATCAGAAAATAAGGCACGCCCTGGCTCGGCATCTTGGCGATGAACCCGAACACAACGGCAAAGATCAGCGCGCTCAACAGCGGCTGCAGCACCACCCAGGTGGCGCCCAACGCCGTCTGGCGGTAGCGCAAGCGGATGTCGCGCACCGCGAAAGCGTGCAGAAGATCGCGGAAGCGCCATAGCGCCTTGAAGTCGATATCCACCAGGCCGCGGCTCGGCCGGATGATCACGACTTCGTTGGCAAGGGCGGCATTATCGTGGGATGTCATGATGTTGCTCTGGCGGCGCGCGACCAGGGAAATAGCATCTTAATCGTTCCCGACATCTTAGCCGGAAACGGATTTTCGGGCCGGACCTCGAGATAAGCGACACGGAACAATGCTTCCCGCCCCATCAGGAGAGCAGTCCGGTCAGGTCCGGCGTTGCTCGCACCCCGTGGATCACGCACAGCTTCTTAATCCTTTGTTCATCTTCTCCGCCGTCTCGCGAAAAAGCGCCCGATAGGCCGCGATCATGTCCTGTGCCGCATAATCCTGGCGCAAACGCCTTTGGTTTGCGACTCCAATCGTCCGGCGGACCGAACGATCCGCCACCAGCGTCCGCATGGCCGCGCCCAGTTCCTGAGCCGAACCCTGCACAATATAAGGCCGGTTTTCCTCGCAAACCATGTATTTGACGTCGCCGACTGCGGTCGACGCGACCGCCAGGCCGGCGTCCATGGCTTCCAGGACCACCAGCGGCATTTGCTCCGTATCGCTCGAAAGCGCCAGGATATCGCATTGCATGAGAATGTCGCGCACATCCTCCCTGCGGCCCAGGAAGCGGACGCTCTGACCGATGGAAAGGTTTTCGACTTCGGCGCGCGCCGCCGCCATGTCCGGCCCTTCGCCGAGCAGGAGCAACGAAGCTTCGCGCTTCAAGGGCGCGAAAGCGCGCAACAGCCGCGGCAGGTTCTTCTCCCGCCGGATCGCGCCGGCCCACACGATCAGCGGCCGCCCAGGCGGCAAACCGAGATCGAGGTCCGCAAGACGGGTGCGGAAATGTTCGCGCGGCTCGATGCCGTTGGGGATATAGCGGATGGACGGTTTTCTCAGGTGCCAGACCTTGAGCGCCATCTCTTCCAAGGTCCGCGAGGGAACCACCACCTGGCTGCGGCGCAGCGCCAGACGCCGCGTCCAGACGCGGCGGGGAAATTGGCGGTTGCTTTCCTCGGGTCCGAATCCGTCTTCGATATGGATGTGGGGAATCTCCACCGCGCCATTAGCCAGCGCCCATTCGATGGCGCCCCAATTATACGTCACCAGCAGATCGGGCTGACGTTCCCTGAGCAGTTTGCGATAGCGGTGAAGCCGGGCCATTAGCGAACCGGAGGCGGCTGGCGCAGCGACCAGATTGACTTCGCCCGGCGCCAGGAAGCGGCTTGCTGCATTGTCACCATTTAGCGAGATGATCGTGTGCGAGAATTCCTCTCCCAACCCCTTCACCAACGCGACCAGGCGCATTTGCGCTCCGCCGATGGCGAAAGTGGGAAAGACATGCAATATGTTGGCCGGCGCGTTCATATCGCTGTGATACCCGTCCCGGCCCTGTGAACCGCGAGACCGCGCGCAATGAAAGTCTCGCGATCCGCCACCGGGGTCCAATTCAGCGCCGCCTTGACGTCGGAACAATCAAAGCTGGCAAGCATGGCGCGCGAATAAAGGTCCCGCCTGCTGCAGAAAGCGTCACCCGCATTCCTGCGCCGAAGGCCGACCCTCAATTTTTCCGTCAGATAAATGCGATCCGACGAGCGAGAGTGAAAGACCAGGGGCCGCTCCAGCACCGCACCCAACGCCGCAACATATTCTCGCGCGGTCAGGCGGACATCGCCTACAAGGTTGAAGCAATGGCCCAAAGCGGCATCCTTTTCGGCCGCGGCCAACACCGCGGCAGCGACATCTTCGGCCAGCACAAAAGGCAGCGGGTTCGTGCCCTTGCCCCAGCCCAGACAATGACGGGAATTGACAAACCGGCCCACTGCCGTCGGATAGGGGGTGCCGCCCTCGCCGACCACGATGCCCGGCCGCAGGATCGACACCGGCAACAGACTCTCCTCAAAGGCGGTGAGCAGCGCGATCTCTTCCAGCCCTTTAGCCCGCGCGCGCGGATGGCGCTGCCAATCATGCGGATCCGCGGACGCACGGCCGGTCATCACATCGTCCCGGTCGCCCAGATAAAGCGCGTCCACGGAACTCAGATGTATCAGACGATGCACCCCGCCCAGCCGGCAAGCCGCGATCAGATTGGCAATCATGGTCTGAGAGCGTCGCTCGCGACTTGCCCAATCGGACCCCGCATCAAGCCCCGATGCGTTGATCAAAACAGCGGCGCCGTCGGTCAAACGGCAGAGGGTCTTGCCGTCCAGAACATCGCCCCTGAGAAAGCGGACATGTTCGTCATCGTCCATATTCGCAGGCGAACGCGACAGGGCGGCGACTTTCACGCCCCGGTCGGCAAGGGCCTTGACGATATGGCGCCCCAGAAAGCCGGTGCCGCCCAGGACCACGGCCTGCGGCCGGAAAGCGATGCTGGCAGCGCGGGCCCGAACCTGTGGTGCGGGAAAAGCTTCGGCCGCGATGTCCTCGCAAAGGCGCACGATCTGGGCTGCGCCTTGCGGTGTGCTGATGCTCGGCAGGTCGCGGCGATGAAAAGCTGCGATGGCGTTTACGAGGCTTTGTTGAACGCCGTCGCGGGGCCGGCCCAATCCCAAAAACGTGCGGCCATAGGCCATCAGATTGCGCCGCGCTTCCCGCAGCAATGCGCGCCCAAGCCGGCGAGCTTCCAGGAAATTGTCCAATATCTCGGAATTCTTCGAGCGCTCCTCGCAGACAAAACGATTGCGCAGCATATCGGCCTTGAGGATGCCGTCGGCGCAGAATGCCGCGATCTCCCAGACGGGATAGGTGGCGCCGAACCGCAAGGAGAGCTGGGCATCGCCCTCTCTGCCGGTGAGCGCGATGGCCAGCGCGTCGGGCGTCGCGGCCAAGACCTTCCAGCGCAGGACGGGTCCCGTCAGCGACAGGATCTGCGATAAGGGATGCGCCGCCTCCGCCAGAAGAATATCGGCGGGGCGCTGACCGGCGGCAAAGCACGGTACCGGGCGCGCCAGCGCCACTGTGGCCGATACATTGAGAAGCGGCCCATAACGGCGATCGGCCGCAAATTCCGCCAGCCGCGCGAAAGCGGGATGAAACAGAAAATGATGATTGGCCGCGAGCGTGCCAGGCGCGGTTGCGGCCGTGGCGCGCACCAGCGCTTCGGCGCCGCGGAAATCCTGCGCCAAGGGGCTTTCGGCCAGAATGGACAGACCGGAGGAAAGCGCTTCGCCCATCAGCTCCAGGCGTGCCCCGGCCGACGCCAGGATATGCACCGCATCCAGTGTCTGAACCGCCAGCATGTCACGCAGCGAAGCTGCTGCCGCGAGACCGTTGCGCCAGGCGAAAGTACGGGCGCGCTCCAGATCGGGGTCGATGATTCCTTCCAGCCGGATATTCTTCAGGCTTTTGATGGCGTCGGCATGCGCCTGGGCCGCTTCGCCGACGCCGATGAGGGCAACGCGCTTCAGCCCGGCTTCGGTGCCCACGAAAGGCACCGTCCTGGTGGCGGATCTCAGTCCGCCCTGAGGCTTTTCAGAGACCGGGCCCGTCGGGATCTTTCTTGCTGTCGCGTCTGCTGCCTGCATCGATCACCTCTCCGGCGATCCGGCCGCTATTGTGCACCGTGCGCGAACATAATCACGCGCACGGTCTGAACCAGAATGGTGAGATCGAGGAAGAAATCATTGTTCTTCACGTAATAAAGATCGTAAGCGAGCTTCTGCCGCGCATCCTCGATGGATTCGCCATAGCGGTAATTCACCTGCGCCCAGCCGGTGATGCCCGGTTTGACGCGATGCCTGAGATCGTAATAGGGCATCTCCCGGCGCAATTGCTGGACGAAATAGGGCCGCTCGGGCCTGGGCCCAATAAAGCTCATATCTCCTTCCAGCACGTTAATAATTTGCGGTATCTCGTCGATACGCGTGGCGCGGATGAAACGGCCCACGCGCGTGACGCGATTGTCCTTGGCCGAAGCCCAACGCGGCACGCCGTCCTTCTCGGCGTCGGTGCGCATGCTGCGGAATTTCCAGACGCGGAAGATGCGCCCGTTCAAGCCCACGCGCTCCTGGCGATAGAAGACCGGCCCCCTGCTCTCCAACTTGATCGCCAGCGCCACCAAAAGCGTGATGGGCAGGACGGCCGCCAGAAAGAAAAGGCTCACGGTGAAATCGGCCACGCGCTTGAACACGCGACGGCGGCGGTTGAAATGAAATCCGCCGGTGAAGGCCAGCGTTCCCGGTCCGACATGGGAAATGTCGATCTGGTTGAATTCGCGTTCCCAGAAATTCAGATAGTCGATCACGTCGATGCCGTTGAGGCGGCACTCCAGCAAGTCCCACACCGCCAGGCCGCGCTTGTCGTCCACCGCCACCACGATCTCGTCCACGCGCAACGCCTGCGCGATCTGGAGCAGAGGCGTGGCTTCGGCCAAGGCCGGTTCGCCCAAAGCCAGATTGCCTTGCACGACCCAGGTCAGGCGGTTCTCGACCAATCGGCCATGGCCGATCGTGCGGATGTGCTTGAGATGATTCTTGCCTGGGCCGGTCATGTAAGCGGTCGCGGCGTCGGCCTTGACACCCTGACCCAGCACCAACACCCGCTTTTTCAGGAAGGGGCTGCGATAATAGAGATGGAAGAAGAATCTGACCGTCAGCAGCACCATCATGAAGATGGCGATGGCAAGCGCCATGATGCCCATGAACCAGCCGAAGGGCAAACCCTCGGTGATCTTGGTGACGCCGAAGAAGCCGACCGCGAGCATGAAGATCAGCTGCCAGGCCACCGCGAAGCGTTTGAGGAAGATGCGGAAGCTGGAGAGCGCGTCGGCGTTGTAGATGCCGACCGAAGCGCACAGGAGCACGAAGACGGCGGCGAGTGCCGAGGCCCGCTTCAGATCGAGATGGACCAGGCTGTTGAAATAGCAGATGGAGCAATGCTGCTCGATACTGAGCAGCCGCAAAGCGGCTAGAAACAGGGCTCCATCAAGCCCCGCCAGCACCACCGAAGGTGCCGCAACATGATGACCGAAAATCTTCACCGAACCCCACGCCCAATTACTTTATGCTTCAGAGATTCCTGGGCCGAAAACCCGGAAACCTGCTGACGACGCTGCAACTTGTGTGCCACGTCGGGAAGCTGCCAAACCCGTCCAAAAATGAGACTTTAACCACCCCAGGGCAACCACAGATCAATGTGCAGTTGCAGTTTTAAGACAAGTTCTACGGTTGACGGTTCATAACGTTCCTGGCCGCGCAGCGTTTTCTGTGGGCGACCAAGCAACTAGGCTGCCAAGCTGGCGAATTGGGAGACGAGCGTGCTTCGCGCCTTGGTTTTTTCGACCCTTTACCCTAACCGGGTCCAGCCCAACCACGGGGTTTTCGTGGAAAACCGGCTGCGTCACACCCTGGCCCAAGGGGGGGTGGAGGCGACCGTCCTGGCGCCGGTTCCCTGGTTCCCCGTGGCACATCCTGCTTTTGGTCGCTACGCCACCTTTGCGCGCGTGCCGGGCGTGGAGACGCGCCATGGCCTGACCATTTATCACCCCCGCTACCTGGTTATTCCCAAGATTGGCGCCCGGCTGACCCCCCATTTCCTCTATCGCGCGGCGCGGCGGGCGCTGGCGAAGATGGGAGACAGGAAATTCGACCTCATCGACGCCCATTATTTCTATCCCGATGGCGTGGCGGCGGCGCGGCTGGCGGAGGAGCTGAACCTGCCGCTGCTGATCACCGGCCGCGGCACCGACTTGACGCTGATCCCGCAATCGCCGGCAGAGCGCGCGCAGATACAATGGGCGGCGCGCAAGGCCAGCGCCCTCATCACGGTTTGCGAAGATCTGAAAGAGCGGTTGGTCGAACTGGGCGAACCGGCATCGCGCATCGTCGCTTTGCGCAATGGCGTCGATCTTCAACGTTTCTCGCCGGGCGACCGCGCGGCCGCACGCGCCAAGCTGGGCCTTTCCGGCTTTACGCTTTTGTCGGTAGGAAGCCTGATCCCGCGCAAAGGCCATGAGCTGATCATCGCCGCACTGGGCGAGCTGCCGGACGCGCAATTGCTGATCGCCGGTTCTGGCCCGATGCGCGCAGAGCTTGAACGCATCGCCACCGAGAAGGGCGTCGCCGCACGCGTCCGCTTTCTGGGTGAGATTGCGCATGATGCGCTCAGCGAAGCCTATCGTGCCGCCGACATCTTCGTATTGGCGTCGTCGCGCGAAGGCTGGGCGAATGTCCTGCTGGAGGCGATGGCCTCGGGTACACCCGTGGTTGCAACCAATGTGAACGGCACGCCTGAAGTCCTGCGCGACCCCGCCTTGAGTGTGATGGTCGAACAACGTTCGGCGCCGGCGCTGGCTGAGGCAATCAAACAGTTGCGTGCGCGTTTGCCGGATCGCGGCGCCGTGCGCGCCTATGCCGAACAATTCAGCTGGGAAGAGACCGCGCGCGCCAACAAAGCCTTGTTCGCGGCCGCAGCGCGTCATGGATTTGCGGATCGTTTCAATCCCGCCATCGCCGAGGCGGCGCGCGGGAACTTCGAATCACTTGCCAGCGCTTGAGCGATAAGTAAATTGTTAACCCATGCAAGCGCTACATAACCCGCTCAGGCCAAAGGTCTTTGGCTTCCTGTGGAAGGGCGGTCCCGTGCGTCAGCGCGCTGCGAACACCAATATTGTTCCTTTTCCCGCGTCGCGGTTGGCAAGCCGTTTCCTGGAATCCGACGATATGCCGATGGAAAATGACAGCCGCATTCCTTTCGGCCTCTGCCTGCTGATCTGGGCCGGACTGGCAGCGGTGGGATGGACGGCACTGGATGCCGTGGCGCGTCTGATCTGAACGATCGCCCGGTTGAAATCTTCAACTCGCCTGGGCGGCATGCTCCAGGAAACTTCCGAACACCCATAGAAGCCATAACGGCTTGGAAAAATCGCGCCGTCCCGCGATATGGTCTTCCGCCATGGCGGAGATGGCGTCGGAGTTGAAATAGCCGCTGTCCCGCAGCCGGCCATTCCCCGCCAGCGCCCGGACATCGCCGCTGAGCGATCCGCGAAACCATTCGGAAACGGGAATGGTGAACCCTTTTTTGGGGCGATAGAGCAGATCGCCCGGAAGGAAATCCTCCATCCCCTGCTTCAAAATGGCTTTGCCACCCCGCCCCTTCTGCAATTTCAGATCGTCCGGCAAGGCGAAAGCCCATTGCGCCAATTCCTGATCCAGGAACGGCGCGCGCAGTTCCAGCGAATTGGCCATGCTGGCACGATCGACCTTGGTCAGGATGTCGCCCGGCAGATACGTCATAATGTCGGCATATTGCGCCCGCTGCAGCACATCCAGCTTCTCATCGACATTGAAGTGCCGCAGCACGATATCGCCGCTGTCATAGCCGGACAGGGACTTGGCGAAGTCGGGCGACAGAAATCCGGCTCGCATCTCGTTGGGCAAAGCCTGGACCATGCGCAGATAGGCTTCGGCCGGAGAAAGCGACAATTCCCGGAACGTCGTCTTGGCGCGCAGGTAGCGCGGCAGCGATGCGCCATGCGGATAAATGTCCGCCAGGAAGGAAAAAAGCGGCCGGCGCACGGCATCCGGAATGAAGCCCCGCGCCCGCATCTGGGCGGCGAAGAAGGCATAGCGGCGATAGCCGGCCAGCACTTCGTCACCGCCATCGCCGGTCAAGGCCGCTTTCACGGATTGCCGCGCCAGCTTGCAGACCGCGAAAGTCGGAAGCGCGGAGATGTCGCCGAACGGCTCGTCATAGATCGAAGGCAGCCTGGGCAGAAGACTGAAATCGGCGGGATCGACGATCTGGCTGCGATGCCGCGTGTGATAGCGGGTCGAAACCGCCTCCGCGTAAGGGCTCTCGTCGTAATCCTTCTCCTTGAAACCGATGGAGAAGGTGCTGATGGATTGCGCCTCCAGCCCCGCCATTTGCGAGACCACGGCGCTGGAATCCACCCCCCCCGATAACAGCGCGCCCACTTCGACATCGGAGATCAAGCGCAGCTTCACGGAATGGCGCAGCAATTCGACCATCTCCGCCTTGGCGTCTTTCCCCGCATGCGTGACGGGGAAGTCATCCAGCAGATTCCAGTAACGCAGCGTCTCGAAAGGCTTGCCGCGGCGTGCGATCAGGGCGCTGGCCGCCGGCAATTTTCGGATCGCCCCATAGATGGTTTTGGGATCGGGCACATAGCCGTAGGTGAAGAAATCCTCCACTGCTTCGGGATCGAGACGGCGGTCCAAGCCCGGCACCTTGAGCAGCGATTTGATCTCCGAGCCGAACACCAGGCTGCCGTCCGGCAACGCGGCATAATGCATGGGCTTCTTGCCGAAACGGTCGCGCACCAGGATCAGCGATTGCTCTCGCGCGTCCCACAGCGCGAAGGCGAACATGCCTCTCAGCCGCGCGAACAGGCCCGTGCCCCAATGCCGCCAGCCATGAAGGATCACTTCGGTGTCGCTGCGGGTCTGAAACTGCGCGCCCGCCGCCTTCAGCTCCGCCATCAGATCGGGGAAATTGTAGATCTCGCCATTGAAGACAATGGTGAGTGAGCGGTCGGCCAGGGCCATGGGCTGGATGCCTCCGGCCAGATCGATGAAGGCGAGCCGCCGGTGCCCCAGGGCGACGCCGGGCGCGTTGAACACGCCTTCGCCGTCGGGACCGCGATGGGCCACCGCATCCGTCATCGCCTGGATCAGGGCGGGATCGAAATTGCGCTCGCCCCGGCAATCGAACAGGCCCGTCAGACCGCACATAATTTACTTTTGTCCTTTAATGCCACAAAAGTTAATCCGCCTGGTTTGGGGACGTCGTGGCGAAGATCCTGTTTCTTGCACATCGCGTGCCGTTCCCGCCCAACAAGGGCGACAAGATCCGCGCGTTTCACGAGCTGAAGCATCTGGCCGGGCGGCACGATATCTGGCTGGGCGCCCCCGCCGATGATGCCGCCGATCTTGCGCATCTCGCCTCCGCAGCCAAGGAATTCCGCGGGGCCTATTTCGGCCATGTCGGGCTTTGGCAAACGGGCGTCAATCTGGCCGGCGCGACCCTCAGCGGCGCGCCCCTCAGCGTGAGGCGCTTTTTCCATCCCGGCCTGATGCATTGGTGCGATGATGTGTTGCGAGAAGTCGAACCCGATCTGGTTTTTGTCTTCTCCTCGGCCGCCGCCCAGTTCGTGCAGGGCCGCCTCAAAGGCAAAACCCGGCTGATCACGGATTTCGTCGATGCCGACGCGGAGAAATGGCGCGCCTATGAAGCGGCGAGCCGCGGCCCCAAGCGTGCCCTTTATGGCGCGGAATTCCGCCGGCTGATCCGCTATGAGACCGAAATCGCGGCCGCTTCCGCCGCCAGCATCTTCGTGTCCGAAACCGAGCGCAAAATCTTCTCGGGGCTTGTGCCTGGGGCCGCAAACCTTCATGTCGTGCCCAACGGCGTCGACACGGATTTCTTTCGGCCGCAAGAAACATTCGGCGCCGCTGACCCCGGCGCCATCGTCTTCAGCGGCACCATGGACTACAAACCCAATATCGAGGCGGTGAGCTGGTTCGCCAACGACGTCCTGCCGCTGGTGCGGCGCCGCGTGGCGCATGCCCATCTCAATGTCGTGGGCGCCAAACCCGCGCCTGCCGTGCTGGCGCTGGCAAAGATCGATGGTGTCGCGGTGACGGGCTCTGTCACCGACATGCGGCCCTGGCTGCAGCAAGCCGAAGCCATCGTGGCGCCGCTCAAGATCGCGCGCGGCATTCAGAATAAAGTGCTGGAAGGTATGGCGATGGCGAGACCGGTGGTGACCACACCGGAAGCCCTGGACGGAATCGCAGCGCGGCCCGGCATCGATCTGCTGGTGGCGCGCGACGCCGCCGATTTCGCGGATCAGGTTATCACGGTGCTGGAAGGCCGCGCCCCTGAAAGCCTGGGCGCCAAGGCCCGCGCCGCCGTGATCGAACATCACAGCTGGGCGCATCATCTGGACAGGCTCGACGAGCTTATTGCGCGCGTGCTGCATGGCCGCTCAAGCCAGGTCGCGACTGATAAAGGGTGAGATCGCGTTGGCGACGGCAATCGGCAGTTTCTGCCAGGCCGCGATCACCTTGGCATAGCGCGGATTGGTGGGATTGAGATTGGGCAGCGTATCACGCCCGATCAGAAGATATTGATGGGTGATGGGGCGCGGCTCGAACCCCCAATTGCTCTTGAAGCTGTAGGGACCCGTGCCGACCTTGCTTCTGCCGAAATCGAAGATGGTGGCGCCCCGCTCCACCGCCCGGCGCATCAAGGCCCAGTACATCATGTCGTTGGCGCCGCTCTTGCGCGCCTCGACCAGGCTGCCGGTGTAGTAAGGCAAGACCTTGTCGCGATAGAAAAAACTCATCACGCTGGATATCGGGACGCCGTCTTTGCGGATGGTGAGGATTTCACAGCCATCGCCGAACACCGTCAGCAGATTTTCGTAAAAGCGGCGCGGCAGGATCGGCGTGCCGTGATCGCGCAAGGTGCGGGCATAAAGATCGAAAAAGGGCCGGATGGTGCGTTCGATGGAAACCGTGAACCCCTGCTCCAGCGCTTTGCGCACCACGGCGCGCTGCTTTCGGGGAATCTGTTTCAGATTGTCGGCTTCATTGGCCGCGAGCGGCCCCTCAAAGCCGGCATAGAGATCGTCTTTCGGCTGCCAGCCGGGACCAGCCTTGCCGCAATCGCGCAATTCGACATAAGCGACCTTGCGCGCGCGGCCCAGCTCCTCGGCTTCTCTCACCAACCCGGCGAGCGCTTCGGGCCCGTCCGCCAAGGGACCGCCGCCCACGGTGAAGCCGTTGCTGATCAGGAAATGCCCGAAGAACCGGCTTTTGATCTCGGTCAGGGGCATCACGCCGGCGATGGCGCCATTCCGGCGGGTCATCAGATACGGGCAGTCATGGCCGAAGGTGCGTTGCACGACTTTGCGCCAGCCGGAGAGCTGAAAGAAATTGGACTGAGGCCGGGAGGCGACGAAAGCGTCCCATTCGGCAGAAGCCGCGTCTGTGTCAGGCAGCAGCATCGCGGGTCAGGGTCGGCGCCCGCGTCGAGGACCCTGCCAGAAAAATCGAGTCCATGCGGCCCCAGTGGAAATCGCGCGTGAGCCGGCTGAGGCGCTCTTGGGTCTTGGCCAGATTGAGATAGTGCCGGAAGCGCGACTTGGCGGAGACGCCTTCGGCGCGCGGCTGACCGGGATCGATTTCCCAGGGATGGAGATAGAACACAGCCGGCGCCTGGTCGCGGCGATTGATGCGCGCGATCGCGGCGCGCGAAGCCCAGTACGGCAAAAACCGGAAATAGCCGCCGCCACCCGCCGGATAATTCTTGGACCCGATCCGCACCGTGGCGATGGGCACTTCGATCAAATCGCGCACACCGGCCGGGCGGTAGACGGTCCGCGGCGCATTGGGATTGGCGTAATTGTCCCGCTTCACCGGATAGATGCTGGAGGAGTATCGATAGCCTTCTTCTTCCAGCACGCCCCACGCCCAGGGCGTTCTGTCACCCATGCTGAAAGTGGCGGCGCGATAACCCTTGACCGCCACGCCGCCGATATCTTCCAGGATCTTCTTGGTCCGCCTGATGTCGGCGCGAAAGTCCTCCGGCATCTGGGAATCCACGCGGATGTGGCAATAGCCGTGGCTGGCGATCTCATGGCCGCCCGCCACGATGGCACGCACCAGTTGGGGATGGCGCTCGGCGATCCAGCCAAGGGTGAAGAAGGTGGCCTTCACGCCGGCGCCCGCGAAAATCTCCAGCAGCGCGTCTGTGTTGCGCTCCACCCGGGATTCGCAATGCTCCCACTGCGACCGGTCATAGGCATCGGCCAGCGCCTGAACTTGGAAATAATCCTCCACATCCACCGACAAGGCGTTGACGATGGCGGAAGGATCCGGCGCGGACACCATGAGAGCGATCAGAAGCGTTTGGCCGCGGCGGCGTAAATAACATTCTCGCTGATGCTGATGCCACCTGCGTTGAGCTGAGATTGGTGCTCGAACGTATAGCCGCCGTAAACCCTTAAGGTCGTATTCACATCATATTGCAGGCTGGCCGTGGCGTTGTAGAGCTCGCTGGGGGCAAACAGAGGGCTTGCCAGCGTACGCCAATAGGCAAGGCCAACATTGGCGCTCAGATCTGCGGCGATCCTGCGGTCGTAAGCGGCGGTCGCCGCGATGGACTGGCCGCGCAAATTACTCGCAAGGAACAACTGGTCGTTCCAGTTCGCTCCGAAAGTGATCCGGTCGCCTTCCCAGTCATAAGCGATATTCAGGTTCGCGAATTTGTTCAGCGAAACCTGGCCGTTCAAATCATTGGTGATGCCAAAAGTGTTCTGGACCAGCGGCGCGGGAAGCACAGTCGCATCCGTCACAAAATTGGTGAAGCTGCTGTTTATCTGAAGCTGATCGGGCTGCAGCATCTCATTGTAATGGCCATCGACGTAAATTCTGTCGGACAATTGCAAATGCAAGTCCGCGGTCCAAGCGACATGATCGAAGCGCTCGCCGCGCTCCACCGAAATCTTGGACTGCGGATTGATGGTATATTCGAGACCCGCGCTCCACATCGCAGCATGAATATCGACGATGCCGGGATCGGTGGCGGCATCATAACCGCCGCGCGCAATGACCCGAAGGTCGTCCATGATGTTGACGAATGCGGATTGCGTAGCGCCGTAGCTCTCGAAATTGTGGTCGTCACGGACATACTGCGCCGCGGTGACGAATTGGAATCCGGCAAAGCGGTTGGCGGTATCCAGCGTCGCGATTCCCTGCTCGATGGTGGAATCCGCCGGTATCAGGGCCGTGCCGTTGTTGGGATTATCGAAAAAGACCTGCGAGAATCGCCCGATGGCATTGAGATCCGCAAAATCGCCCACCGTCGTCGTCACGTGCGGTCCGATGGAATAATCGGCAACCTGGACGCGATTGGCCAACCCGACGCGGTCTTGGGCCGCAACACCGAAACTGGTGACATAGGTGTTGGTCAGAAAGCCGTTGGCATCGATGGTCAGGAAGGCTGGAACCAGGGTGTAGGTCGCGATGCCCTGCGCGTCGGCGGCAAATCCGCTCAAATCGCCTTCGCGGGCATAAATATCGTAGAATGCATGGGCGCTCACATTGCCCACCAGCGGGCCGCCTTGAGAGCGCACTTCCGCGCCCACCATAGGCCGGGTGATGAAGTCATATTCCTTGTTGTTCTGAGTCAGCAGCGCATTGTCCGTGAAGGCTTCCTGCAGCCCCACCATCGGGATCACGGCGAGATCCCTTGTGTCGACTTCGCCCGTGGTCGCGAAGGCGCCGGAATTCAGCATGCTGGAAGCATTGCCGCCGACAAAGACTTGGGCGGAGGCGGAATAAGGCACACCCAGGGCGAGCAAAAGAGCACAACCAACCCCGCCGGCACGCCCGGTCCTAGATACCCCCCGAAACTGCATATCCCCTCGCGTCAGAAAAGTGACGCCGAGTCACGAATTCCTTGAATACCGGACCGGCGACCGTGAATGATCGGTCTTATTGAAGACCATAGCAACACGGGACTCGTCAATCGGCCCAGCCTGGCGGTGGAGGATGCCCAGGCCTTCGTCAATGTCTTTCCGCCTTGTCTGTCCCTTGGCGGCAACAAACAGGAGCTGACCGGCATAGCCGGCGAGCGAGATGGTCTCGCTGCAGGCCAGCACGGAACCCGAATCGATGATCACAATCCTTTTGGCGGAACCATCGTGGAAGGTCTTGAGCAGCTGGGTCATCCGCTCGCTGGCGATCAGCTCCGGCGCGGTGATACGCGGAAGTCCGGAGGGGACGGCGTAAACGCCTTTGACGCTGGTGGGGTAGACGATGTCCTCGATCCCGATCTCGTCATTCTCCAGATAGTCGAGCAGACCCAACTCGCCAGCCAGGCCCATGCGGCGCGACAATTCCGGCGAGCGCATGTCCGCGTCGATCAGGATCACGCTGTAATCACGTTCGAAGATGAAGCTCATGGCCAGGCCCAGCACGACGGTGGTCTTGCCTTCCTGAGGGGACGCGCTGGTCACCAGGATGGTGCGCGGATCCTTGTCCTTCTCGCCCCGCTCATGGTCGATGCGCGACAAGATGTGCCGTTTGACGACGCGGAAATCCTCGCGCGTGCGCGACTCGTCAAAATGCGGCGTGGCGACAGAACCGACCCGCTTGACCACGCCGCCACGGTCCTGGCGGTTCTCCAGATCGGCAAGGCTATTGGCCGGCATGATGATCTGCGTCTCTCCCGGCGTGACGATGCTGGCATCCACGGGGGTGATGTCGGCAGGGAAGGCGCGGCCCGTAAATGGAACTTTTTTCATCTCATTCATCGCGGTGTGCCGCCCTTTATCTCACAAATTGGTGCAACAGACTTGTCGAATAAGTGCGATAGAGCGCCTGCAGCTCCGGCGACATGGAGAAGAGCACCAAGACTGTCGCGACCAGCAAAACAGCGCCGAAGGCGACAAAGATGGCGGCATGACGCGGGTTCTCGGCCGCGGCGCCGGTGTGCCAGGTCTCTTCCCACGAAATCGTTCCGATCACTGGCAGCTGGAACGCTTCCTCGAGTTCGCGAGGCGCCACGAACACGCCGGTAATGGCGCCGCGCAGATACGCCGCGCCGATGCCGCCCGCGATGGCCGCCAGCACCACGCCGATCAAAAAGAGCGGGCGGTTGGGGCCGATCGGGAAAGCGGGCAGCGTGGGTGGGTTGGTGATCTGGTACTTCGCCTTGTTGTTGGCGCCGAACACGGCGAGCGACATCTTGGCGGCCTCGCGGCGCGACAGAAGCTCCTGGTAGGAACTGCGCAGGATGTCGTCGGTGCGCTTCAGTTCGGCTTCCTGGGCCGCGATCTGGGGCGGCAGCTCGGGCCTGAAACGCGACTTGCGCAGCCGGGCCTGCGCATTGGCAAGCTCGGCGCGGGCGGTGATGACGGACGGGCTTTCACCCACCTTCGCCTGCGGCTGCGCCTGCTTCAGCATGGCGAGCTGCTGCTTGGCCGCGATCACGTCCGGATATTGATCGGTATATTGCAGGCGGAGCTGCGCGATCTTGGCTTCCAGCGCCGCGATCTGGTCCTGCTGCACGGGTCCCGCACCGTCGCGGTTCAGAGCGGAACTGAGCGTGGCGCGCGCGGCGGCGACATCGGCCACGGCTTCGGCCTCCTCGGCGCTGTCGATGGCGGGCGCGGCCTGGCCGTAGCGCTGATGAAATTCGTTCAGCTTCTGCTGCGATTCAGAAAGCTTGCGCTGATAGACGGCGATCTGCGCGTCCAGGAACAGATCGGCTTGGCTGAGATCGCGCTGGGCGCGGTCGTCATTGGCGTCCAAGAACAAATTCACCAGGAGCTGCACCACGCGGCGGGCGCGCAGGGGGTCAGCGGCCTTGTAATGGAATTCGACGAAGCCATCGCCCTGATCGGTGTCGAGCTCGATGCGGTTTCTCAGCGTGGTGATGGCGGATTGCTGCTGGCCGGGGGTCAAGCGATTGAGCGCCGGATCGAGCTGCTCGGCCACCTTGCGCAGATTCTGATCGTTCAGGATCGTCTTCTGTACGACATAGGCGTTGCCATATTCTGCCCCCACCAGCGAGACGTTGGAGGCGGCTTGGGCCAAGGGCGTCTGCTTGCTGATGTAGATCTGGGCCCAGGAGTCATAGACATTGGGCTTCTGCATCACATAAGCGGAACCCAAAAGGAAAAGGATCGTGCCCGTGATGATCGCCGTCCAGCGATAGCACCAGATGCGCACCAATTCGTCATAAAGCAGACTGAGGACCGTGCCGACCATTTCTCTGTTCTTTTCGTCTCGTTGAATTCGCCCCTCGGGGCGGGGTTTATCTTTTTAGAATCCGCGTTCCGGGATGCTGATAACGTCGCCCGGCATCAGTTGCATGTTCGCCTTCATGTCGCCGCCCTTCATCAGGTCGCGCAGATGCAGCGGAATGCTGCGGCTGGTGCCGTTCTGGTTGCGGATGAGCTGGGCGTCATTGCCGGCGGCGAAAGTCGTAAGCCCGCCCACATCGATGATGACATCAAGCACCGTCAGGCCGGCCCGGTATGGGACGGATTTGGGCGTGGCCGCGGCGCCGATGACCCGGATCGAAGCAGAGCTACCCGGCGCGGAAATGGTCTTCACCATGACGCTGACCACGGGTTCCTGGATGTATTTGGCCAGCGCGGCATGCAGATCGCTGGCAAGCTGGGTCGGCGTCTTGCCCTGGGCCTGCATGTCGGCAACCAGCGGCACGGAAATCTTGCCGTCGGGGCGAACCGGCACGCTCACGGACAAGTCCGGGTTTTTCCAGACGAAAATCTGCAATTCGTCGCCCGGCCCTATCTGGTAATTGGCCGCAACAACCGGGTCCATCATGGGGATCGGAGGAGGTGTGGCGTTTGTCGCCTGAGCGTGGGCCGCAACCGGCATCAGAAGCAGGAATAAGCCTGCGATCGACAGCAGAGCACGATGCATGTGAACCCCCCCTCAATTCCGTCCAATTCGGCCACTTCCCAAGCAAGCCCTGTACCAAGTCGCGGCGCCAAAGCCAGCAGGCCCTGCGGCAAACGCACGTCGCGACAAGTGTATCCTTGCTCGTAAGCCCAACCGGCGAACCAGCAGCGTGACTGGCCCGGAATTACAACTTACAGACTATAATATTTCCTGAAGTTTGTCGCAGTTCTCGGCGAAGCATGGTTAGCAGAAAAGTGACAGTTAACAGGATCGTTATGGTTTCTCGCTGGCTTGGTACAGGTCAGTACCGGGCGCGGCGACAGGTGCATCGCGCGGCGCGAGAACGCAATCGATGCGGCGTGCTTGCAGCCGAGCGCAGAAATCGCTGGCGCTAGCCTTCAGCACCGGACCGACCCACAAGCGGTAGAAGATGCCACGACCCGGCAAAGAAGCGGGAACCACGCGCGGCGAAAGCCCGTCCATCGCGCCCCCCGCCCGCTTCTGGATGCGGTTCCAACCCTTCGCCGCCTCGATGGCAGTGCGCCAGGAACCGAGCTGAACGCGGGTCAATTGAATGGCGGGCTGCTCCTTAGGCGGCTTTTCGCTCTCATGCGGCCCAGCCGGCAACGCCGACCACGCAGGCGCGGCCAGCCCAAACACGATCAGGAACAGAATGGATATCGCTGCTCCATCCCATCTTCTTACCGTTCGCAAGATCTTCCACCCCAGCATTTCCATCGGGCCGGTCGCAAGAAAAGCCACGCCAAACCCACTCGTCATCGGCCTTCGCCGCACAACCGAATGCGAATGAAAATGAGAAAAAGCGCGCGGAACCCGTAGCACGCGCCGTTAAGACTAATGAAGATTAGGTAAATGCGGACGCCCCAGGCAAGCCGCTTTTGACAGGCGGCGGAAAGCCTTGTTTCTCATGGTTAACAGTCGAGAAACCGCGCCTAGGCGTGGGCTTTTTTTGCCAAAAGACCGTGCGCCAGGCTTTCCACCTGTCGCGCATTTTCCGCCCAGGTGAAAGGCGTATCCTCCACCGAGCGGCGCGCGGCCTTTCCCAACCGCTCACGCAGACCCGCATCCCCACTCAGCCGTTCCAGCGCCGAGAAGAATGAGGATTCGTCGCCGGGATCGAACAGAAGCGCGTCGCTATCGGCTTTGAGAATCTCGCGCAGATTGGGCTGGTCGGGCGCAACGATAGCGCGCCCAAGCGCCATATATTCGAACATCTTGAGCGGCGAGGCATAGGCCACCGCTTTGGTCTGCAACGCGACGTCGAAACTCTGCACATAAGCCGCGATATCGTCATGCGGCACGCGGCCGACGAAATGTACGCGAGGCCTGACGCCGAGCGTTTCAGCTTCTTTTTCCAGATCCCCCTGCGCCGGGCCGTCGCCCACGACCAGAAGATGAACATCTGCGTTCAACCGCGGCAGCGCATGGATTGCCCACTCCAAGCCATGCCAGGGCCGCACAAAGCCGACAAAACCCAGCACGATCTTGTTTTGAAGACCCAGGCGCGCGCGCATGTCGGTTCCTGGCGGCGGCACGTCGTCGAGATCGGCGCCATTGTGGATCACTGTCATGGCGCGGTCCCCACGGATCTTCGCCACCATATCCGCCAACACTTTCGTCACCGGCAGCGCCACATCGGCGTCCATCCAAAGCGACCGCTCGGCCCGTCGCGCGATGCCCTTGAGTTTGAGCTTGCCGAAGCGGGCGCGCTCTTCGAACAAAGGCGCGTTGATCTCCAGGATCATGGGCAGGCCCAATTTGCGTTTCAGCCACAACCCGGCCAGGAGATAGAGATTGTTGCGCTCGTAAAGAATGTCGGGCTTGAAGGATTCCGCTTCCCGCTTCAACCGGCGATAGGCGGGGATGTTGTAAGCCAATTCCAGAAACTCAAATGCGGCGGCCGGGAGAACCGCGCGCAGAAAATCGGAAAGCTTTTCCAGACCACCACTGCCGCCGGCTTTGGATTCAGTGGCTGTGGGGCCCACCACGCGCACGTCATGGCCGCGCGCGCGCAAAGCCGACACCAGACGTTCGATATGAACGCTCATGCCGTCCAGCGCGGCCGTGCGGTGATGATAGAGAATGCGCAAGGAAAACCCCGTAAGCGGCCCCAATTGATCCGGATCGGAGATTTTCCGCAAGACCTTTAAGGCCGGGGTTAACGGCCGACGGATGCCATCCGGTCCGAATATTCTTCATGCGTCTCCAGGCAGACTTGCGCCCGGTAGGAGAAGAACATATCGGCGCTGCCATATTTGCGTAAGTTGGTGCGCTCGGTGCAGTCGGGCACGGCAACAGCCGGCGCGCATTTCAGCATGCCGTCTTTAAAGTGACGCAAGGCTTCGTGCGGCCCGCATTCCAGCATCTCGCCTTTGGAGATGCCCGCCGCCAGACCTTGGTTCGATTGCACCACCTTGCCGATATTGATCTTCAGATGCGCGCCGGGAATGCAACGCGCCACCTCGCCTTCATAGCTGGCGCTGATCCAGGTATCGCCCGTCATATGGGAGGCGGGGAATTCGTGCTGATCGATGGTGACGCAAACCGCATGAATGGATTTGACGATGGTGGCTTCCTCGATGGTGCATTGCTGGGGCGCGGCGGCCACGGACAGGGTGCCAAGTTCGCCACCGATAAAGGCCTGAGGTGCTTCCGGCGCAAAGCCGCCGCCGCCTACCACAACAGCGGCCGCACCAACACCGGCGCCGAAGGCGGCCGCATTGGCGACCGCGCTGGCGGAGGCTTCCGCGCTCACCGAGATATTATTGTTGTTGTTCTTGTTGATCACGATGCTTTTGTTGATGCTGATATTCTTGGAATTATCGATCGTCTTGGAATTGTCGATATTCTTGGTGATATCGATGTTCTTCGAATTGTCGATATTGTTGGTGATGTCGACATTCTTCGAATTGTCGATCGTCTTGTTGATGGTCACCGGCTTGTAGACATTAATGTTGTTGTCGATGGTGGTGCGCTTATAGACATTGATATTGTTGTTGATGGTGACCGGCCGGGAAGGGTGGCTGGGCCCGGGTCCGCAGGTGGAAACCGGCGCCGGCTTGGAGATGCCGCCATATGTGCCCGGATGGGACACGCCACCGGCCTGGGCGGCAAGCGGGCTGGCAATGATGGCCGCGCTCACCAGCGCGGATGTCAGCAAATTCAAGGTTCTCATCGGCATGGCATGCTCCTTCCGCCCAGAAAGGGCGTGAACGCTCCTGCCGGAGAAGCTTCATATTCCATGCCATTGAGGCCGGCGCAGACGGAGGGAAGGCGTTCCGATTTGGGACAGCTAGCGCGCAGCCTCGTGCGCCAAAAGCCACTCTTTGCGGTGTATGCCGCCGCCATAGCCGGTGAGACTGCCATCGCTTCCCACCACGCGATGACAAGGCACCACGATGGCGATGGGGTTGGCGCCATTGGCAAGGCCCACGGCGCGGGCCGCTTGCGGTAAGCTCAGGCTTGCGGCGAGCGCGCCATAGCTGGTGGTGCGCCCGGCGGGAATGGCGCGCAAGGCTTTCCATACCTTGCGCTGGAAATCCGTGCCGCTATTCGCCGTCTTGATGCCTTTGATCGCGTCCAGATCGCCTTTGAAATAACGGGCAAGGACGCGCCCGGCCTCCGACGCTTTGCGCGCCTGTGCCAGCACGACCTTGCCCTTGCCATATTGGCGATCCAGCAATTTCCGCATCCGGGCTTCATAGTCCGTGAAGTCCAGGATGCGCAAAGCACTCGCCTCGTCCACGCCGACAATCATTTCACCGATCGGGCTTTGCAGCCGTTCCAAGAAAATCCGCAGCACGAACGAAGTTCCTCCGCAAAATACTAGCGACCGCCCCAATGGCCACGCAGCTCGCGATTGAAGTCCTGCCACCGTTCCTCGGGGAAGAAAATACGCGCGCCTGTCAATTCCACCTTTCGCTTGGTGCCTGGAATGGCGGCCGCCAGCCAACGCGCCCACTTCACGTCGAAATAGACATCATCGGTGCCCCACATGATCAGGGTGGGTGCGGTCAACCGTTTGAGCCGCTCCTCGATCGCCAGCGTGTGCTTGTTGTCGAATGCAGCCAGAAAACGCTCAAAATCCCTCAGCCGAGATTCGCTTTTGACCAGCGGCCGCAGATAGGTCTCGATATCGGCATCCGTGACGGTCGCGGCATCTTCATAGGCCGGCCCCAGCGCGCCTTGCGAGCGATAGATGCTCTTATCCGCCAGCATGGCGTTCAAAGTGTCGCGCAGCCCGCCCGCCGCCGCCATGGCCAGGAACGGCTTGAAGGCTTCCGGCGGCCAATTGTCGTGGGTGTCGCAATCGGTCAGCGTGAGGCTTCGCACCCGCTCGGGCCAATTGGCCGCAAAGATCTGCGCGATACCGCCGCCGCTATCATTGCCCACTAGGTCCACCTGGTCGATGCCGAGTCCGTCCAGAAACTCCTTCAACATGCGTGCGTTGGCGGTGACGGAAACATCGCCGCCCTGCGCAACTTCGGTCGCTCCATGAGCCAGAAGATCGGGAGCGATGCAGCGCCTGATATCCGATAGACCCGCCAATTGATGGCGCCACAAATGCCCGTTCAACAGCACGCCATGCACAAAAAGAGCGACGGGACCCTCCCCCTGCTCGGCATAGCCGACACGGGCGGACGGCGTCTCGATGGTCTTGTGTATTGGTTTGGATGTCATGGCTCAATCTTTCGCCTTGGCAGCGGCGCTAGCTTCGCGCAGCTTGTCCGCACATTCCTCGCAGCAGACTTCGACGACATGGCCGCCAATGGTGACCTTGATGGCGGTTCCATCCAACTCGCAATCACAGGCGGCACAACTTTTCTCGATCACAGGTTTCTCCTTCACAAGTGTCGTGAGCGAGAAACCACGCCGGGTCGAAGACCCGCTATCAGGATCTTTAGCGACTTTACCGATACCCCTTCCGCCCTGCGCAACTTACTTTTGCGCGCCGGCTTACGCCCGCGCGCAATAAGCGCTGCTACGGGCACCTCCCCTCAAGCGTGCTACGCACGCGAGGGGGTGAAGAGCGGTTCGCTGTAGGCGAACGAAAAGGTCCAGCGGACCTTTTCGAGCGACGAACGCCGCGAGTTTGGGCGAGCGGCCGGTAGGCGGGCCTGTACCAGGGCGTGCCAGCCCTTGTTGAAGCTTGGTCATGCCCATAGCAACCTCTCAAGGTTGCGTAGGGCAGAGGGGGCAAAAAAAACTAACTTTCGATCTGATCGACGCGGTCGGGATAAAAGGCGAGGTGATCCTTGATCGCCGCCACGGCGGGATAGGGCTTTTCATAGCTCCACACCGCGTTCACTGAACGCATCTCCCCCGCCGGAATGCTGAAATAGCTGCAATCGCCTTTGTACGGGCAATAGGTCGTGTGGCTGGTGGGGGAAAGCTGCGCCATGTCGGCATCCTCGCGCGGGATATACAGCGCGACGGGATAGGATGCCTCCTTCAATGCCAATGCTCTTTTTGTGTCCGCGATCACTTTCCCGCCCAGCCGGACGATGACGCGGCCCTGATGTGGCGCGATGGTGATAGGATGGTCCGGCCCGGGAATTTTGACGGGTTTTTCGCTCATGACTGCTCTCCGCGGTACACCCTGTCGAGTTGGCGATGCCTTTGGCCGCGATCAAGGGCTGAAATGATTTTGTTTTGCCCGGGACGCTAGGCTAGCGTGCGGTCATGACTTTGCAGTCGCTTCTCAACCAGGCGGTGGCGTTGCATCGGGAAGGCCGGTTGGCGGAAGCGGAGGCCTTGTACCGCCAGGTGATGGCGCAATCTCCGCCCAATTTCCAGCTGCAATATCGGCTGGCATTGCTGCAATATCAGCAGCAACGTCCTCGCGATGCCCTCGAAACCGTCGAAGCTGCGCTTGCGTTTGCCCCCGACGCCGTCGAGGCCCTGGTTCTCCAAGGCATGCTGAAAGCCATGATCGGCGCGCCCGGGGACGCACTTTCGAGCTTTGAACGCGCCCTCGCGCTCAATCCCGGATCGGCCGACGCGCTCTACAATCGCGCTCTGGTCCTGATCAATTTGGGCCGGCTCGAAGAGGCCGTCGCCGATTTCGATTGCACGCTGGCGAGCGCGCCCAACGCCGCCGGCGCCTGGAGCAATCGCGGCGTGGCGCTGCAGCAGCTGGGCCGGGTGACGGACTCGATGGACAGCTACGACCGGGCGCTGGCGCTGCTGCCGGATCATGCGCCGACCTGGTTCAATCGCGGCACGGCGCTGCATGCCACGGGGCAGTTCGCACTGGCGGTGGAGAGTTTTGACAAGGCGCTGAAACTGTCGCCGCAATACGCCAAAGCCTGGCAGGGACGCGGCAGCGCGCTGATGGCCCTGCAGCGTTTCGCGGAGGCAGTCGAAAGCCTGGACCAGGCGCTGACGTTCGCGCCGGGAGATCCATCGGTGCTCGAGCAGCGTTCGACCGCCCATAGCGCTATCGAGGTGCTGAAGGATATTCCACCAGGCGGCAATGCCGTAAAAATCTGGCAGGAACGCGCCGCCCTTTTCCTTGTCGGGCAAAATTTCCCCGACGCGCTGGCAGCGGCGGATGAGGCCTTGGCGCTGGAGCCGGACAATGAAGAGACGCTGCTGCGCAAGGGCGCCATTCTCTGCGAGATGCAGCGCACGGCGGATGGCATGGCGACCTATCGCCGGCATGCGGATGTAGCCTTAAGCAGCAAACCCGTGACACTGGAGACCGATCCGGTGCACAAGCGTCGCCATGATGCCGAACAGCGCGACTATCTGCTCGGCATGGGCGTCCATGACGACGGCTTCCACCTGGAGGACGGGGCGCGCATCAAGGGCCCTGCGGTCAATCCCGCCAATGCGGAGGAAATTGCCCGGCGCTGGCGAGAGAGCGATCCCCAGATCGTGGTGATCGACAATCTTCTGACGCAAGACGCGCTGGAAGGCCTGCGCCGTTTCTGCTGGGGCTCAACCATCTGGCGCTGGCCCTACAAGAACGGTTACCTGGGCGCCATGCCGGAAACCGGCTTCGCCTGCCCGCTCCTGGCCCAAATCGCGGACGAGTTGCGCGAAATATTTCCCACCGCGATCGGCAATCACGGCCTTCGCCGCACCTGGGGTTTCAAATATGACAGCAGCCTCAGCGGCATTCCCATGCATGCAGATCAGGCAGCCGTGAATGTGAATTTCTGGATCACGCCCGATGACGCCAATCGCGATCCGGAAAGCGGCGGGTTGGTCGTGTGGGACAAGAAGGCTCCGCTGGACTGGGATTTCGCCCGCTACAATTCCGACGAAGCGGCGATCCGCGCCTTCCTGGCGGAAAAGCGCGCCAAGCCCGTCGCGGTGCCGCATCGTACCAACCGGGCGGTGATATTCGATTCCGACCTCTTCCACGAAACCGACACGATCCGTTTCAAGGATGGCTATCAGAACCGGCGCATCAATGTGACCATGCTTTATGGCCGGCGCGTCTTCTATGGCGGATGAGTTTATGACCGACGATTTGGCTGAAATCGCGCGCAGCACTCTGGCCGACTACACACGCCGTGCCGAGACGTTCCGCGAGCAGACCCGCGACCATGATGTCAGCCAGAACATCGATGCCTTGTTATCGGCCATCCAAAGAACGCCGCCCTTCGACATTCTGGACATAGGCTGCGGGCCCGGCCGCGACTTGAAAAGCTTCGCGGCGCGCGGCCACCGCGCCATCGGGCTGGAAGGTTGCCCCGAATTCGCCGCTATGGCGGAAGCCGAGGGCTTCGACGTCTGGCGGCAGAATTTCTTGGCGCTGGACCTGCCCGTGGACCGCTTCGACGGGCTTTTCGCCAACGCCACGCTCTTTCATGTTCCAAGTCGCGAACTTCCCCGCCTGCTCACGCAATTCCACGCCACGCTCCGGTCTGGCGGGGCATTTTTTAGTTCCAACCCGCGCGGCAACAACCAAGAGGGTTGGTTCAACGGCCGCTACTGCGCCTATCACGATCTCGATCAGTGGCGGAGTTTCCTCACCGGGGCCGGCTTTGAAGAGGTCGAGCATTACTACCGCCCCACGGGCCTGCCACGCGAGCAGCAGCCCTGGCTCGCCAGCGTCTGGCGCAAAAAATAAGCCCTCCGGTAAAGGAGGGCTTATCGTTCTTTTATCGTCCGGTTTTAGGCGGACACGACCTTGCTGAAGGCGGCAAAGAAGCCTTGCATGTCCTCTTTCGATCCGATGGAGATACGCGACACCGTCGGCCAGACCGGCCAGGCGCGACCAATCTCCACGCCCTGGGCGCGGAACGCCGCCTGCATATCCTTCGCGGCCTTGGTCTTCCAATCGACCATGACCATGTTGGCTTCGCTGGGACCGATCGTTTTCAAGCCACGCTTGGTGAGGAATTCCACCGTCATGGCGCGGTTCTCGTTCAATGTCTTGACCCGCTGCATCATTGTGGCCTTGTCGCCGAGACTGGCCGTGGCGCAGGCCACCGACGGCACCGGCAGCATGTTCGACAAATAGCCGCCATCATACAGCCTGAGCTTGGCCAGAAGATCCGGGCGGCCCATCACATAGCCGACCCTGAGGCCCGCCATGCCGAAGATCTTCGAGAAGGTGCGGTTGATCAGCACGTCCTTGCCTGCCGCCGCCAGGTGGCTGGTGGTGTTGTTGGGATAGTCGCGGGAGAAATGGATATAGGCCTCGTCGATCACCACGATCGAGCCGGCGGGCTTATTGTCCACCAGCCATTCGATCTGGGCGGTGGGCGTCATGGTGCCGGTAGGATTGTTGGGATTG
>DATNGI010000076.1:0-17031 GCA_035605955.1 Rhizomicrobium sp.
TCGGACTTGAAGGCGGGCGAATTGCACACCGTGCCGGGCGAACATGACGTTACCGATGGCATGGGCAATGAGTATTTCGCCCGCTTCGGCAAGGCTTCGGACAATCGCGGCTATTACAGCTTCGATCACCAGGGCGTGCATTTTGTCGGACTGGTCAATGTGATGAATTTCAAGCCCAACGGATTGGGCGGCTTCGGCGCCGATCAATTGGCTTGGCTGAAATCGGACCTGGAGGCGCGCTCCAGCAGCACGCCCATTGTGGTCTTCGCGCATATGCCGATGTGGACCATCCTGGAAAGCTGGGGCTGGGGCACGGGAGATGCCGAAGAAGCGCTGTCTTATCTGCGCCGCTTCGGCTCGGTGACCATTCTGAACGGCCATATCCACCAAATCGTGCAGAAAGTGGAAGGCAACATCACCTTCCACACCGCGCGCTCAACTGCCTATCCCCAGCCGCAGGCTGGTCAGGGCGACGGCCCGGGGCCGCTGAAGGTGCCCGCCGGTCAACTCAAGCACATGCTGGGCATCACCGACATCCGCCTGCAACGCCATCACCTCGCCCTCAACGACACCACACTCGCCTAATCGAAAAGGATTGTTTTCTATGAATCGCTTTGCGCAATTTCTGGCTTATCCGCTCGCCCTGTTCCTGTTCATCACCTCGGCGGCGGCGGGCGAGAATGTCATCGTCATCAAGAAATTCATGTTCAATCCGATGGACGTGACTGTGCCGGCGGGCACGGACGTAACCTGGGAAAATCAGGACGGCGAGCCGCATACCGTGGTCAGCCTGACGAATGATTTCCGCTCCCAGGCACTGGACGAGAAGGACAAATTCTCCCACCGCTTCGATAAGCCGGGCACTTACAAATATATCTGCTCCATCCATCCCAGGATGGTGGGCACGATTACGGTCGTGGAGAAATAAGAGGTTCCAGAAAAAGTGTGACGCGGTTTTCGCCCCCCACACGCGACACACAAAGAACCCCTTCCCGCGGCGAAAAGGCGGAGCAGTTCCCCTGCTCCGCCTTTTTTATTGCGTGATGCGCCAGGGCGGGAAGCGCCGGTTCTCGCCGGCGAAATAGAAGCAGAGCCGGTTGCCTGCGGGATCGCACACCCACGCTTCCCGCCAGCGCCAGCTTTTGTCTTCCGGGCCGCTGTCGAATGCGATTCCTTTG
This sequence comes from Rhizomicrobium sp., assembly GCA_035605955.1. GTDB lineage: Bacteria > Pseudomonadota > Alphaproteobacteria > Micropepsales > Micropepsaceae > Rhizomicrobium. Next base: position 1,179 of record DATNGI010000076.1, read on the forward strand.
CCTTTTAAATCAGCGACCTGCGCATCCAGATCGTCGCATTCGAAATAGATATGGACGCCATCACCAGCGTCTTGGCGCAACTCCAGCGACAAGGTGGAATTGTCGGACGGATTCTCGAAGCGGGCATAGTGATCGTTTCGAACGATCAGCACCAAACCCAGCGTCTGATAAAAGGCAATCGACTGGGCGAGATCCTTCGCCGGTAGCGTGACTTGGTTGAGTCTCATTCCGTCAGTTTAACGGACTAGCTCGATCGCGTCGAAGTCGGATTCTTGTGTTCCAGGCGACGGCAGATCGAGCCGCAGATGATTGTTGCCGATCCCCACCAGCACGCCCACTTGGTCATCGGGATTGACATCTTCGCCCGCCGACGCGGCGCGGCCGGAATAGCGGTGGATAGGCTCGCCCTTGGTGCTCTGCGCACCCAGATAGACCCACATGCCTTCCTGGGGATGCAGATAGCCTGCCATGCGCTGGGTGCCGTCCTTTTCGAACCACAGCCCACCATTCACATGGCTGATATGGCATTTGAACCAGTCGAACACATAATAGCCCGTCATGCCACCCAGCTTGATCTGGCGGCAGCGCCAAGTGCCGGATAGAGTCTGTTCGGGAATCGCGCGCGGGGCCGGATCGAATACGGCGCCGATGGCGCGAACATCGCCCTGCCCGCCACGATGACGCGCCTGACCCAGCGCGTCTTTGCGCGCGTCGTTCAGATGCGCCAGCTTTTCCACGTCCTGGGGAGAAACCTGATCGCGCCAGTCGGCCCAAGCAGAATTGATAAACCCCGGGGAAGACAGCGCTAAAAGCGCCAAGCCGGCGAAAATAAATCTATGCGGCACCCGTTTCATCATGCCCGTTCTCCGGGGGCGTCCAGCCCTTCAGATCCGCGGTCGGCGGCATGCCGACCACGTTGAAGCCGGCGTCCACGAAGTGCACTTCGCCGGTGACGCCGCCCGAAAGGCCACTAAGCAAATAAAGTGCCGCCCCGCCGACATGGTTAAGCTCGACCGAGCGCTTCAAGGGCGAGTGGGTCTTGTTCCATTTGAACACCATGCGGGCATCGCCCACGGCGCTTCCGGCCAAGGTCCGCATCGGCCCAGCCGAGATAGCGTTGACCCTGATGTTGTCGCTGCCGAGGTCGGCGGCGAGATAGCGCACCGAAGCTTCCAGCGCCGCCTTGGCCACGCCCATCACATTGTAATTGGGCATCACGCGCTGGGCGCCGAGATAGGTGAGCGTCACCATCGCCCCGCCCTTGGGCATCAGCTGGGCGGCCCGGCGCGCCACGGCGGTGAAGGAATAGCAGGAAATGTCGAGGCTTTTGAGGAAATTGGCGCGCGTGGTGTCGACATAGCGGCCTTTCAATTCCTTGGCGTCGGAGAAGGCCAGGGAATGAACGACAAAGTCTAGCGACCCCCATTGCGATTTGAGCTGGGCGAAGACGGCATCCAGTTGGTCGTCGCTTTCCACATCGGCGGGAAGCACGATCTTACTGCCGATGGATTCCGCCAGCGGCTTGAGGCGCTTGGCCTGCGCATCGCCCTGGTAGGTGAAAGCCAGCTCCGCGCCTTGGCCTGACAGCATCTGGGCGATGCCCCAGGCGATGGAATGATCGTTGGCGACGCCCATGATCAGGCCGCGCTTGCCGGCCATGAAACCTGTCCTGGCTTCAGCCATAATGTCCGCTCGCGGGGTTTTCTGTTCCATTCCGGGACATCACTTTTCCAGCCGCTGAAACACCAGCGACGCGTTGGTGCCGCCAAAGCCGAAAGAATTCGACAGGGCGGTATTGATCTTCACATTATCGATCCGCTTGCGCACGATATTGGCGTCGGCCACGGCGGGATCGATTTCCTCGATATTGGCGCTTTCGCAGATGAAATCGTGTCCCATCATCAAAAGCGTGTAGATCGCTTCATGTACGCCGGCTGCGCCCTGGCTGTGGCCGGTCAGCGATTTGGTGGCGCTGATGGCGGGCATCCTCTCGCCAAAGACTTCGCGGATGGCGTTGATCTCGGGAATGTCGCCCACCGGCGTGGAGGTGGCGTGCGGATTGATATAATCCACGGGTCCCTTCACATGCTCCAGCGCCATCTTCATGCAACGCACCGCGCCTTCGCCGGACGGCGCCACCATGTCCGCGCCGTCGGCGGTCGCGCCATAGCCGGTCAGCTCGGCATAGATTTTGGCGCCCCGCGCCTTGGCATGCTCCAGCTCTTCCAGGATGAGAATTCCGCCGCCGCCGGAAATGACGAAACCGTCGCGGTTCTTGTCATAGGCGCGCGAAGCCTTCGCGGGCGTGGCGTTGAATTTGGAGGACATGGCGCCCATGGCGTCGAACAATTCCGACAGCGTCCAGTCGAGTTCTTCGCCGCCGCCGGCGAACATCATGTCCTGCTTGCCATACTGGATCATCTCCATGGCGTTGCCGATGCAGTTCGCCGAGGTCGAGCAGGCGGACGAAATGGAATAATTCACGCCCTTGGTCTTGAACCAGGTGGAAAGATTGGCGCTGCAGGTGGACGACATCGCCTTGGGCACCGCGAAAGGCCCGATGCGCTTTGGCCCCTTGGCGGGATCGCGCGCCGTGTCCGCAGCGGTGACGATGGCTCTGGTAGAGGGGCCGCCCGAGCCCACGATCAGGCCGGTGCGCGGATTGGAGATTTCCTTTTCCGTCAAGCCAGCGTCCGCGATCGCTTGGGTCATTGCCACCCAGCAATAGCCAGCGCCATCGCCTTGGAAGCGGCGCGCACGCCGGTCCACCACGGCATCCAGATCGATCTTTAGGCTACCATGGATCTGGGAACGGAAACCCAGCCGGACATAATCGTCAGCGGTGACGATGCCCGAACGCGCATGGCGCAGACTGTCTGTCACCTCATCGACATTGTTGCCAATGGACGAGACGATCCCGAGGCCGGTGACGACCACTCTTCTCATGACAATCCTCGAAGCGGTCTAGACCGAAGCGGGCGCCGTAGAAGCCTGCGCAAGAGCGGTGGCCGCATCGGTGAACAATCCGACACGAAGGCCTTTGGCTTCATAGATCACCTTGCCGTCCACTTTCATGATGCCGTCGGCGATGCCCAGGACCAGCTTGCGCATGATCACGCGCTTCAAATTCACGATGTAGGTGATTTTCTTGGCGTCGGGCAGAACCATGCCGGTGAATTTCACTTCATCGACGCCCAAGGCGCGACCGCGCCCCAATCCCCCCATCCAGCCCAGGAAGAAGCCCACCATCTGCCAGAGCGCATCCAGGCCCAGGCAACCGGGCATCACGGGATCGCCCTGGAAATGGCATTTGAAGAACCAGAGGTTGGGATTGACGTCGAATTCGGCGACCACTTCGCCTTTGCCACTGTCGCCGCCATCTTCGGTGATGGATGTGATGCGGTCGAACATCAGCATGGGCGGCATCGGCAGTTGCGCATTGCCAGGACCGAACAATTCACCCCGGGCGCAGGCGAGCAGGCCCGCCATGTCAAAACTCGATCTCTTAACCGGCTTATCCAATGTCCTAATCCTTCAAGCGCACTATCCCCGGAACGCCCTTAGCGCGAAACGGGGTCCCGGAACCATCCTGAAAGGGCGGTTTGCCACGATTTTTCGCCCTCGCTTGATTAGAAGCATTCTAACATATAAGCTCTATCACTGTAGCAAGGATCGACGCCTCCAAACAGACGGCTTCGCGCCAGGAACTTTGATCTATGGGCAAAATCGCCAAGGACAATGGCAAAGCCGTTTCGCGGCTCCGGACAGCCGGTTTGCGCCCCACCCGCCAGCGGGTGGAACTGGCCAGTGTGCTGTTCAAAGGCCACGATCGGCATGTCACGGCCGAAAGCCTGCACGAAGAAGTCGTGTCGCTGGGCCTGAAGATTTCGCTCGCCACGGTCTACAACACCCTGCACCAATTCACCCGCGCTGGGCTTTTGCGTCAGGTGATCGTGGATGCCGCGCGCGGCTATTTCGACACCAACACCGGCGACCACCAGCATTTCTTCCTGGAAGAGGAAGGCGCGCTGATCGACATCCCGGGCGAGGACATCTCAGTTTCGGGGGTTCCGGTTCCCCCGGCCGGCCTGACGGTGGATCGCGTGGATGTGGTTGTTCGGGTCAAACGGGCCTGATCCAGGCGCTGGCTGTCGCCAAAAATTCTTTCTTAGAACTATTCTAAACTGTTGACAGACCCCGGTTCCGGGACCAAGCTTCGCGCGGCAGTTTTGCAAGGAAGGATCCCCATGCCCGCGCTGAAAAACACCAAGACCTGGGAAAACCTCAAAGAGGCTTTCGCCGGCGAAAGCCAGGCCAATCGCCGCTATCTCTATTTCGCACAGAAAGCCGACGTCGAAGGCCATAACGATGTCGCCGCCGTGTTCCGCTCCACCGCCGAGGGCGAGACCGGACATGCGCATGGCCATCTCGAATATCTGGAAGAAGTGGGCGATCCCGCCACGGGCGAACCGATCGGCGCCACCGACGCCAATCTGAAGGCCTCGATCGCAGGCGAGACCCACGAATATACCGACATGTATCCGGGCATGGCCAAGACCGCCCGCTCGGAGGGCTTTGACGAAATCGCCGACTGGTTCGAGACCCTGGCGAAGGCCGAAAAGAGCCATGCCGGCCGCTTCCAAAAGGCGCTCGATACTCTCGGTAGGTAACCCCTCTGCCTTCGCTCGCTCGAGAGCGAGCTACGGCATCTCCCCCTTCTATGCGCTTTGCGCAGAAGGGGGAGCCGGGCCTGTGCCCGTTTCTGGAGTTGTCCATGACAGGCGAAGGCAGTCTTGGCGCGCCCACCCGCGAAATCATCCGCTGGCAGGAACCGGATTTCACCGATCCGGTCAAACTGGATGCGGAGATGCGCCGCGTTTTCGACGTCTGTCATGGCTGCCGGCGCTGCTTCAATCTCTGCGATTCCTTCCCGCGCCTGTTCGACCTGATCGATTCCAGTCCCGAGGAAGATGTCGAGCATCTGAAATCGGAAAATTTCAAGCCCGTGGTCGAGGCATGCACGCTTTGCGACATGTGCTTCATGACCAAATGCCCTTACGTGCCGCCGCATCCGTTCATGCTGGATTTTCCCCATCTGATGCTGCGCCATCGCGCCACCGAAGCGGCGCAAGGTCACAAGGATTTCACCCAAGGCCAGCTCGCTGAGATGGACCGCAACGGTGCCTTGGCGCGCTTCGCTTCGCCCATCATCAACTGGGCGTCAGACATTTCCAACAAACCGATGCGCGCGCTGATGGAAAAGACCGCGCATATCGATCCCAAAGCCGAGCTGCCGAAATTTCACAGCCGCACTTTTGTTTCGGCTGATCGCGGCGAACCGATCCATCCGAACCAGGCCGCGCCCGCTTTCGGTCAGCGCAAGGCGGCGCTCTATGCCACCTGCTTCGTCAACTACAACAAACCCACCACCGGCATGGCGGCGCGCGCGGTGCTCAATCACATCGGGATCGAGACCGTTATTTCCTATCCCGGCTGCTGCGGCATGCCGTTCCTGGAGCAGGCCAATCTCGCCCGCGTGGCCGAGAACGCCGCCAAGGTCTCCAAGGAACTGGTGAAGCTGATCGACCAGGGCTACGACATTGTGGCACTCACCGCTTCGTGCGGGTTGATGCTGAAATTTGAATGGGCGCTGATCTGCCCCGACAATGAAGATGTGAAGCGTGTTGCCGATCATGTCTTCGACATCGACGAATATGTGGTGGATGTGGCCAAGAAGAGCGGCCTCCCGGAAGACTTGTCGCCCTTGCCGGAAGGCGTCACCGTGCATCTGGCCTGTCATGCTCGCGCCCAGAATATGGGCCCCAAGGCGGCAGAGATGCTGAAGCTCATTCCCGGCACGCCTGTGGATGTGATCGAGCGTTGCTCAGGCCATGGTGGCACCTTTGGCGTGGTCGAACCCACCCATGACGTGGCGGTGAAAGTGGGTCGCCCCGTGTTCCGCGCCGCCAACACCCAGAAGCGCGGCCATATCGTGTCGGATTGCCCGCTTGCCGCCCAACATATCGTCGCTCACACCGATACGCCCGCGCGCGCGCCAGAACATCCGATAGAGATCATGGCGCGCGCTTATGGATTGATCGAGGACTGACATGCCCGCCGCTGCCCGCAAAATCACGCCCGTCGATATTCTTTCCGATTTGGACTATGCGCGGCAGCGCAAGCAATTGCGTGGTGACGCAATCGCGCTGAAGAAGCCACGCCGGATCGAAGTCGGGCCTTTCGCCACTTTCTATTTCGAGAATTACCAGACCATGTGGCTGCAAGTGCAGGAAATGCTGCGCATCGAGAAGGGCGGCGCGGAGCAAATCGCCGGCGAATTGGAAGCCTATAACCCGCTGATCCCCCAAGGCGACGAATTGATCGCCACTCTGATGCTGGAAATCGAAGATGCCAATCGCCGCAACACTACGCTTTTGACCCTGGGCGGGATCGAAGAAACCGTGTTCATGGAAGTCGGCGACAAACGCGTCGCCGCCACGCCCACCGAGTATGACGACCGCACCACGGCGGACGGAAAAACCTCCTCCGTGCATTGGCTCCGTTTCAAATTCACACCGGAGCTGATCGCGTCTTTTGTGAAAGAGCGCGTCGTGCTGGGCGTCGCGCACAAGCATTACGGGCACATGGCCGTATTGAGCGAAGAAGCCCGCGCCGCGCTCGCCAAGGATTTCGACTAAGCGGTTCCAGGAGCCGGTAGGTTCTGAGCGACAGCGAAGAACGCGTACCGGCGGGCAGCGGTTGCCTGACGCTGCCGCTAGGCAACTCCGTCCGGAACCGCGACCAAGAATTAATCGCGGCCCTTGTGCCGGGGCGTGTAATAGGTCGCGGCAAGAATGCTGTTGGGCGGCGCATCGCCATTGCCCAGCGGCACCGCCAAAGTTTCGGCGACCAGATAATCCAACTTTCCCTTGTCGTAAGTACCGACCAGGCGTAGCGGACGGCGCGCCTCAAGCAACGCGTCGTAACAAGCGATCCAGCGCTCCGCCAGTTCCGGCGGCGCGGCTTCCTCCAGCAGCTTGCCAGTCTGGGAGCCGAAATAGTCCGCCATGGTCGAGCCTTGCAGCCGGAGGCGATAGCTGGACCTGCCGCCCAGATCCACGCGCTCCGACACCGAGAGGTGGCGCAGAAACGGCTTGAGCAGGCGCATGTCCAGATCTTCGCGCCGGGGCAAGTCGTCCAAGGCGTCCGCTTTGGCGCGCCAGACTTCGAGCAGGCTGCGCAACTCCGGCTGGTTGAACGACAGGGTCTCGTCGACGGCAGTACCCCAGCCGCGCTCTTTTATGCGGGCCTTAAGCCTGGCGACTGGATCCTCCGCCTCCGTCATCGCATACTCTAAAGTCGAATCCCAATTCCGTAACGCCGGATATTGACAGGCGATGCAGGGATGGAAAGGGAAACTGTTGACGGGCTGTCAGAGCTTGACGCGATCAAGCGCGATGTCGCTGTAGCGCGCGGCGTCCAGCCTTTCATAGCGCCGCGCTTCCGGATCGAACCAATAGAGCGGATCGGTGATGGCCGAAGGATCGAAGCCTTCGCGCACCAGTTCGACCTTGCGTTGCTTGAACGTCCCCGTAACGTCAATTTGCGGTTGAAGACGCAGGAAAACCGGGCGCGCGAACGCCGGCAAATGCCCGTCCAGCCTTTCGCCCAGTCTGGTGATGTCGAAATTTCCGTCCACCACCAGCGCCGCCATCCCCGCGCGGCCGTCGGCGCCTGGCACTTTGACGCCATAGACATTGGTTTCCTTGATGCCCGGAATGGCCGAAAGCGCTTCCGCCACTTCGCTGGTGGCGACATTCTCGCCCTTCCAGCGGAACGTGTCGCCAATGCGATCGACGAAATAGAAATAGCCATGTTCGTCGCGGCGCATCAAATCGCCGGTGCGAAACCAGGCATCGCCCTTGACGAAAACATCGCGCAGGATCTTCTTCTCGCTCTCCGCCTTCTTGGTATAGCCCTCGAAATTGCGGCCCGGCCGGGCCGACAAGCGGCCAACCGCTTCGCCCGCTTCGTCGGGCCCGCATTCGATGCAAAGCCCTCCCTGACCACGCACCGGCATTTCGCGCTCGACGTCGAAACGCACCACGCGGGTGGGAAGCAGCCATTCCAGATAATTGGGCACCCGGCCCACCGAGCCCAAAGTGCCGTCATAATTCAGCATCGAGACATTGCCTTCGGTGGCGCCATAGAACTCCACGACGCGGGGAATGGCGAAGCGCTCCTGAAAGCGTTTCCAGATCTCGGGCCGCAAACCATTTCCGGTGATGGCGCGGACATGATGATCGCGCTCATGAGGCCCAAGCGGCGCGTTCAGCAGCCAGCGGCACAATTCACCGATATAGGCGAATATGGTGGCGTCATATTTGTGGATATCGGCCCAGAATTCGTTCAGCGAGAATTTGCGCTTCAAGATCACCGCGCCGCCGGTCATGAACGCCATGCCCACGGCGCAGACGCCGCCGGTGGCATGATAGAGCGGCAAGGGATCATAAATGCGGTCGTTCGCTTTCGGCGTCAACGCGCCGACAAAGCCCGACATCATGAACAGCATGCGCATATGGCTGAAATTCGCTGCCTTGGGCAGTCCCGTGGTGCCGGAAGTATAGATATAGAACGCGCGATCCTTGGCGATGACGCCGCGACGCGCTGCCTTGGCGACCGGACCCACCGGCATCGCCGCCAGCGCCGCGTCCAGATCCTGCAAGGGCGTTAGCGCACCGCCTTGAACCCATGTCGCCGGCTGAGCGGTGAAGAAAGGTCCCGCCTCGGGCACGCAAGACGCCAGCTCCGAACCCGCGATCAGATGTTTGGCGCCCGCGATTTCCACTGAATGGGCCAGCGCCTGGCCTCGCTGATTGGTATTGATCAAGGCCACGCACAGGCCCGCTTTGAACAATCCCAGCCAGCAGGCGAGGAAGTCGGGCCTGTTCTCCATGAACAGCGCCACGCAGTCGCCGCGCCTGAGGCCTTGTGCCAGCGCCCAATGGCCATAGGCGTTGGCGCGGGCGTCGAGCGCGGCGTAGCTCATCACCTCGTCGTGATAATAGACCGCGGGCGCTGCCGGCGTGGCGCGCGCCTGGCGCTCGACGATATCGACGATGGTGCGGCGGCTGCCAGGCTTGATGCGGGCGAGCAGCAGGAGCGTGCGCCCGATATGGCTGAGATAGATGCTTTCGCGCCGGATCGCGGCGATCAGACTCATGGGCCTCTTCCTGACGCCAGCTTGTGCTGTGAAAGCAAGCTTCGCAAGATAGGAAGGCGAAGCAACCACCGGCTTTCTTCCCCCGCAAGGCGAAGCCTTTGGCGGGGGGAAGATGTGCGCTAGCGGGCCTGCCCGCGTGGCGCACAGATGGGGGCAAAAAAAGAAAATGGAAGAGTTGGACCTGCGCGGCCTCAAATGCCCGCTACCCGCACTGATGGCGCGCAAAAAGCTCGCGGCATTAAAGAGCGGCGAAACACTCGCGGTACTGGCCGACGATCCGCTGGCCGCGGTGGACATTCCGCATATGTGCCACCGGGAAGGTCATGCGCTGATCGAAAGCATTTCTGCTTCCGGCCATCATCGCTTCCTGATCCGGCGCGGCTGATTTTCCTGGGACCACTCTATACCGGCGGTGGCGGGGGCGGCGGCGTGAGGTGTGCAATCACAGCCTTGGCGTCTACAGCCTTGGGCTCGCGCGCCGCCTGCGCATCGTTCAGCACCACGATCTCGGCATAAGATTCATATTTCGTGGTCGCCACGATATCGACAGGCGGCCCGAAGGGGTCATAGCCCCAACGTGGATGGAAGCGCCAATAGCCATAACCGTAGAAACCGGGACCGGCGGGAAAGGCGTCATAGCGCGTGTTGGCCCTGGTATCGCGAGTGTCGAAAACAAAATGTGTGCCGCCTGCCGCCAAGGTCACTTCGGCGGCGCGCAGCAACAAATCATTCTCGACCGTTTCGCGGGGGGTCACCGAATTGCCCGTAAAGGTCACCCGCCAGCGATTGTCGGACAATTGCCGGTCGGTATAGCCGGTCGCCATGCCTGGCCCGCGCGGGGCGTAAGGTGCAGGCGTGGCGCATCCGGCCAGAATCAGAAGGGCCAAAAGGCCTGGGCCGGCGAAGAAACGGGAAGGTGAGACAACCATGGGAGCATCTCCCTGACAGACACAGCACTATATAATAATCAATCCGGGCAAGCCCAAGTTCCCGCGATGATCCCCTTCTGTTCAGGGGGCCTTTGCCAAGCCCGGCCCCCTTGCTAAAGCTGGCCGGGCGTAAGAAGTTTCGAGCGCCCGGTCCGTGCCGGGCGCCAGGTCGCCGGGTTGGCCCTTTTGCTGCCCCGGCGCGTTTGTTAATGCGGAAAATCCCGCGATTCCGCTGGATAAAGACTTGGGGGCCTGAACCTTCGCCATGCACGGTATTTCTCTCGCCCTGCAATTTGCCCTCTGCTGCGTGCTGGTCGCTGTCTGCACTTTGTCGGTCCAACTGGCGGTGCTGGCCTGGGTCAGGGTGTTCCGCAAAAGCCCGAAACTGGCGCTGGTCGAGCTGTGCGACCAGGAATTGCCCCATGTGCTAGTCCAATTGCCGGTCTGTAATGAGGGTCTTCTGGCGGTCCGGGTGGCGGAAGCCGCCGCCAGGATGGATTGGCCCAAGGACCGGCTCACCATCCAGCTTCTGGACGACGGCGATGGCGACAGCCATGCCGCGCTTGCCCGCGACGTAATGGCCGTGACGCCGGATGGCGTGAAGCTAGAGATTCTTCGCCGGGGCAATCGCACGGGCTTCAAGGCCGGCAATCTCGCTTTCGGACTTCAGCATTGCGACGCACCCTATGTGGCGATCTTTGATGCCGATTTCGTGCCGCCGCCGGATTTCCTGCGCCGCACCGTGGCCGCCTTGATCGCCGATCAAGGTCTCGCTTTTGTCCAGGCGCGCTGGGCCCATGCCAATCGCAACGCCAACTGGCTGACGCGCGTGCAGGGTCTTTTGTTGGATTCCCATTTCGCGGTGGAACAGGAAGCACGCTTCCGCGCCGGCCTCCCGATTTCCTTCAACGGCACGGCGGGTGTGTGGTCGCGCGCGGCCATCGAGGAAGGCGGCGGCTGGACCGGCGACACGCTCACCGAGGATCTCGATCTTTCCATGCGCTGCATGATGCAGGGCTGGCGCGCCGCCATGATGCCGGACCTGACGGTGCCAGGCGAATTGCCGCAAACCGCCGCGGCCTGGCGGGCGCAGCAGGCGCGCTGGACCAAGGGCCATGCGCAATGCGCCAGGAAGCTTCTGCCCCAAGTCTGGTCGAGCGCCATGCCGCTTTGGAAAAAGGCGGCCATGACGCTGCAAATGTGCCAGTTCGCCTTCTACATGCTGGCCTTCACCAGCGCAGTGATCTCGCTGACCCTCATGTATATGGGCGTGGTCTATTATTCCGGCGTGGCGCTGCTGGGCCTGTTGGTGACCGCGCTCGGGCTCGCTTCTTCCATCGGCTATCTTTATCTCGGCCAGCGCATGCTGAAACTTCATCGCGAGCCTAGACTCTATCGCGCACTGCTTCTGGCGGTGGTGTTTCCGTCCGGCCTGATCCTGGCCAACACGCGGGCCACTTTTGAAGCCTTCTTCAGCACCCGCATGGATTTCAATCGCACCACGCGGGTGGGCGAAAAACATGTCGGCGGCTGGCGCGGCGTGCCCGAATTGATCGCGGGCGTGCTGCTCCCGATCTTCGCCTTCGCCGAATCCAATTGGAGCGCGGTGTTCTTCTTCTTCGCCGTGTCCGGACTGGTCTCGATTGGCTTGATGGGTGCCTCGGGCAATCGCGAGCCCGTGCGCCAGCGCATTACACCAGGCGAATAATTCTCTCTCCTCAGCATGGAGCCGCCTCCCCCGCGCGCGTAGCCCTGGCGGTGTCTCTGAGCGCCCGCGCGTAGGCGCGAACCGGCGCGTCGAAGCAAACAGCGAAAGAGACAGAGGGGGAGTTTTGAATCAATTTTGAACTAACTGCCTAACCCAGTCTTTGTGCGCAATCCTTAACGTCCAATCTGGGTCTGGATTGGTCGGGCATGCATCGGGGTTGGTTAAAGAGCATCATGCTGGCGGGCGTGGCGGCGATGCTGGCGGGTTGCGTCAGCACTGAAGACATTTATCGTGCGCCGCCACCGTCACTTCAGCCGGATCACGCCTTGCAAGCGCCACCGCCCGCGCAACAGGCGCTGGGCCCGTTGCAATGCGTGCCTTATGCGCGCGACCATTCCAGTGTGAAACTCTACGGCGATGCCTGGACCTGGTGGGACCAGGCAGCCGGAAAATTCCCCCGTGAAGCAACACCAGAATCCGGCGCCGTCATGGTCTTGACCAATTATGCCGGGCCGGAACGCGGCCATGTTGCGGTGGTGCGCGCACTGGTATCGCCGCGCGAGATCCGGGTCGATCACGCCAATTGGTTGGGCGACGGCGCCATTTATGTCGACGATCCGGTGTGGGATGTGAGCGCCGACAATGACTGGAGTGCGGTGAAAGTCTGGAATGCGAGAACCGGCGCCTGGGGTGTTAAAATTTATCCAGTAGAGGGTTTCATCGGCCCGGAGAGCGGCGCAAGCCCGACCCCGTCTGCTCCCGAGGTTCAGTCCACGCCAGACCAGATCGCGCTGCTGAATCTCATCAAAGCTCAATAGATCCATAGGGTTAACTGCAAGCCTGCGGCCTGTTTGAACCGCCGCGCGGAAAAGCCTATTTTCCCGGCCCTTCGGCCGGGCTGCCGGTCTTTCTGCGGATCAGATGCGTTTCATCGCCATGAAAAGCCGCCGCACCATTTCCTGTCTTCCGTGAACATCCAAGGCTCCAAACCCTCCTCCGCCGACCCGCTCGCCGGCGTGAGCGCCAAGCCCGCGCAACCGGCAGCGCAGGACGGGCGCAAGCGGACCCTGGGCCTGATGCTGGGCGCGATGGGCGTGGTGTTTGGCGATATCGGCACCAGCCCGCTTTATGCGATGCGCCAGACCGTGCTTGCCACCGAAGGCGGTATCGCCAATCACGCCGCCATCATGGGATCGCTGTCGCTGATCTTCTGGGCGCTGGTTCTGGTGGTCACCGTCAAATACGTCACCGTCATCATGCGCGCGGATAATAACGGCGAAGGTGGCACGCTGGCCTTGGCCGCGCTGGCGCATCGCTCGCCCGGCTTGAGCCGGCGGTTGAAGGGCACCATCGGCGTTGGTGCCATCATCGGCCTGGCGCTGTTTTATGGTGACGGCATGCTGACGCCCGCCATCACGGTGCTCTCGGCCGTGGAAGGCCTGGAAGTGGAGAGCAAAGCTTTCGCGCCGCTGGTCGTACCGCTGACCTTGATGATCCTGATCGGACTGTTCCTGCTGCAAAGCCGGGGCACGGCTAGAATCGGCCGGTTGTTCGGACCGGTGATGCTCTTGTGGTTCGCCACGCTTGCGATCCTGGGCGGATTTTCGGTAGTCCAGAATCCCGCCATCCTGAGCGCCATCAATCCCGCTTACGCCGCGGCCATGTTCGCGCATGCGCCCTGGATCGGCTTTGTCTCGCTGGGTGCGGTGGTTCTGGCAGTGACGGGTTGCGAAGCGCTTTACGCCGATATGGGCCATTTCGGCAAAAAGCCCATTCAATATGCCTGGTACTTCATCGCGCTGCCCGCGCTGCTGCTGGATTATTTCGGCCAAGGCGCCGCCTTGCTGCGCGATCCCAATCTGGCGGGCATCGCTTTTTTCTCCGTCGTACCGCGCGGTTTTCATCTTCCCATGGTGATCCTGGCGACCTTGGCGGCCATCATCGCCAGCCAGGCCGTCATCACTGGCGTCTTCTCCATGACCCAGCAGGCGGTGCAGCTGGGCCAGTTGCCGCGCATGGAGATCCGCCACACCTCCGCCACCGAATATGGCCAGATCTATGTGCCGCGCATGAATGTGGTGCTGGCCGTTGGTGTGGTCTTGATCGTGCTCATCTTCAAGAATTCCGGCGCGTTGGCGGCGGCTTACGGCATCGCGGTCACCGGCGTGATGGCGATCGACACTTTCAACGCATCGCTAGTGGCGAGCAAGCAATGGCGCTGGAGCGCAAGCGCGGTGGTCCTGCTGTTCGGCACGCTGGGTATTATCGATCTTCTCTTCCTCACCTCTAATTCTCTTAAGATCCCGGAAGGCGGCTGGCTGCCGCTTCTGATCGCAGCCGCCATGTTCCTGGTGATGGACACTTGGCGGCGCGGCCGGCGCGTGCATCTGGAAATCGTGCGCAATGAATCCATGCCGTTGCCGCTTCTACTGGAGCGCGCCGACAAGAGCGCCCAGCGCGTGGCGGGACTTGGCGTGTTCCTGGCGTCGCGCAGCGATGTGGTGCCCGGCGCGCTGCTGCACAATCTCAAGCACAACAAGGTGCTGCATGAGCGGGTGGTGATCGCCAACGTGATCGTCGAGGACACGCCCCTGGTGGCGCCGGAAAAGCGCATCGAGGTGGAGAAGCTGGGCAAAGGCTTCTACAGCGTGCGCGTGCATCATGGCTTCTTCGAAACCCCCGATGTGCCCCAAGCGATGGAAGACGCCCGCCGCTTCGGCCTGGCGCTGGATGTCTCGACCGCGACTTTCTTCATCGGCCGCGAAACTTTGATCCCGGCCGAACATTCCGAGCTGGGTCGCTTCCGCAATTGGCTGTATCGCACCATCGCAGGCAATGCGCTGTCGCCGGCGCTGTTTTATAATCTTCCTCCAAATCGGGTGGTCGAACTCGGCACCCAGATCGCGATCTGAGCATGGACACGCAAATCCTTTCTGACGAAGCGCCGGCGCGTCCCACCCTGAAGCGGGAATTGGGCCTTACCGTCGGCGCTTTGGGCGTCGTGTTCGGCGATATCGGCACCAGCCCGCTTTATGCCATGGGACAGAGCGCGGTGGCGGCGGGTGGAGCTTTGCCGGGACCCCTCGCGATCTATGGCATCCTATCGCTGATTTTCTGGGCGCTGCTGATCGTGGTGACGGTCAAATATGTGGCCTTCATCATGCGCGCCGACAATAATGGCGAAGGCGGCGTGTTGGCGCTGGCGGCTCTGGCGCACCGGGCGCCGGTTAGCCGCGCCGCCAAGACTGCCATCGGGATCGCCGCCCTTCTGGGCTTGGCACTATTCTATGGCGACGGCATGCTGACGCCCACCATCTCTGTATTGTCGGCGTTGGAAGGCATCGCCATCGGTAACGCCGCCTTTGCGCCCTTCATCGTGCCTTTGGCTCTGATCATCCTGATCGGACTTTTTCTTTTGCAAAGCCGCGGCACCGGAAAGATTGGCAAACTGTTCGGGCCGGTGATGGTGCTGTGGTTCGTTGTGATCGCGGTGCTTGGAATTATCGCCATTCTAAAATCGCCGCAAATCCTGCGCGCCGCCAATCCGGTCTATGGTGTGATGCTTTTCAGGTATGAGCCCTGGACCGCCTTTGTTGCATTGGGTGCGGTGGTGCTGGCGGTGACGGGGTGCGAAGCGCTCTATGCCGACATGGGGCATTTTGGCGCTCGCCCGATACGCTGGGCGTGGCTGTATTTCGCGTTGCCGGCGTTGCTGCTCAACTATTTCGGGCAAGGCGCCTTGTTGTTGTCACACCCGAACGCAGCCGGTTTTCTGTTCTATGCCATGGTGCCGGCCTGGGCGCATTATCCCATGGTGATATTGGCCACCATAGCCACCATTATCGCTTCGCAAGCCGTGATTTCCGGCGTCTTTTCCATCACCCGCCAGGCAGTGCAACTGGGCCAACTGCCTCGCATGGAGATTCGCCACACCTCGGCCACCGAGGAAGGGCAGATCTACGTACCGCGCGTCAATGTGATGCTGTGCGTGGG
>DATNGI010000077.1:0-23599 GCA_035605955.1 Rhizomicrobium sp.
CTCCACTTATGCCTATCAAGGGGCGGGAAGGGGGCTTGCGCGCGAAACCATCCGGCGCATCGACTCTGTCGTGCTGGACGATTTCAAACCTGATCTGACCCTGATGCTGGATCTGGATGTGGAAGCCGGCCTCAAGCGGGCCGCGTCCCGAGGCAAAGCGGAATCCCGTTTCGAAAATTTCGACCGCGATTTTCATGAGCGCCTGCGTCAGGCCTTCCT
Organism: Rhizomicrobium sp.; assembly: GCA_035605955.1. GTDB lineage: Bacteria > Pseudomonadota > Alphaproteobacteria > Micropepsales > Micropepsaceae > Rhizomicrobium. The sequence goes on from DATNGI010000077.1 coordinate 220, forward strand.
GGAGATCGCCAAACGCAATCCGGACCGCTGCGTGCTGATCGACGGCGGCCAGGATGAAGACGCGGTTGCCGCAGCGATCTGGGCGGCGGTAGCGCGCCGTTTTGGGCTATAGTCGCGCATGGCCAAACGCGTCCGTGTCAGCGAACCCGATGAAAGCGATCGCATCGAAGGCTTTCCGCATCCACGCGAATGTTTTGATCTGATCGGCCAGGATGTCGCGCTTATGCGCGCCGCGCGCGCCATCCGGGGCGGCAAGCCGCCGCAAGGCTGGCTGATCACCGGCCCCCCCGGCATCGGTAAGGCGACGCTGGCCTATCGCATCGCGCGATATCTGCTGGCTTACGGCGCGCGCGATGCGGGTGCGGAGGATTTGTCCGTGCCGGCAACGGATGCGGCCGCCATCCAGGTAACCGCCGGCTCGCATCCCGGCCTTTTGATCTTGAAGCGCGTGATCAATGAAAAAACCGGCAAGCTGATGAGCGAATTGCCGGTGGCCGAGGTGCGCCGCCTGGCAGGATTTTTCGGCATGACATCAGGGGCGGGGGGCTGGCGCGTTGCGATCGTGGATACCGCCGACGACATGAACACCAATGCCGCCAACGCCATCCTGAAGCTTCTGGAGGAACCGCCCAACCGCGCCATGCTGATCCTTTTGGCCAACCGGCCCGGCCAGTTGCTGCCCACCATTCGTTCCAGGTGTCAGCGTCTGGAGCTTCGTCCTTTGAACGAAACAAGCGTGGCCGATGCCCTGAAGCGTTGTCTGCCCGAAGCGGACACAGAAGAACGCATGTCGCTGGCACGCCTCTCTGGCGGCGCCATCGGCGCGGCCTTGCAGCTTGCCAGCGGCGAGGGACGCGAAATGGCAGGGGAGGCGGATCGCCTGATCGATCATGCCGCCACGCCCGATACCATCGCGCTTTTGGCGTTGGGCGAGCGGCTTTCGCGCATGAAGGACGGCTTGCCGCGCTTTGGCGATTTTCTGGTGGAGGCGCTGGCCACGCGCATCCGCCTCAAGGCGCGCCAATCCGGCACCCATCTGCAACGCTGGACGGAACTGTTGGACCGGCTGGAGGATAATTTCGCCCGCTCGCGCGGTCTCAATCTGGAACCCCGCCAGACTATCCTGAGCGCGGCCCGTGACCTGGCGGCGACCGCATCGCGCGCCGGATCATTGTGAGCGCCATGCTGGTCGACAGCCATTGCCATCTCGATTTTCCCGACTATGCCGGCAGCGTCGGCGATGTGGTGGCGCGGGCCAAGGCCGCAGGGGTCGGGACATGCCTCAGTATCGGCACCCAATTGTCGCGTTTCCCCGGTGTGCGTGCCGTGGCGGAGGCTTTCCCCGATGTTTGGTGCAGCGTCGGCGTGCATCCGCACGAGGCGGAAAAGGAATTGCTCGAGGATGCTGGGCCGCTTCTGGCGGAAACCAGCCATCCCAAAGTGATCGGCATTGGCGAAACCGGACTGGACTATTATTACGAACATTCGCCGCGTGCGCCGCAGCTGCGCAATTTTCGCGCCCATATCGATGCCGCGCGCCGGGCCCATCTGCCGCTGATCGTGCACACCCGAGACGCCGATGGCGATACCATCGCCGTGCTGGAAGATGAGATGAGGAAGGGGGCTTTCACCGGACTGATCCATTGTTTCACCGGCACCCAGCGGCTTGCCGACGCGGCGCTGGCACTGGGCTTCTCCATCTCCGTATCCGGAATCGCCACCTTCAAGAATTCCAGCGCGCTTCGCGATGTCATCAAGACCGTGCCGCTGGAGCGCCTGTTGGTGGAGACCGACGCGCCTTATCTCGCGCCTGTGCCGCATCGTGGCAAGACCAACGAACCGGCCTTCGTCGCCTTCACCGCCAGGATGCTGGCGGACCTGAAAGGCGTGAGCGAAGACGAGCTCGCCGCCGCTACCACGGCGAATTTCTTCTGCCTATTCGCCAAGGCCAAGCCGCCAGCATGAGCAGGGATCGGCTTTGCGTGCGCATCCTGGGCTGCGGTTCGTCCGGCGGCGTGCCGCGGCTGGGCGGGCCTGACGAGGCAGGGAATTGGGGCGATTGCGATCCTTCAAATCCCAAGAACAGGCGGCGGCGCTGTTCCATCCTGGTGACCCGCCGGTCAGCAGCAGCCGAAACCCGGGTCCTGGTCGATACCTCGCCCGACCTGCGCGAGCAATTGCTGGATGCCCATATCGGGCGGGTAGACGGCGTGCTGATCACACATGATCACGCCGATCAAACCCATGGCATGGATGATCTCCGCGCCATCGCGCTCAACATGAAAAGCCGCATCGATGTGTGGGCCGACCGGGCGAATTGGAAAAGCCTGATGACAAAGTTCGGCTATTGTTTCCACCAGCCGCCGGGCAGCGATTACCCGCCAATCCTGAATGCGCATGAAATTCACGAGCCGTTTCGCCCCTTCGTGATCGTGGGCGCGGGCGGCGCCATTCCGGTGCTGGCCTTCCGCCAGGGCCATGGCCGTGTCCACAGCTTGGGCTTCCGTTTCGGTTCCGTCGCTTATTCCAGCGACGTGGACGGCCTCGATGAGGAGGCGTTCGCCGCGCTCCATGGTGTGGAATGCTGGATCCTGGACGCGTTACGGCGCACGCCGCACGCCAGTCACGCCCATCTGGCGATGGCGCTGGAATGGATCGCGCGCGCGAAGCCCAAGCGCGCGATTCTCACCAACATGCATTTGGACATGGATTACGAAACCTTGCGCCGCGAGCTTCCGGCGGGGGTGGAACCGGCTTTTGACGGACTTTCCCTGGATTTTCCGACGCCATAAAGTTTACGCCCCATGCAGGGAACCATGCTATAGTTCTACCCGGAGGCACGGTTCAGCAATCTTATTTCGGGAGATTTCAGATGATGCGTCTTGCCCTAGTTTCCGCCCTGTTCATGTCGGCGATGGCCGTGGGAGCGGCGGCCGGTCCCAAGATCGGCGGCGATATGCCGGACAAGCCAGTGGACAATCTCATCATGATCTACAGCACCGATCCGGCGCTGCAATGTTATCGCGCCGCTGCCGATGGCACCTCGCTCCGGGACGGACTGGATCATTGCAACACGGCGGTCATCGACCCCTTGATGAATTATCGCGCCGAGACTTTCGTCAATCGCGGCATTATCCGCTACGACATGGGTGACCGCAAAGGCGCGCTCAACGATTTCGGCCTTGCATTGGACTATAATCCGACCCTGGGCGACGCCTATCTCAACCAGGCGCTGGTGCTGGTGGCGGAAAAACGGCCACAGGAGGCGATGGCCGCGATCAACAAGGGGATTTCGCTGGGCGCCACCAGCCTGCAGGTGGCCTACTACAGCCGCGGCGAGATCGAGGATGACGCGGGTCATTATGCCCAGGCCTATCGCGACTATAGCCAAGCCTTGAAGATCAAGCCGGATTACGCTCCGGCCCAGCGCCAGCTGGAACGCTTCAAGGTCGTGCCGAAGAACACGCCGACCCAGTAATCATGCGCGGCGCGGTCGCCGGCTGCGTTGTCCTGCTTGCCATGTCGGTACCCGCTCACGCCCTTGTGGCCGTGATCGGGGCCGGCATGGCGCATGATTGTTTCATCATGGCCAAGGCCGGAACCAATCCGCGCGCGGCGATCGCCACCTGCGACATGGCCCTTCGCGAAGAGGCGCTCGACATCCGCGCCCGCGCCGGAACCTATGTCAATCGTGGCGTGATGAAAGTCGCATTGGGGCAGGTCGATGACGCCATGGCTGATTATAACAATGGGCTTGCACTGAACCCCAGCCTTGGTGACGGCTATGTCGATCGCGGCGCGGCACTCATCTTGCTGAAGCGCTATGACGAAGCGATGGCCGACATCAATCGCGGCATTGGCCTCGGCCAGACCTACGAACATCTGGGCTATTACAATCGCGGCGTCGCGGAATTTTATCTGGGCCGGGTGACGGAATCTTATCACGACTTCAAGAAGGCGCTGGAGATCGCGCCCGATTTCACGCTTGCCAGCGAGCAGCTCAAGAATTTCGTGGTGACGCGCGTACCGGCGGGAGAGGGCGCTCGCCCGTAAAGACATCCCGGGGCAATCCTTGACAGCATTCCGGCGGGGACCGTGCTATAGTCGCGGGCCATGACCACGCTCAATCTCAACGAATCCAAAGAGCTCATCCGGCTTTACGAGACCCTGACACTCGCGGTCGAGCGCGCCTCCTCGGCCATGCATATGCACGGCATGGATTCGGAGAAATTCGCCACCGAAGACGCCAAATGCGTTGAGATCTGGGACCGTATCCGCGCCCTGATCGAGAAGAAGCGTGCCTGAACCGGAAAATTGTCCATGAACGACGCCGTTCGCCATTACGACGAATTGCTGGCCGCGCATTACAGCTGGATGGTGGGCGTGCCGTTCGAGGAAAAGGTCGCCGAACAGAAAGCCTTGCTGGAAGAACTGGGTTTTGCTGCCGGCCAGCACGGCCGCGCCATCGATCTGGGCGCCGGGCCGGGCTACCAATCCGCCGCATTGGCCGAGCTGGGCTATTCTCCCGTTATCGCGATCGACACCAGCAAGGCACTGCTGGACGAACTTTCAAGCCAGAAAGGCACGCGCGCCATCGAGACGCTGTATGGCGATCTGCGCCATCTTTCCCGCTATACGCCTGGTGAAAGCGCCGAGGCCATTGTGTGCATGGGCGATGTGCTGACCCATCTAGAGCGCCATGACGATGTCGCCACGTTGCTCAAGGACAGTTTCACGGCGCTGAAACCCGGGGGCAGGCTGGTCTTGACCTTCCGCGATCTCAGCCAGGAGCTGGCCGGGCTCGATCGTTTCATTCCAGTCCAGAGCGATGCCGACCGGGTCATGGTCTGTGTGCTGGAATATGAGCCCAGGACCGTGCTGGTGCACGACCTGATCCACACGCGCAATGGCAGCGGCTGGCGGCTCGACAAAAGCTGTTATCGCAAGCTGCGCGTCGCGCCCAAGGATGTCGCGCGCCAGCTTGAGATGCTCGGCTTTGAAATTACCTTCGATGGCGCCAAGGCCCGCATGTGGGCCATCAGCGCCCGAAAGCCGCTTTGACAGTCTTACTGTCTGAAATTTGAGTCTAATGTTTCCGTCCCAGGGAAATATCAATCTCGGTGCAAAGCCTGGCCAAAGCTTCAATCACGGCGCGGTTTTCCTTGGCCTTGAGATTCACCGTATGGGCGCATTCGCGGCAGACCAGTTCGTAGCGGCCGTGGAAGCGGGTGAATGGCTCCAGGCTCTTGCAGCCGCATTGATCGCAGGCCACGACGAGCTTGATGCGTTTGGCGGTGGGAGAATGGATGACATCGAGCGGGATCATGTTGTTGTCCCTGGGTTGGTCCGGTGAAGGAGAAGCCAAGTCGGGTTAACGGTAAAGCCAAATCGACCGGGAGCCGGATGGATTTACTTCAGCCTGGACGCTAGCCTCACGAATCTGAGAGACGCATGACAACAAAAACCTATCTTAGAGGCCTGTTGCCCTGGCTGCTGCTCGGACCGGTAACCGGACCGCTGGCAGAAGGCATCGTGCGCAACTGGCGCGCCCGGCAAATGGCCTTGGCGTGGCTTTATGGACTGGCCCTGGTTGTGACCGATTATGACCTTTATTCCGCCGGCGGACGCGCGGTCATCATGCTCTCCAGACTCTACGCGCTGATGGTCTGAAAGAAGGCTCAATGGCCAGCTTACTAAGCCGATCGCCTATTTATTTTACATAATATTACTTATACGATATTTTGACATGCGCCGATATGCGGCTTGCCGACCGAACCCTGGCCCCGTCCAATCGGCCCATGCCGAATCCGCCACCTCAGCCACTCACGCCCAGCCGCGATATCGAAGTCCTGCTGGCGATCATGCGCGCGCTTCGTGGACCGGACGGCTGTCCCTGGGACCGGGTTCAGAGTTTTCAGACCATCGCGCCTTACACGGTCGAGGAAGCCTATGAAGTCGCCGCCAGCATCGAGGACGGCGATTATAAGGCGCTGCCGGACGAGCTGGGCGACCTGCTGTTCCAGGTGGTCTTCCACGCCCGCATGGCCGAGGAAGCCGGCCTGTTCGATTTCGGCGATGTGGTCGCGGCCGTCACCGACAAGATGATCCGCCGCCATCGCCACGTTTTTGGCGGTGCCGAGGCCGAAGCCGACCAGCACCGTCAAAAGCTGGCCTGGGAGGAAATCAAGGCCCGGGAGCGCAAGGCCAAGGCCCCAGCGGGGAAAGAAGTCAGCTTGCTGGACGACGTTCCCGTCGCCCTGCCCGCCTTGCTGCGCGCGGAAAAGCTTCAACGCCGCGCCGCAAGCGTCGGTTTCGATTGGGACAATGCCGCGAAGGTGGTCGACAAAATCGCCGAGGAAGCCCGCGAAATCGTGGACGCTGGCCAGGACCGGGAGAAACAGGCCGAGGAGATCGGCGACCTGCTCTTCGTGGTCGCCAACCTCGCCCGGCACCTCAAGGTCGACCCCGAAGCCGCTCTTCGGGCCGCCAATGCCAAATTCGTCCGCCGCTTCAAATTCATCGAAGCCGCTTTGGCCGCCGACGGCCGGGACACAGCCGGAGCAAGCCTAGAGGAGATGGAGGCGCTTTGGCAAAAGGCCAAAGCGAACGGCGCTTAAGCCCCCTCCTCCACAGCCCTCACCTTTCACAATTCACATCAGGATCAGGCTATATTCGATTGAGATAATTTGATTTTCTTCGGAAAGCGATCCTGGAAGCGGGCAGCGTTCTGTGGAGAAATCCTGAGCGAAAGGGCGATACGGCCGCTCCGTTCCTGACGCTTGACGACCTCGGCATGGCGATAGATCCAGGCCAAGCCGGCCCCGTCGCTGGCATCGAGACTGAGGCTCACCGCGATGTTGTCATGGGATATTTCCGCTTCCAGCCGGGCGAGCAGCGTGTTCAGCCCCTCGCCAGTAATGGCGGAAACAGCCACGGCGCGCTTGCCCCGATCATTGCCCGCCAGGAGCCCGGCGCGGACTTCCGCCGGCAAGAGGTCGATCTTGTTCAGCACCTCGATCATGGTCCGGTCCTCCGGCACGCCGAGCTCCGTCAGCACCTTCAGCACATCGACTTTCTGGGCTTCGCTTTCGTCATGGGCGGCATCGCGGACATGGAGGATGACATCCGCCGCCAGCACCTCTTCCAGGGTCGCGCGGAAAGCGGCCACCAGTTCGGTGGGCAGGTCGGCGATGAAGCCCACCGTGTCCGACAGAATGACCTTGGCACCGTTTGGCAGCTTCAGGCCCCGCATGGTGGGGTCGAGGGTGGCGAACAGCAGATCCTTGGCCAACACCTTCGCCTTGGTCAGGCGGTTGAACAGCGTGGATTTGCCGGCATTGGTGTAGCCCACCAGCGCCACCACTGGGAATGGCACGCGCTGGCGCGCCTGGCGACCCAGCGCCCGGGTACGCTTCACGCCTTCCAGCTCGCGCTTGATCTTGACGATCCGCTCGCCGATCAGCCGCCGGTCGGCCTCGATCTGGGTTTCGCCGGGGCCGCCCAGAAAGCCGAAGCCGCCACGCTGGCGCTCCAGATGGGTCCAACTCCTCACCAGCCGCGAGCGTTGATAGGTGAGATGGGCGAGTTCGACTTGCAGCCGGCCTTCGCGGGTTTGGGCGCGTTCTCCGAAAATCTCCAGAATGAGCGCGGTGCGGTCCAGAACCTTGGCCGTCCAGGCCTTCTCTAGATTGCGCTGCTGAACGGGTGAAAGCTGCGCATTGACGACGATCAGCTCCGGTTTGAGCACCCCGGCATCGCGGGCGATCTCGGCCACCTTGCCCGAGCCGATCAGGGTCGCTGGCGTTGGCCGGGCCAATGGCGCGATGCGGGTCTCGGCGACTTCAAGGCCGATGGCGGCCGTCAAGCCCATGGCTTCCGCCAGACGGGCCTCGGCGTCGCGCGGGCTCCGCTCATGGTGGGATTTGGGTTCGACATGGATCACGAAGGCCGTGCCCCCGCGTTCCTGTCCCTTCTCACGCGCGTTCAATGTCAGGCGGTCTCGTGCGTCGCTTCATCCTGAAGCTGGATGGGCCCCATCGGCATCACCGTGGAGATGGCGTGCTTGTAGACCAGCTGGGCCTGACCGTCCCGCCGCAGCAGGACGCAAAAATTGTCGAACCAGGTGATGTTGCCTTGAAGCTTGACGCCATTGACCAGGAAGATGGTGACCGGCGATTTGCTTTTGCGGACGGCATTGAGAAACGTGTCCTGCAAATTCTGTTGTTTTTCACTCATGGGTTTTCCCATTTTATCGGCGCGCCCACCAACCGGAGCGCTGATGGTCAGCATAATCTATTGCTGCGGTCGCGAAAGCGAAAAAACCGTAAGACATCAGCTTTCCGTGCCTGCCTTTTGGGCATAGAGCGCCTGGATTCGGCGCGTCAATGGCCCGGGCGTGCCGTCGCCGATCGGCTGACCGTCGATCTTGACCACCGGGATGGCTGCGCCGGACGCCGACGAGAGGAACGCCTCGCGCGCCTTGAGCGCCTCTCCCACCGTAAATTTCCGCTCCACGATGCCGAGTTGACCGCCGGCAGCCGCCTCGATGATCACCCGCCTTGTCACACCCGGGAGGATGTCGTTGGAGAGCTGGCGGGTGACAACATGGCCGTCCTGATCCACGATCCAGGCCGTGGTCGAACCGCCTTCGGTTACGAAGCCGTCATCGTCGACGAACCAGGCTTCATAGGCGCCCGCCTTGCGGGCCGCGGTCTTAGCGAGAAGATTGGGCAGAAGCTGCACCGTCTTGATGTCGCGCCGGGCCCAGCGCTCATCGGGTCCGGTGATGACCCCGACGCCCTCGGCAAGTTTCTTTTTTATGGTGGCGGGATCGTGGGGGCGCGCGGTCATGATCAAAGTCGGGCGCGGCACGTTATCCGGAATGGGATGATCGCGGCGGACCGCGCCGCGCGACACCTGCAGATAAAGAAGACCGTCGCGCACCCGGTTGCGGGCCATCATCTCATGCATCACCGATTTCAACGGCGCGCGCGCCATCGGCATATCCATGCCGATCTCGCGCAACGAGCGTTCCAGCCGGTCGAGATGCTCTTCCAGGTCGATCATCTTGCCGCCCGAGATCGCGGCGACTTCATAGATGCCGTCGCCCAGTTGCAGCGCGCGATCCTCGATATGCACCCCGGCCGCGCCGTGCGGCACATAGCGGCCATTGACATAGGCGATGCGCCCGGCGGGCGCGCGCGACGCCGTCCATTTTTTCATTTTCAAAAATCCCTAAGCGTTGAAACTAGGCGTTGAAACTCTGGGCCGAACCCACGCCCAAGGATTTGAGCTTGCGATGCAGCGCCGAACGCTCCATGCCGATGAAGGCCGCGGTGCGCGAGATGTTGCCGCCGAAGCGGTTGATCTGCGCCACCAGATAATCGCGCTCGAAAATCTCGCGCGCTTCGCGCAGCGGCAGCGAGATCACCAGATCCCCGCCCTTTCCCGTGGCCCAGCCATTGCCGCTGCCCAGATCGGTGGGCAGAAGGTCGGCGCTGACCGCCTCGGTGAGATCGTCGCTGGCCAGGATCAGGAGCCGCTCCACGATGTTACGCAGCTGGCGAACATTGCCGGGCCAGCCATGGGCCTGCAGCACCGCCATGGCGTCGTCGCCGATATTGCGCATGGGCAAGCCGCCTGCGGCCGACAAACGTTTCATGAAATGGGTAATCAGGGCGGGAATATCGTCGCGCCGTTCCGCCAGCGACGGCACCCGCACCGGCACAACATTGAGACGATGATAAAGGTCTTCACGGAAACGGCCCGCTTCGGTCTCGGCGCGCAGATCCCGGGTGGTGGAGCAGATCACCCGCGCATCCACCTGCACCCGGTTGGTGCCGCCCACCCGCGTGAAAGTCTGATCGATCAGGACGCGCAGGATCTTGCCTTGGGTCTCCAGCGGCATGTCCGCCACTTCATCCAGATAGAGCGAGCCGTTATGGGCAAGCTCGAACAGGCCGATCTTGTGCGGCCCCTCCGCCTGCTCGACGCCGAACAACTCCGCCTCGATGCGGTCGGGCGCCATGGTGGCGCAATTGATGGCCACGAAAGCGTTGGCGGCGCGGCGCGAACGCCCATGGATCAGGCGCGCCGCCACTTCCTTGCCCGAACCTGCGGGGCCGGAGATCAGCACCCGGCTGTTGGTGGGCGCGATCTTGTCGATCAGAGCGCGCAATTGCGACACGATCGAGGACTGGCCGATCAATTCGCTCTCGTCGCCAGCCTTGAGTTTCAATTCCTGCACTTCGCGTTTGAGGCGCGCCGCTTCCAGCGCACGTTCCACCACATGCAGCAGCCGGTCGGCCTTGAAAGGCTTTTCGATGAAGTCATAGGCGCCCTTCTTGATCGAGGAAACCGCGGTCTCGATCGTGCCATGGCCGGAGATCATCACCACAGGCACGTCGGGCTGCTCCCGCTTCAGGGCATCAAGCACCTGAATCCCGTCCAGCCGCGAGCCCTGCAGCCAGATGTCCAGGATAATGAGCTGCGGGCGGCGCGAACGCATCGCCGCGAGCGCGGCATCGCTGTCGCCCGCCAGCCGCGTGTCATAGCCCTCATCCCTCAAGATACCGGAGATCAGATCACGGATGTCCTCCTCGTCGTCCACCACGAGAATTTCAGACGCGATCAGCGACCCGTTTTTGCTCATCCTCAATGCCTTTCTGACGCAGATTCCGTTGGATGAAAGGGAAAGTCAGCGTGACTTCCGCGCCCTCACCGCCTTGCCCATCACCGAGCGCGATCTCGCCGCCATGGTCCTCCATGATCTTGCGCACGATCGCCAATCCCAAGCCCGTGCCCTTGGCGCGGGTGGTGACATAGGGCTCGGTCAGCCGATGGCGATGTTCCGCTGGCAGGCCGATGCCATTGTCGCTTATCTTGAACGCGAAATTGACGCCATTGGGTTCCAGCGCCACCTGGATTTTTCCCGGCGCCTCGTCGCCCTTGGCCTGACGCGCGGCGATCCCCTCGCCCGCATTCTTCAACACATTGGTAAGCGCCTGGGAGACCAGACGGCCATCGCCTTCGAAGAAAACGGGTTCCTTCGGGCCTTTCACCGCGAAGGTGATCTCCGGATGCGCCACGCGCTGCAGGAAGACGGCCTGCTGCAGCAACTCGGCGGCATTCTCCCGCTTCATCACCGGCGCGGGCATGCGGGCGAAAGACGAGAACTCATCCACCATGCGGCCGATGTCGCCCACCTGGCGGATGATGGTGTCGATGCATTGCCGGAAAATATCGGGATCGGTCGAAACCTCGCCCATATATTTGCGCTTGAGCCGTTCCGCCGAAAGTTGGATCGGGGTCAGCGGATTCTTGATCTCATGGGCGATGCGGCGCGCCACATCCGCCCAGGCAGCGGTACGCTGCGCCCCCACCAGATCGGTGATGTCGTCGAAGGTGACCACAAAGCCGTGCGGATTGCCCTTTTCACTCGAGACCTGCACCGATAGCGCCCTGGGTGCTCCCGCGCGCTTGATCGCCACCTCGCCGCCCGCGCGTCCCACCGGCTCGGAGAGCGCGCGGCGGATCAAGGCGCCCAGCTCCGGCACCGATTCCGCGTAATGCCGTCCTTCCAACTCTTCCGGCGTGGCGTCGAGCAGGCGCGCCGCGGCGCGGTTCACGATGGTGATCTTGCCGTCGCGATCCAGGCCTATGACACCTGCGCTGACGCCCGACAGCACCGTTTCGGTGAAACGGCGGCGGTCCTCGTTCAGCCGGTTGGCCGCGACCAGATCACCGCGCTGGGCGGAAAGCTGCTGGGTCATGCGATTGAAGGCATGGCCTAGATTGGCGAGCTCGTCATCATCGCGCGCCACTTTCACATGGGCGGTGAGATCGCCTTCCGACACCCGCTCCGCCGCGTCGATCAGGTTCGATATGGGCCTGACCAGGCGGTTGGCCGCCCAGATGCCCGACCATACCGCCGCCAGCAGCGTGACCAGCGAGACGACGGCATAAAGCGCGGCGAACACCAGCTGCACTTCCAGCCGGTTCTCGTCCAACCGGTTATATTCCGACACGGCATCGGAGGTGCGGCGGTAATAGCCGAACACTTGCGGATCGACCAGGCGCACCACCATCAGATAGGCGTCGTTCAACGCCTGCATCTGAATCAGGGCCGTAACGGTGCCACCGTCTGGCGCCGCATCCACCACGATCGAGCCGCCCTTGGCTTGCGCGATGTCGGCGGCGGAAGGCGGCTTGGGGTCCTTCAGGAATTGCTGTTTGGTTTGGGCCAGGAAATTGCCGTGGCCGTCCACGATGTAGGACGCCTGCAGGCCGCGATCCTTGGTGAGCGAATTGAGCTTGGAGAAAAAGGCCGCGGGACGAACATGCTTGTCCTCGTCGAACAGCGTGGGATCGTGCTGGATATTGTTGGCGATCTCATAGGCGTCGCCGATGATGCCGCGCTCATGCTCCTTGACGTAATGCTGGGCGACATTGACGGCGCTGCCCAAGGCATCTTTCACCCGGCCGGAGAACCAGGCTTCCAGGCCAAGATTGAGCGTCACCGCCGCGAAGATGGCGATCAGGATCGCGGGCACCACGGCAATGGTGCCGAACCAGGCCACTAGCCTTACATGCAGGCGCGCGCCGGCCCGGCCGGATTTGCGCTCCGCCCAAAGCCGCACCAGGCGCCAGGCGATCAAGGCGCCCAGCGATAGGCCTAATGTCAGGTTTATCAGCAGCAGCGCGATCAGCCCGGCGCGGCTGGGCGTCCAGGGCGTGACGCCAGACAATATGGCGTAAGTTATTGCGCCGGCCGCCGCTGCCAGCAGCCCCGCGCCAAGCGCCAAGCGCGACGGCCGTGAAGCCGCGCGAATGAAGTCGCGCCCGTGACTTATGAAAGACCCGCTCGTGATGACAGCATCCGTGGTTAAGGGTGGCCGTTGGCCAGATTTGCGACATTGTAGTCACAGCACGCGCTGTTGCAAGAATGCTGCGATGTATTTGCATCACAGTTCCGACAATGACCGGGCGCCTTCTGACGCACGCTGGAGGGACCTATTCGGCCCGAAGCCCTTTAATAACCTCTAGTCCTAAGTCCCGGATTTTTTTCCTCAGGGTATTGCGATTAAGGCCCAGGAGCTGGGCCGCGCGGATCTGATTGCCGCGGGTGGCGCCAAGGCAGATGGAGATCAACGGCCGCTCCACTTCCTGGATGATGCGGTCATAGACCCCCGCCGGCGGCAGCCGGTCGCCATGGCTGAGGAAATAGCGGGTGAGAAACTGCTCCACCGCGGCGCCTAGCGGCAGCGCCTCCTCCTCGGCCTCAACGGCCATGGCCCGGGCCGGCTCCTTCAATTCACTCGCGATGGCCGAAGACGGGATGGTTTCGCCGGCATGGAGCACCGCCAGCCGCCGCACCAGATTCTCCAGCTCGCGCACATTGCCGGGCCAGCGATGGCGGCGAAGAATTTCCAACCCCTCGGCGTCCAGCGACTTGGCGGGCAGACCCTCGCTCTCCGCCTTGCGCAGGAAGAAGCGCACCAGATCTGGAATATCCTCGACGCGTTCGCGCAGGGGGGGCAGGCGCAGCGGCACCACGTTCAAGCGATAATAAAGATCTTCGCGGAACAGACCCTGCCCAATCAGCTGGCGCAAATCGCGATTGGTGGCCGCGATGATGCGCACATCGGTGCGGATGGGCGTGCGCCCGCCCACGGTGGTGTATTCGCCTTGCTGCAACACGCGCAAAAGCCGCGTCTGCGCCTCGAGCGGCATGTCGCCGATCTCGTCCAGGAACAGCGTGCCGCCTTCGGCCTGCTCAAAGCGGCCGACGCCACGGTTGGTGGCGCCGGTGAAGGCGCCCCGCTCATGACCGAACAATTCGCTTTCCACCAATTCCTTCGGAATGGCCGCCATGTTGACGGCGATGAAACGGCCATGTCGGCGCTTGCCGTAATCGTGCAGGGCGCGCGCGACCAGCTCCTTGCCGGTACCGGATTCCCCCATGATCATCACCGTGAGATCAGTCTGGGTGAGCCGGGCGATGACGCGATAGATCTCCTGCATGGCGGGGCTTCGCCCGATCAAGGGAAGGCGATCTTCGTTGGCCGCTTCCTGCTCTTCCCGCCGCGCGCCGGGCGCGGCCAGCGCCCGCTGCACCACATTGGTCAACTCTTTAAGATCGAAGGGCTTGGGCAGATATTCGAAAGCGCCACGTTCCGCCGCCGTGATCGCGGTCAGAAGCGTGTTCTGGGCACTCATCACCAATACCGGCAATTCGGGCCTTAAACGCTTGATGCGCGGGATCAAGTCGAAGCCGCTTTCGTCGGGCAGCACCACATCGGTGATGGCGACGCTACCTTCGCCCGCCTGGATCATCTTCCAGAGGCCGGCCGCGGTGCCGGTGGTGCGTACATTGTAGCCGGCGCGCGCCAACGCCTGGTGCAACACGGTGCGGATGGCGCTGTCGTCGTCGGCGACCAGGATGGTGGCGGCGGTCATTCTTCCTCCTCACGCGAAGCTATAGGCAGAAGCACACGAAAGATCGTGCGCCGGGGAACGGAGTCGCATTCGATCACCCCGCCATGGTCGCCCACGATCTTGGCGACCAAGGCCAGGCCGAGGCCCGAGCCGCGCCGCTTGGTGGTGACGAAAGGATCGAAGATGCAAGGCAGAAGATCGGGCGGCACGCCGCTGCCATTGTCACGCACCGTCACCTCCAAGGGCAACGAGATCCGCTCGCCGGACGTGCCCACGCCGAAACGCACGCCGGGGCGATAGCTGGTGGTGAGCGTGACTTCGCCGCCGCTTTCCGGCAGCGCATCCACGGCGTTGCGCACCAGATTGAGGAAGACCTGGATCAATTGATCGCGGTCGCCGGCCACGGGCGGCAGCGAGGGATCGAAAGTCTCCACAAAATTTGCGCCGCGCGCGAAGCCGGACTCTGCGACGAGGCGAACGCGCGCCAGCACCTCGTGAATATTCACTGGATGACGCTGGAAGCTCCGCGTGTCGCCAAAGGCTTCCATGCGATCGATCAAGCCGCGGATGCGATCGGTTTCATCGCAGATCAGCCGCGTCATTTCGCGCTCCGACGGCGGCAGCTGCTCTTCCAGCAATTGCGCCGCGCCGCGAATGCCGGCCAGTGGATTCTTGATCTCATGCGCCAGCACGGCGGCCATCCCGTGCATGGAGCGCACCGCGCCCCGCGCCAGCAATTGCCGGTCCATGCGTTGCGCCAGGCCGCGCTCCGCGAAGGCGATCACCAAGCTACCTTCCGGCTCTCCCAAGGGTGTCACGGTGACGTCGGCGATGCGCTCGCCATGGCGGGGGGTGGACAGATCGATGTCGCGCTCAGCCGCCGAGGCGTTGCGTTCCCGCGCCTGGGCGACCAGTTGGAACAGGGGCGAGTCGAACAGGAGCAGATCGCTCAAATTCTGCTTCAGTAGGATGGCGGCGCCGGTATCGAAAAACTGCTCAGCCGCGGGATTGGCATAGATGATCTCCCGCGCCGGCCCGATCACCAGGATGGGAGACGGGAGGGTATTGGCGATGGGAAATTCGGTAGGCGACCGACGATACAGAGGCGCTTGCACAAAATGCCTGTTTTTTAACCACATACTCTCTATGACGATATTATAGGCAAATACCTCACCCTCAAACAAATATCGCAAGGCCGCCCTGCGGATGATAGGCAAGCCGGCCAAAAGGAGCGGGGCGGCAATGTCACGGATAGCGGTCTTGATCGTGGCGGCCGGCAAGGGCGAGCGGACAGGCCGGACCGGGCCGAAACAATATGAGCCGCTGGGCGGCCTGCCCATGTTGCGGCGGACGGCCGATGCCTTCCACGGCTGGCCGGTCCGCGTCGTGATCGGACCGGGCCAGGACGCGCTGTACCGGACGGCGATGGGCGAGAATGCGCTCCCACCCGTCGCCGGTGGGACGCGGCGGCAGGATTCGGTACGGCTGGGGCTGGAAGCGTTGGTTACAGACGCGCCCGACTTTGTGCTGATCCATGATGCCGCCCGACCGCTGGTCTCGCGCGCCATTATCGAGCGGGTGATCGCGGCGCTGGAGGCTGGTGCGGCCGGCGCTGTGCCCATGCTGGCGGTGGCCGATACGCTGCGCCGACAAGAGGATGGCCAATGGGTAACGGTGCCGCGCGAGGGACTCTGGCGGGCCCAGACGCCACAAGGCTTCCGCTTCGCCGATATTTTGAAAGCGCATCGCGACCATCAGGCCGCCGACGCCACCGATGACGTCGCCATCGCGGGTTTGGCGGGCCTTGCGGTCGAAGCGGTTGCGGGCGAGGAAGACAATCTGAAAGTGACCACGGAAAAGGATTTCGCTTTGGCGGAACGGTTATTGGGAGGCGAAACGCGCAGCGCCATGGGCTATGACGCGCATCGTTTCACTGAGGGGGATCATGTCTGGCTCTGCGGTGTGAAGCTGCCGCATGATCACGGGCTGGAAGGCCATTCCGATGCCGATGCCGGGCTCCATGCTCTCACGGATGCCATTCTGGGCTGCATCTCCGCCGGCGATATCGGCCAACATTTTCCGCCCACAGATGATCGATGGAAAGGCGCGCCGTCCTGGAAATTCCTGGATCACGCGCACAGATTGGTGAGACAGAAAGGCGGCGCGGTGCTTCATTGCGATGTCACCCTGATCTGCGAGCGGCCCAAGATCGGACCGCATCGCGAGGCCATGCGCGCGCGCATCGCCGAGATCTTGTCGCTCGACATCGATCGGGTGAGCGTCAAGGCCACCACCACCGAAGGCATGGGCTATACCGGCCGCCGCGAAGGCCTGGCGGCGCAGGCGGTCGCTACAGTGAGCCTGCCCTCAAGGTGCGAAGCGGTAGGGCATAGATAATGAGAGTCTCCACTATTATCGCTTCCGTTCTGGGAATTGGTTATTTCCCCATCGCTTCCGGTACCGTCATGAGCATCGTGGCCGTGCCCTTCGCTATGGTCATCGCCAGCCATGGCGGTGGCGTGGTTCTGGTGGCCGCCAGCCTGATCGCGTTTTTGATCGGCATCTGGGCCTGCGGCGATCATGTCCGCGCCACGGGACGCAAAGACCCCTCGGAATGCGTGATCGATGAACTGGCGGGCCAATGGCTGGCTTGTGCCGGCGTATGCTTCACGCCGGTCTACCCCAGCGTCAGCGCCTTCGCCCTCAGCTTCCTGCTGTTCCGGCTGTTCGATGTCCTGAAGCCCGGACCGATCGCCAAGGCGGAAAATCTGCCAGGCGGCTTGGGTGTGATGGCCGACGACATGCTGGCCGGACTGGCGGCGGCGATCATCGCGGGCGTCATTCATTATTTTAAGGTCCTGTGATGTTCTCGGACGCGCTTTTGGAAGAAGCGCGCAAACTTCTGGAGAAGGCGCGGTCGAAGGGCCTGCATATCGTCACCGCGGAAAGCTGCACCGGTGGATTGATCGCGGGCCTCTTGACGGAAATTCCCGGATCGTCCGACGTGGTCGAGCGCGGCTTCGTCACCTATTCCAATGAGGCCAAGCAAGAATTGCTAGGCGTGCCGCATGCGCTGCTGGAAACCCATGGCGCCGTTTCGGAGCCGGTGGCGCGCGCCATGGCGGAAGGCGCCCTCAGACACGCGCACGCCGAGCGAAGCATCGCCGTCACCGGCATTGCCGGTCCTGGTGGCGGCACGGCGTCAAAACCGATCGGGCTGGTTTATGTCGCCGTCGCGCGCCCCGAAGGCGATGTGATGACTCATGAATATCGCTTCGGCGATATCGGCCGCGACAAGGTACGGCTCGCCACCATCGAGAAGGCGCTCAAGCTTTTGCGCGACAGTCTCTGAGCATCAGGTCACCGCCGGGCGGCCGGAAAGGCTGGCGGCGCGTTCTTCAAACGCATCCGTCATCTTCAACAACACCTTGGCGAAAGCCTGGGCGGCGGCGGCTTGCAACAGGCGGCTGGAGAATTCGAATGCGACGCGAAACTCGATCCTGGTCCCCTCGCCTTCCGGCGTAAAGCGCCAATGATTTTCCAGAACACGGAACGGGCCTTCCACCGCCACGACATCGATGGCGCGCTGTGCCGGATCGAGCGTCACCTTGCTGGTATAGCGCTCGCGCAAGGCGCGATAACCTACCGCCATTTCGGCCATCAGGATTTCACGCTCAGCCTCCTGCGCCCGCGACTTGACACGCAACGCCACGATCCAGGGCAGGAATTCGGGATAGCGTTCCACATCGGCCACCACCTTGTACATGAGGGCGGCCGTGTACGGAACAATGCGGCTTTCGGAATGCTCGGTCATCTTGGTCGCGCGCGCGAACGGAAAACCGTTTCACACTTTTCCTGCGCGCGCTCCATGTACATGAGATCTGCCGTTTACGGAACGATGCGGCCTTCGCTGTGCTCGGTCACCGTTGCGAAGCGCGCGCCGCCTTGAGCGCAGCGAAATCGCTGTCGGCATGATAGGACGACCGCGTCAGGGGCGATGCCGACACCATCAAAAAACCTTTGGCGCGCGCCACCTGTTCCAAGCCGGCGAATTCCTGCGGCGTCCAGAACCGCTCCAGCTTGGCATGCTTGCGGGTGGGCTGAAGATATTGGCCGATGGTAAGGAAATCGACTTTGGCGGCGCGCAGATCGTCCATCACCTGCATGATCTCTTCCCGGCTTTCGCCGAGGCCCACCATCAGGCCCGATTTGGTGAAGCCTTCGGGATTAAGTTCCTTGGCGCGTTCCAGAAGGCGCAGCGACGCGAAATAGCGCGCACCCGGCCGCACGGTCAGATAAAGCCGCGGCACGGTTTCCAGATTGTGATTGAAGACTTCGGGCCTCGCCGCCATCACGGTTTCGACAGCGCCATCCTTGCGCAGGAAGTCCGGCGTCAGCACTTCCACGCTGGTGCCGGGGCTCATCGCATGCGTGGCGTTGATCACCTGCGCGAAATGCGCTGCGCCGCCATCTGCCAGATCGTCACGGTCGACCGAAGTGATCACCACATGCTTGAGACCCAGCTTCTTCACTGCGGCGGCGACATTGCCGGGCTCGGCCGGATCGAGCGGTCCCGGCAGTCCCGTCTTCACATTGCAGAAGGCGCAGGCCCGGGTGCAGGTGTCGCCCATGATCATCATGGTGGCGTGCGCTTTGGTCCAGCATTCGCCGATATTGGGGCAAGCCGCCTCCTCGCAGACGGTATGAAGATTGTGCGCCCGCACCACGTCCCGGGTGGCGGCATATTCGCGGGAGACGGGCGCCTTTACCCGGATCCAGTCAGGCTTGCGCAGCACCTCCTGGTCGGGCCGATGGGCCTTTTCGGGGTGGCGGGGCTGCAGGCGGTCGATCACGACAGTCATGAGGCAGATATAGAGCGCGCCTGCTTTAAAATCACCCATGCCCGGGCGCGGCCCGGGTATGCATCTTAGGACCTTATTCCTGCCCTTGAACCTTTGTCATGCCGCCGCGTTGCCCAAAGGAATAAGGCCATAGGAACAAGGCCAAAAGAACGAGGAAAGTCACGCCAATGACCGCCAGGCGTCGTGTTCCTGCCCACCGTCCGCCCCGCCAAGGCCGCAGTTTTTATCGCGTCGCCACCAGCCCGGCCGCCAGAGCCGCCATGGTCGGGGTGGCCGCGGTGGGCCTGACCGCGCTCGCTATCGCCATCTTTGGCCCCAGGCGCTTCCAGCAAGTGGTGGTCCAGCCGGCCCGCTCCGCGATTGCCGACCAGACCGAACGGCTTTGGGCCGAGGCCCAACCCTTGCGCAATCAATTGACCAATCTGATGGCGCGCGCCGCCAGCGAAGGAACGCGGGAAAAATTGGTGCGCAGCTTTCAAAGTTGGATTGGACACTTCAAAGCCAGCTAACCCCTCCCGATTTCCCGCCAAGAACGCTGTGCTAAGGTCGGCGCATGGACAGCGTCGCCAAAACCGTTCCCCCTAGAACCAATCCGTCCGGCAGGCCTACGCGTATTCCGTTTGACCTGAGCGCCATCCGGGGCTCGGTATTTCAAGCCTTCCTGGATGCGCGCGCGGAATTCGGCGGCGGCACGCCGGCGCTGGTGGATGGCGACGGGCGGGTTCTCAGCTATGACGAGATGGTGCGCGCCAGTTTCGCGCTCGGCCATGCGCTGAAACAAGGCACGCAGCGCGAAGAGAAAATCGGCATTCTGCTTCCCACGGGCATGGGCGCGGCCATCGCCTTTCTGGCGGTCAGCGCCTATGGCCGCGTGCCCACCATGCTCAATTTCACGTCGGGCAATGCCGACATCAAAAGCGCCATCCGCACCGCCGAAGTGAAGCGCGTGGTGACGGCTCATCGCTTCATCGAACTCGGCAAGCTGGAAAGCGTGGAGGCCGCGATCGGCGAGGTGGCGGATCTGATTTATCTCGAAGAGGTCCGCGCCAAGCTCACTTTGTCGGACAAGCTGTCGGGCCTGGCAGGCAGCCTGATACCCGCACTGATGAAGCGCACCGTTTCCTCGCAGAAGCCGGCGGCGATCCTTTTCACCTCCGGCACCGAAGGCGAGCCCAAGGGCGTGGCGCTGAGCCATCACAATATCCTCACCAACATCGCCCAAGTGCGTGCCCATATCGACCTTTACGACAGCGATATTCTGTTCAATCCCCTGCCCGTCTTTCATTGCTTCGGGCTGACGGTTGGCATGCTCCTGCCCCTGATCGCGGGAGTGAAAGTCGTCTGCCATCCTTCGCCGCTGCAGCCGCGCGAGATCGTGCGCCGCATCCGGGAGATGGGCGCCACCATCCTTCTATCGACCGACACCTTCATCACCCAATATGCGCGCGCCGGCGAAAGCGGCGACCTCAACAGCCTGCGTTTGGCGGTTTGCGGCGCGGAGCGGGTGCGCGACGAGACACGCACGCTTTTCCGCCGCAAATACGGCATGGAGATTTTGGAAGGCTATGGCGTCACCGAAGCGTCACCCGTGATCGCCGCCAACCAGATCGAAGCCAATCATCCGGGCACCGTGGGACGGCTGATGGCGTCCATGCAAGCAAGGCTGGAACCGGTGGAGGGCATCGCCAATGCGGGTCTTCTCTGGGTCAAAGGCCCCAATGTGATGCTGGGCTATATCCGTCCGGACGCGCCCGGCCAGATCGTGCCGCCGCCGCACGGCTGGTACGATACGGGCGACGTTGCCAGCATTGACGAGGACGGCTTCATCGCCATTCGCGGACGCATGAAACGCTTCGCCAAGATCGGCGGCGAGACGGTATCGCTGGCGGTGGTGGAAAATATCGCCGCCGCGCTCTGGCCCGACAATCATCACGCCGCCGTAGCGGTCAAGGACAAGAGCAAGGGCGAGCAGATCGTGCTCGCCACTGATGCCGAGGGCGCGCGCCGTCTGGACCTGGTGGCGTGGGCGCAGAATCACGGCGTCTCCGAATTGGCCGTGCCGCGCCGCATCCTGGTTGTGGAATCGCTTCCGGTCCTGGGTACAGGCAAGACTGACTATGTGTCGGTGCAAAAGCTGGCGGCGGCCGAACCCCAACCGCAGGACGGCGCCGTTAACGCCAAATAACCAGCGGTTTGGTCGGGAGTCCGTTTTACGGCGCCAACTATTATGAAGCTTACCCAACCAAATCGCTTAATCAGATCGTCAACATCCCTGTGCCAAATTGCGAGCCGTGCGCAGGGACAAAACGATGTCAGAGGAAACGAAGCCGCCGTCCCTGACAGGTGATCCAAAGACTTTCGCGCCAAAAGATTGTCGCATCCGCTCGTTGGATGCTCTGCGTGGAATTGCTGCAATTTCTGTGATGTACGCGCATATCCTATACATCTACGCAACAAAGGATTTATGGGTCGCTTCGGCTAAACATGGAAATTTCCTTGCCTTTCTGTTGGCAAGAACGCCAGCAGGAATGTTTTTTACTGGAGGCGAGGCGGTAATTCTTTTCTTTGTTCTGAGCGGGTTCGTTTTGTCGCTGCCATTTCTTGCGGGTCATCCGCAGAGTTACCGTACATTTGCCATTCGCCGTGTTTGCCGCATCTATCTGCCTTATGCAGCTGCATTGTTCGTCGCAATCGCTGTAAGAAGCGCCGTCGGTGTTGAGCCAATCGCCGGCACGAGTTCCTGGGTCGCGGCGTTCTGGTCAACACCGCCGACCTTAGGGACCGTCGCCGGATATCTGGCAATGACCGAATTTCCGCAACATACCCGTATCGACTTCGTGGTCTGGTCGCTGATACACGAAATGCGGATATCCTTGATTTTCCCGCTTTTGCTTGCCGTAACCTCTCGCAGTCGGTTGCGGCTCACTCTTCCGATTTTCTTTGTGTTCTCCTATGCGTGCGCCTGGTGGTCAATTCATATCGGGCAAGGATCTCCAGCCGCCCAAGCAAGCATTCGCTCACTGTTGGAGACCGGAAGCTATATCTGGTTCTTCGTCGTCGGGATCGAGCTGGCCCGTTACAGGCACGTGATAAGCAAGTGGATCGCATCCCGCAGCGGGATTGCGTGTGCCGGTTTATTTTCCATCGCAGCATGCTTTTACAGCGTTCGATTGATAAGCCCTGTTCTGGGGCCGACATTGGAATCGGACTTCATCGTTGGAGTGGGTGCAGCCGGTTTTGTTGCACTTGCCTCAGGGCATGCAAGGTTCGATCGCTGGCTGAATTGGGGTCCCTTTTTATTCCTCGGCAAGATTTCCTATAGTCTGTATCTCTTCCATCCGATTGTGCTGCTCGGTCTTGTTTATGCGCTCCATAACATTCTGAGCCCGGAGATAATTTTGATCGTCATTGCGCTGGCTTCGGTACTTGCCGCTTGGCTGGCGCAACGACTGATCGAAAAGCCATCCATGCAACTTGGTCGCGTTTTGACGGCGCCCCGTCTGCGCTGGTCGCCCGTCGCCACGCGCTAAGAAGCAGCGCAACCCTCTGTTTTTCAGAAGGAAAAGAACGTTTGGCCAAACTGACTCACAACCAGCGTTTCTCTGACATTGACAATCACTCGCAACTATACTACGTACTGGGGACTGATCCAAGGTTCCCTTTCATGATCGTCTGTGTCTGCAATAGGCTGAACGAGCAGCGCATCCAGGCCGCAATCGACCGCGGCGCCTGCTGCGCCGAGGAAGTCTATGCCCTTTGCGGCGTCAGGAAGAATTGCGGACGATGCCAGGAAACGATCGAAGAAATGCTGGACGAAAAGCCCGCGCTGGTCGCGGCCGCGTAGTCCAGGCTGAAGCCCCCGGTCCCAACCCGCACGCCTCCCTGCCCGGCGATCCCAAGACCATCGAATTCCTCAACCTCGTTCTTAAGAACGAGCTGACCGCGATCAATCAGTATTTCCTGCATTCGCGGATGCTGGCCGATTGGGGCCTCTCCATCCTGGCGCATAAGGAATATGAGGAATCGATCGATGAAATGAAGCATGCCGACAGGTTGATCAAGCGCACCCTGTTCCTGGGCGG
>DATNGI010000078.1:0-26441 GCA_035605955.1 Rhizomicrobium sp.
GAGACCAAGATAGGCGCTGATTTCCCAGCTATTGCCGGTGAATTTGTCGAACAGGTCTTTGCTTAGAAACCAGAGGGCATGGGTGGGCGGGAAGGCGGTGTAGCCGAGAAGATCCGCCACATAGACGTTGCCGCCCTGTAAATAGGCGCTGTCGCGGAAGCCGGACGCAACCATGGGCAGAAGAAGTGGCGCGAGCATCAGGGCGGCACCGGCGAGACAAAAAGCGGGCGCCAGCAAATTCCAGCCGCGAGGCCAGGCATGGTGATGAACCCGCTGATAGAGAATGTGGAAGGCCAGGAAATAAAGGCCGTAGAAAAGATAGTACCAGCAGGACAAGGCGCTAAGCGCATAGAATAGGATGGCGGCGGCGAGCCAGCGATAGCTTTCGCGCTTCAGCGCCTGAAGATAGCAAAGCACGAAGCAGGGCAGGAATTCGATGCCCGCGACATGGGCATGATGCATGACTTGGGCGATGTGCCAGGGATTGAAGGCGAAAATGAAACCGCCGACCGCGGCGCCCAGACGGCCTGCACCCAGATAGCGGCACAAATAAAAGGCGCCGGTGGCGGCTAGTGGAAAAGACGCCAGGTTGGTGAGATTTTGCAGCAGGGTAAGCGTGGCGAGCGAGGTGCCGAAAATCCGGCTTAAGCCCCATACCGCGAAGACCTGCGGATAGGCGAAGGAATGATAGTAAAGCGAAACGCCTTCCGGGGCCCGGATCAGGCTAGTGAAGAAGAAAGCGCCTTGATGGCCTTTCGCCGCGTACCAGCTGTTCCAAAAATCCTGGAAATTGTCTTCGGGCGGGCCTAGCAGCGCTGACGACAGATGCGGCAGCACCTGCCAGAAGAACAGGGTGGTAAGGGCTGCATATCCAATCAGCACGGTGGCGAAAAGAACCAGCCGGCGCATGCCTGCGAAGTCGAAGGGTACCGCACCGGCCTGATGGGGATCCAGGTCGATGGCGCCCGCCAGTTGCGCTGCAGTGGATGCGATCGTCTCGTCGATGGCCGAGCCCATGGTTTGGGCTTCAGCCCTGACCCTTCACATGCGCGAGGATGTCCTGGGCGCTGTGCGCGAGCTGCGCCAACTCGTTGGGCATATCCTCGCCCGATGTGCGCGCCCATGAGACGAGGTTTGTGGCGAAGGCGGCAAGCTGCGGCGCGCTGGCGATCAGGCGCGCCTGCATTTCGACATGCTGGGGATTGAGATCATATTCGGCGCCCGGCACGCGCCAACCGCCCCAATCGGTGTCGCCTGTCACCACCACCGGATAGGTGCCCGGCACCGGATGGCGCGAGCAATCTTCGGACGGCTGCCATTTGTTGCGCGCGCGGATCACCCGCCAACGCGGACCGCCATTGGTGGGCAATTCCGCTACCGGCTCTTCGCTTTGCAATTCCTCGGCGGAGAATTCGCGACCCAGGCCGACATCGTAATGGACGCGGATCGGCTCCTCGATACCCTTGGCCCAATGCGGCACGACATGCTCGATCAGAGCCCAGGTTCCCACCGGCTTCACATAGACGCGCTGATTCTTGTGGAACTGAGCTTTGGCCATGGATCGATGTTCCCGACGACAGGCCGAGAGTAGAAAAGCGCTGTTAAGTCCCGGTTAAGGCCACCGGCTGGCTTTGAGGCATTGCCGCCTTTATCCTGGATTTTGCCGCTTTTTTCGGAGCCCTTTTGGAAAGTCCCTGCCTCAAGATCTGCACCTATGAGCCGGGCGCTGGCCTCTGCCTGGGCTGCGGCCGCCGTCTGCCGGAGATCGCGGGCTGGACGGCGATGAGCGATGAGGAGCGGCGGCGGATCATGGCGGAGCTGCCGGCGCGTCTCGCCAAACTCAAACAGCCGCAGACTTGACGAGCCAGTCGAGTTCGCCGCGGAGCTTCACATTCTGTCCGATGACGATGATCGAAAGCACGGGGCACTGTTCGGCGGCGCGGCCAAGCCCCGCAAGATCGGTCACGATCACGGTTTGCTCGGACCGCGCGGCATTGGCGATGATGGCAACGGGCTCATGGCTGTCCCGCCCGGCCGCCATCAGCTGAGCCGCGATCGCAGCGGCATGTTTGTGCGCCATGTAAAGCACCAAGGTGGGCGATGCCTTGGCAAGCGCGCGCCAGTCATGCGGCGGCAATTGTCCATCCGCGCCATGGCCTGTGAGGAAAGTGACGGATGCGTTGGTGTCGCGATGGGTGACGGGAATGCCGGCGTACGCCAAACCGCCAATGCCGGCCGTAATGCCCGGCACGATGCGAAATGGAATGTTGCGCCGTGCCAGCTCCCGCGCTTCCTCGCCGCCCCGGCCGAAGACAAAGGGATCGCCACCTTTCAAGCGCAGCACGCGGTGGCCCTGACCTGCCAAGTCGGCCAGCAATTGGGAAAGGTCTTCCTGGTTGCAGCTGCGCACACCGGCGCGCTTGCCGACGAAAATTCGCCCCGCACCAGGCTTCGCCAGCCCTAGCAGGGTTTCATCCACCAAGGAATCATAAAGAATGAAATCGGCGCTTGCGACGGCATGAAGACCAAGCACCGTAATCAAGCACGGATCGCCGGGGCCCGCGCCCACCAACCAGACCCAACCGGGCAGGAAATCGGGTAATCCCAACCTGGCGGCGATCGCTGTCAAATTATTGTCCATGTCCGATCATATAAAAAGTCGAAATCACAACATGGTGATTTGCGGAACGGAGCGCCAGCCGCCCGCGTTGCCGCAGAGGTGAAGAAGGCTGAAATCCCGACCCGGCGAGGCGGACATGACAGAAAAAGTGGGCGAAACCGTGCGCGACAGCGGCGATTATCGCTGCGAACGCTGCCACAAGGTCACGCGCATGACCAAGGGCGCCTTGATTCAGCCCTGTCCGCACTGTGGCTATGACACCTTCGATATCTCCAATCCCCGCTTCGAAAAAAGGGACGGAAGCCTGGGTCCGCATGAGCCGGGTTGAGAGGTCGGGGCAGGGCGGTTAAAACCGCCCGCACCCTTTTGGAGCCCCAATGCTCAAGCCCCGTTCCGACCTCAAGCCCAATACCGCCGAATATGAAAATCTGCCGCTGGTGACGCCCAACGGCTTTCGCGAATATGACGCGCGCTGGCTTTTCGGCAAGGAACTCAATCTTCTGGGGGTGCAAGCGCTGGGGCTCGGGCTGGGCACTTATCTGCATCAGATTGGGGTACAGCCCAAGGTCGTGACCGGCCACGATTTCCGCTCCTATTCGCTTTCCATCAAGCAAGCGCTCACCATCGGCTTGATGCGCGCGGGCTGTGAAGTGCATGACATCGGCCTGGCCCTGTCGCCGGTCGCCTATTACGCGCAATTCGCGCTCGACTGCCCTGCCGTCGCCATGGTCACCGCCAGCCATAACGAGAATGGCTGGACAGGGGTGAAGATGGGCGCGCAGCGGCCGCTCACCTTCGGGCCCGATGAGATCAACGCCATCAAGAAGATCGTGCTGGAAGGCTTGGCCCAAGAACGCGCCGGCGGCCGTTACGTCGCGGTGCCCGACATGCGCGAGACTTATCTTCAAGCGGTGACCAAGGGTCATAAGCTGTCGCGGCCGATCAAAGTGATCGCGGCCTGCGGCAATGGCACGGCGGGCGCGTTCGCGCCGGAAGCCTTGCGCCGCATCGGCGCCGAAGTCATCGGCATGGACACGGACCTCGATTTCACTTTCCCCAAATACAATCCCAACCCTGAAGACCTGCATATGCTGCACGCCATGGGCGACGCGGTGAGAGCCCAAGGCGCGGATCTCTGTCTGGGTTTCGACGGCGACGGCGATCGCTGCGGCGTGGTGGACGATACCGGCCGGGAGATTTTCGCCGACAAGATCGGCGTGTTGCTGGCGCGCGATCTCTCGGCGCAGCACAAAAACGCGCAATTCGTGGTCGATGTGAAATCCACCGGCCTCTATCTCACCGACCCCGTGCTGAAAGAGCGCGGCGTCAAGACCGATTACTGGAAGACTGGTCACTCCTATATCAAGCGCCGTACCGCCGAGTTGAAAGCGCTGGCGGGCTTCGAGAAATCCGGCCATTTCTTCTTTAACCCGCCGGTCGGCTATGGCTATGACGACGGCATCGTGGCGGGCATTCAGGTGCTGGAGATGCTGGATCGCGCCGGCGGCAAGCGGCTGTCAGCGCTCTATGACGGCCTGCCCAAGACCTATGGCTCGCCCACCATGGCGCCGGAATGTCCGGACGACAAAAAATACAAGGTCGTGGATGCGCTCACCAAGGATTATTCCGATCTCGCGGCCCAAGGCGGCAGTTTGCTGAGCCAGAAGATCGTCTCGGTGGTGACCGTCAATGGCGTGCGGGTCACTTTGGCCGACGGCACCTGGGGTCTGGTGCGCGCGTCCTCCAATAAGCCCTCCCTGGTTGTGGTGGTGGAAAGCCCGGTCTCCGAAGCGAATATGCGAGCCATGTTCGCCGATATCGATGGGCGCTTGGCAAAACATCCGGAGGTCGGTGCTTACGATCAGAAGATCTAAAGGCGCTTCTTTCGGACTCGCATTTGGCTTGCTAGTCTCCCGCCGCGATTGAAGGCGGGGACGGGCATGCGGCGCACTCTTCCGATTCTGGCGATGTCATTGCTGGCAGGGGCGGCCAGTGCCCAAACCAATTCGTCCGCCAATTCGCCGGGCCCGCAGCCGGCACCTTTGCCGCCTGCGATTGCTGCGCCGCAGGATATTCCCTATCCCAACGGCCCCATCCAATTGTCGGTGGATGTGACGGAGCCGGCGCAAGGCATCATGCGCGTGCATGAAGTCATTCCGGTCGCCAAGTCGGGGCCACTGACTTTGCTTTATCCAAGTTGGTTGCCCGGCAACCACAAGCCCAGCGGCCCGATCAACAAGCTTGCCGGTCTAACCGTGCATGCCGGCGGCCAAATCGTGCCGTGGCAGCGCGACACGGTGGACGTCTATGCCTTCCATGTTGACGTGCCCAATGGTGCGAAGGAAGTCACGGCGGATTTCGAATATCTGTCGCCGGTGGAAGACCGCGAAGGCCGCGTGGTGTCCACCGATGTGATCGTCAATCTGGAATGGAACGCGGTGGTGCTTTATCCCGCCGGCTATTTCGCCCGACGCATTCCGGTGCAGGCGGAGGTGAAGCTGCCCGCGGGCTGGGGCATCGGCACGGCGCTGGAAGGCGAGAATGGTCACTTCAAGACCACCACACTCGAAACGTTGGTGGATTCGCCGATATTGGCGGGCAAATATTTCTCGCGGGTGGATATCGACCCGGGCGCCAAAGTGCCGGTGCATCTGGATATCGCCGCAGACCGGCCAGGCCAACTCAAGATCACGCCGGAGGAACTGGCGGCGCACAAAGCGCTGGTGCAGCAGGCCTACAAGCTCTACGGCTCGCACCATTACGATCATTATGACTTCCTGCTGGGGCTTTCCGCGCATGTCGGTGGCGAGGGGCTGGAACATCACCAGTCCAGCGAAGACGTCACCACCGAGAAGTACTTCACCCATTGGGACAAGACGAGCGCGGGCCGCGATCTTCTCGCCCATGAATACACGCATTCCTGGAACGGCAAATTCCGCCGCCCGGCCGATCTGTGGACATCCAACTATAATGTCCCGATGCGCGGCAGCCTGCTCTGGGTTTACGAAGGCCAGACGCAATTCTGGGGCTTTGTGCTGGCGGCGCGTTCGGGGCTTTGGACCAAGCAGCAGGCGCTGGACGCCTATGCCGATCTGGCCGCGCTTTACAGCACCCAGGCGGGGCGGCAATGGCGGCCGCTCACCGACACCACGCTCGATCCCGTCATTTCGAACCGTCAACCGCTTCCCTGGCGCAACTATCAGCGCAGCGAGGATTATTACAACGAAGGTCTGATGTTGTGGCTGGATGCCGACAGCCTGATCCGGGAGAAGACAAAGGGCCAGAAATCCCTGGACGATTTCGCCCGCGCCTTCTTCGGTATCAATGACGGCAGCTTCGTGCCCGTCACCTATACTTTCGACGATGTGGTCAAGGCTTTGAACGATGTGATGCCCTATGACTGGGCGGGCTTTCTGCGCGCGCATGTCAACCAGCTGGCAAAAGCGCCGCTCGACGGCATCACGCGCGGCGGCTACCGGCTGATCTATACCGACAAGCCGTCGGAACGCGATCAGTCCAGCGACGGCCGCCGCAAGCAGGACAGCTTCGCTTATTCCATCGGTCTGGTGTTGAGCAACCGGGGCCGGGTGAGCGACGTGACCTGGGAAGGGCCTGCCTTCAAGGCGGGGCTGACGCTGGGCAGCGAGATCATCGCCGTCAGTGGCGTGGAGTATGATGCCGACGAGCTGAAGGACGCCATTACCGACGCCAAGACCGATAAGGCGCCGATCCAGCTTCTGGTCAAGAACAATGGCGCCTATCGCACCGTCTCGATTCCTTATCACGACGGCTTGCGTTATCCGCACCTGGAACGGATACCCAATACGCCGGCGCTGCTGGATGCGCTGATAACGGCGAAGAAATAGTCAGGCGGCTTCGCGCTCGCGCGACACCAACGCCAGGGCATCGCGCAGAACAATGATGCCCGCGTCGTCGCGGGTGGCATGCTCGCTCAGATGGCGGCGGAAGGCGCGCGCGCCCGGCCGGCCATTGAACAGGCCCAACATGTGGCGCGTCATGCTGTTCAGCCGCACGCCTTCGCGCAATTTGCGCTCGACATAGGCGCACCAATTCTCGAGCGCGGCGCCAAGATCGCAAGGCGGAGCGCCAAAGAAGCGGTCGTCGACATCCAGCAGCATGGCCGGGCTCTGATAGGCGGCGCGGCCCAGCATCACGCCATCGACATGGGAAAGATGCGCTTCCGCCTCGTCCAGGCTTTGGATGCCGCCATTGAGGATGATCTCAAGCCGCGGATTTTCCCGCTTCACGCGATAGACCAGGTCATAGTTCAGCGGCGGCACCTCGCGATTTTCCTTGGGCGAGAGGCCTTGCAGCCAGGCCTTGCGGGCATGCACGGCGAAACGCGTCACACCGGCATCGGCAGAACACGCGATCAATCGGCGAAGGCTTTGTTCGGGGTCCTGGTCGTCCACGCCGATACGGCATTTGACCGTCACGGGAATCGACACCGCTTTGCGCATGGCGGCCATGCAATCGGCGACGAGTTCCGGCTCCTGCATCAGGCAGGCGCCGAAGCGGCCCGACTGGACGCGGTCCGAGGGGCAACCGACATTGAGATTGATCTCGTCATAGCCGAAATCCTGCGCAATGCACGACGCTTCGGCGAGCGCCGAAGGATCGGAACCACCCAACTGTAAGACCACGGGATGTTCGGAAGCGTCGAAGCCGAGAAGCCGCTTGCGATCGCCCCGCAAAACCGCGTCCGCCGTGACCATTTCGGTATAGAGCAGCGCGCGTCGCGTGAAGAGCCGGTGTAACACGCGACAATGCGTGTCCGTCCAATCCATCATGGGCGCGACGGATATGTGCCGATTTATTTCTCTTCGCGGAAAACCGGAAGACATGTTCAATTTCGCTTGATCCCGTAGCATCGCGCTGGTCTGATCTTCCATGCCGAACCGGCATTAAGGGCATTTCGCCGCCGGACACGGCACCCAATAACAGCTGAGGATATCTCGGTCCAGCATCACCTAGCCCGCCAGAGGAGAAACCCAAAGATGTTGTATCATCTTGATTTCCGTGTCGAATATCCGGCATCCATGTCGCAGAAGGACCTTTTCTCGATCTGGGCTCGCGAAGCGGAATCCGCCATCGGCGCGAAGAAGGCGGGCATCGTAATCGACCTCTGGAAATGCGTGGGCTCAAGGCGCGTGATCGCCATCGTCGATGCGGACGGCCCGGACATGCTCGATCAGATATTGCTCGATCTGCCGATCATGAAAGAACATGGGCAACATGTGCAGGTCGAAGTGACGCCCTTGCGCCGGTATGAAGATTTCGCCGCGGACGTTAAAAAGCGGCTGGTATAGCGTCGTCGCAAAAGAGAGTTAAATCATGACAGGCGTTTCTACCCGGATGAAAGCAAAAGCGGATGATTTTTACGCGCTCCATCATGCCCCTGGCGCTTTCATAATCCCCAATCCCTGGGATCGGGGTAGCGCCCGGATTCTGGCGCATCTGGGCTTCAAGGCGCTCGCCACCACCAGCATGGGCTATGCCTTTTCCATCGGTCAGCGCGACAACAGCCTGACGCGGGAACAGACACTGGCCAATGCCGCCGATATCGCGGCGGCGACCGAACTGCCCGTCAATGCCGATCTTGAGAACGGCTTTGGCGATGCGCCCGAAGATGCGGCGGAGACCATTCGCCTCACTATGGCGACCGGCATCGTTGCCGGCTCAATCGAAGACGCCAGCGGACACGACGAAGCACCGATCTATGATCTCGGCCTGGCGAAAGCGCGGATCGAGGCGGCAGTGGCGGCGGCGCGCGCGCTGCCCTACAGATTCACCTTGACGGCGCGGGCCGAGAATTACCTTTGGGGCCGGCCTGACCTGGGCGACACGATCAAGCGGCTGCAGGCTTATCAAGAGGCTGGCGCGGATGTGCTTTATGCGCCCGGCCTTAAAAGCCGCGAAGACATCGCCGCGGTGGTTTCCTCCGTCGACAGGCCGGTCAATGTAGTGATGGGACTGGCGGGCGCGCAGCTCGGTCTGGAGGAATTGTCGAAAATCGGCGTCAAGCGCATCAGCCTTGGCAGTTCTCTGCAACGGGCCGCGTTGGGCGAATTCGTGCGCGCCGCGCGCGAGATGCAGGATCAGGGCACCTTTACCTTTGCCGCCAAGGCCGCCCAGCCGAAGGAGATGACGGCAATTTTCGAGTCCTTTCGAGCTAAGTAAGCGCCGCGAGTTCCATTTTTTCCAAAGTGGCGCGGTCGGCGATCGCCTCGATGCCGGCGATGCGATCGCCCGCAATGGAAAGTTTAAGCACCATCATCAGGCGGCCGCGCGGCGCGACGACCACGCCTAGCGCGCCATCGATAAGGGCCGCGCGCGCCGCCTGCGCCCGGCCGGCGAACATTTTGGCGATTTCCTCCGCGCCCCGCATCTCGGGCGGGCTCTTCATGCGCTGCGTGGCGGCATCGGCGTGGAACACCACATCCGGGTCGAGCACGGCAAGAAGGCCTTTCAAATCGTTGCTGCGTGAAGCGGCCAGGAAGGCGTCCGCCACGGCGCGGTGTTTGGGCGCTGCCGCAGCTTGCGTGTCCGCGCCGCGTACCCGGCGCCGGGCGCGGCTGGCAAGCTGGCGCGCGGCGTCGGTCGAACGCTCGACGATGGGCGCGATGTCCTCGAAAGGCAGGGCGAACATGTCGTGCAAGACGAAGGCGATGCGTTCCGCGGGATCGAGCCGGGTGAGCACCACCATCAGCGCCAAACCAACCGCCTCGGCCAGCATGGCTTCCTGCTCCGGATCGGATCTGGCGCGCGGGGGCTGACCTCGCCTTTCTCCAACGGTTCCTCGCGACGCGCTTTGCGGGCGCGCAGCATGTCCAGGCAAACACGAGCAACCACAGTGGTCAGCCAGGCCGGCGGATTGTCGAGGCCGGAGATTTCGCTGGCGGCAAGCTTGAGCCAGGCTTCCTGCACCGCGTCTTCGGCCTCGGCCAGGGAACCCAGCATGCGATAGGCCATGGCCCGCAGTTGCGGCCGCTGGGCCTCGAAAGTCGCCGCCAAGGAATTTTTCTCGTCCATCGGTCACATCCCGCCTTCGGGTTTCGTCAAGGTATGACGGATCAGGGCCATCCGATGTGACAGCGGCCCACCATGCAACAGGAGAAAAATCATGCAAGCCCGAATGAAAAATCCCGCGATGGTGTTGCCCGATGCTTTGCCCGCGATCCAGGCGCTCTACGGCGCCGCGGCGAAAGGCGGCGTTCCGCCGGCGGTCGGCGCCCTGGTTCATCTGCGCGCCAGCCAGATCAATGGCTGCGGCTATTGCGTCGATGGCGGGGTCAAGCACGCCAGGAAAGCGGGCGAGACCGAAGAGCGCCTGGCCGCGGTTTCGGCCTGGCGCGACACGCCCTATTTCAACGACGCCGAGCGCGCGGCGTTAGCCTTGTCGGAGGCGGTGACGCGGCTCGCCGATCAGAGCGATCCGGTGCCGGACGCAATCTGGAACGAGGCGGCGAAGCATTATGACGAGAAGGGATTGGCCTCGTTGCTGCTGGTCATCTCGATGACGAATGTCTTCAACCGGCTCAATGTGGCGACGCGGCAGGTGGCCGGGCCAGCCTGGTGAAGACCTTCCGGCCTGGTGGCGGGTACGCTAGGGTCCGCGCGGCCAAGGCGGAATCGGCGCATGCGGGGGGAAGAGAGGATCGAAGGCGCCGCGCCGCGACTGTGGCGCTCGATCCTCGCCGCCGCCGCCGGCAATGTGCTCGAATGGTATGATTTTACGGTCTACGCCTATATGGCCCCGTATATCGCCGCGAAATTTTTTCCCGGCGACGATCGCGTCGCGGGGCTGTTGGCGGTCTTCCTCACTTTTGGGTTGGGCTTTCTGGTGCGGCCACTGGGCGGTATCCTGATTGGCCGGTTCGGTGACGTCAGAGGCCGCAAAGCGGCGTTGCTTCTTACCTTGGTGTTGATGGCCGTGGGCACCGCGGGCATCGGTCTGATCCCCGGGTATGACAAGATCAGCGGGGTGGCGCCCTGGCTGCTGGTCCTGTGCCGCCTGGTGCAGGGCTTTTCGGCGGGCGGGGAATGGGGAAGCTCCACCGCCTTCATCTATGAATGGGCGCCCAAAGGCCGCCGCGCCTTTTTCTCCAGCCTGCAGCAATCCAGTGTGGCGGGCGGCATGCTGCTGGGTTCGGCCATCGCGGCTCTGCTGGGCACGATGCTGAGCAAGACGCAGATGAGCGATTTCGGCTGGCGCCTGCCATTCCTTCTGGGCGCCTCGATCGTTCCGGTGGGCTGGTATCTGTGGCACTATGTGGAAGAGACGCCGGTTTTCGTCAGCGGCACGACCGCGCCGGTGACGATAGGCGCCGGCGCCGGCTTGGCCGTGAAAGCCGGCGGCATCATTGTGATTTGGACCGTCGCCTATTACGCCATCCTCACTTATATGCCGGTGTTCACGGCACAATATTCGAAGCTGGGCGCGTCGGCCGCGCTGTGGTCCAATGCGCTTAGCCTTCTGGTGCTGGCCGTGACCATTCCGTTCTTCGGCCGATTGGCCGATCGCATCGGCCGCAAGCCGCTGCTTCTGGCGGGCGCTATCGGCTTTACGCTGCTGTCCTATCCGCTGTTCCTGGTGATCGTGAACAGCGATGGCATGCTGCCTGTCGTTTTGGCGCAGATCGTGTTCGCGCTGATGACTGCGATTTATTCCGGCAGCGCGCCGGCGGCGGTGACCGAGATTTTTCCCTCCGCCTCGCGGCTGTTGTGGATGTCCACCGGCTACAGTTTGACGGTGGCGCTATTCGGCGGCTTTGGGCCTTATATCGCGACCTGGCTGGTGAAGCACACGGGTTCGCCGCTTTCGCCGGTTCTCTACATATCCGCTTGCGCTCTGCTGTCGCTGGCGGTGATCGCGCGCATCAAGGAAACCCGCCATGACGGATAGGTCGCCAGAGCCCCAGCCATCAGAACCCTGGCAATGGCTCGAGGCGCATTGGCGAAAGCTCATTAACCAGGCGCGTGCCGGCCGCGCGCTCCGGCCCAAGGCTTGGCCCGATGGCGCGCGCTGCGCTTTCGCTTTGTCCTTCGATTCCGATCACGAGACCAACGAATTGCGCGATGGCGGCAAATCCATCGGGCGCATGTCTTGGGGCCAGTATGGCGCGCGGGTGGGCGTGCCGCGTATTGCCGCGCTCCTGGCGCGCCACGATGTGCGCGCGTCCTTCTATGTGCCGGCGGTGTCGGCGCTGCTTTACCCGGACGAGCAGCGCAGTCTGACCGCGGCGGGTCACGAGATCGGCATCCATGGCTGGATCCATGAACTGAATTCCGGGCTCACCTATGAGCAGGAACGCGATCTGATGTTGCGCGCCTCCGATACGCTGGCCGACATCACCGGAAAGCGGCCGGTGGGCTTGCGCACGCCGTCCTGGGATTTCAGCCCTTGGACCTTGCGCATCGAGAAGGAGATGGGTCTGCTCTATGACTCCTCTTTGATGGCGGACGAGGATTGTTACGAACTTTTGCTGGACGGCGAGCCCAGCGGCGTCATCGAGCTTCCGGTGGAATGGGTGCGCGACGACGCAGTCTATTTCATGATGAACCGCTTCCAGGCCCAGCGGCCCTATACGCCGCCCACCGATGTGTTCGACATTTTCCGCCGCGAATTCGACGCGGCCCATGCGGAAGGCGGCCTGTTCCAACTCACCTGCCACCCGCACATCATCGGCTATCGCTCGCGCATCTGGATTCTCGACGAACTGATCCGGCACGCCCGGTCAAAAACCGACGTCTGGTTCGCCACCCATGAAGAGGTAGTTCACTGGGTCAAGGCCAACGCAGCCTGACCAGCGCGCATCTTTTCGGGAACATTTCCCAGCTTCCGCCATCCAATGCCATGAAGGGACGTGGTTCCCACGGAGGACAAGATGCTGACCCGACTTTTCTTCGCCGCGCTGCTCCTGGCACCTGGCATGGCGCTAGCACAGGCCCAGAAACCGAACGACGCTCAGATCGCCCACATCGCCTACACTGCGGGGGTGTTGGATATCGCGGCCGCCAAACAAGCCTTGAGCAAGTCCAGCAACGCCGAGGTGAAAGATTTCGCCAATCAGATGGTACGCGACCACCAAGCGGTGAACGACAAGGCCCTGGCTTTGGTCAAGAAGCTCAATGTGACGCCCCAGGACAATGCCACCAGCCAGTCTCTGAGCTCGGCGGCGGAGGCCAAGCAAGCCGAACTGGGCAAGCTTTCTGGCGCTGCCTTCGATCGTGCCTATGTTGCCAACGAAGTGGCATATCACCGCACGGTCAACGGCGCTTTGAAGGGCACGCTGATCCCCAATGCCCAGAATGCAGAACTCAAATCGCTGCTTGAGACCGGGCTGACGCTTTTTACGGCGCATCAGGAACATGCCGAGCATCTGGCCCAGACCCTGGCGAAATGACAATCCGCACAGTGGGCATCGGCGCGTTGCTTCTGGCCAGCCTTCTGGCCCACCCGGCCCAAGCGGCGCGCTATGTCATCGAAATCCGGGACATGGCGTTTGCTGCGCCGCCGGAACGTCTGAAAGTGGGCGACACGATCCATTGGGAGAACAAAGACATTTTTCAGCACACCGCCACAGCCCGGTCGGGTTCCTTCGATCTGGACCTGCCGCCTGGCAAAGGCGGCGACGTCATCCTGAAGAAACCGGGGGAGCTGACTGTGTTTTGCCGCTATCATCCCAACATGACGTTCAGGCTCTTGGTGGAGAAATGACCGCGTGAAGCAGGTGGTCCTCGATTATGCGGCGATGCCGGAAAAGCTGCTTCTGCGCCAAGCGCAAGCGGGCGATCGCGAGGCTTTCCGCGCCATCATGCAGCGCTGCAACCAGCGCCTGTTCCGGGTGGCGCGTGCCGTGGTGAACAATGACGACGAAGCCGAAGATGTGCTGCAGGAGGCCTATCTTCGAGCTTTCGTCGCCATCAGTGATTTTCGCGGCGAAGCCGGTATCGCCACCTGGCTGACCGCCATCACCTTGAACGAAGCCCGCGGCCGACTGCGCCGTCGCCGCCCCACCACGGATCTGAGTGTCATGGACGAAGTCGGCATTCGCGTCATACCGTTTCCTGCCCTGGCCGAGAGCCCCGATCCAGAGGCCGAAACGGTGCGCGCCGAGATGCGCCGCTTCCTGGAGCTGGCGATCGACGCTTTGCCGGAGGATTTCCGCCTGATCTTCATGCTGCGCGACGTGGAAGGCTGCTCGGTCGAGGAGACCGCAACCCAGCTCGAAATCAACCCCCAAACCGTACGGACGCGGCTGTTCCGGGCACGCCACATGCTGCGCCAGGACCTGATAGCAAAACTAGCCGGCAACATGGAGGGCGTGTTTCCCTTCCTGGGCGCGCGCTGTGCCAGGATCACCGGACGGGTTTTGACGCGGCTTTAGCGCCGCCCGTCAGCGCTTGGGCGCGACCAAATTGAAATGCGCGCCCTGCGGATCGACGGCCTGCACCACCCATTGCCCGCCCGGCACCTCGATGGGGCCATTGACGATCTGGCCGCCCGCCTTGGTGATGCGGGCCGTACCGGAATCGATGGCATCAACGTTGAAATAGTAACCCCAATGCGCCACCGGCACTTGCGGTGGCTTGGTCATCATGCCGCCGATGGGATGCGCGCCAGCCGCGAAGAGCTGATAGATGCCCATCGGGCCCATGTCATGGGCTTCCGCCTTGGTCCAGCCGAACATCTTGGAATAGAAGGCAAAGGCGGTCTGCCAGTCCGACGCCATCAATTCATTCCAGCCGACTGTCCCCACAGTCCCTATAGGCAAGGGCGGCGGCGCCTCCATCAAGCCTTTGGCGATGTAGAACGGCGCGCCTTGCGGATCGGCGACCATGGCGAAGCGGATAACGCCGGGCACTTCCTGGGGTCCCATGAAGGCCCTGCCGCCTTCTTGTTTGAGGCGCGCCAGACTCTGATCGACGTCATCGACGGAAATGTAGCCCAGCCAGCCGGGACGGGCGCCATGCTGCGCCATGTCCGGGGTGATCGCCAGCATACCGGCGATGCCGCGGTCGCCGACATTGAACAGCGTGTAAGGGTTTTCGCCGGGCGCTGGCGTGGCTTTCCAGCCAACCACGTCGCCGTAGAATTTCTCCGCCGCCTTGGTGTCGCTTGTCATCAATTCGTGCCAGAAAAATTGACCGGGCATGGGATCCTCCTGGGGCGCTGGGCCCGCGATTATTCGGCGGCGATGTCGTACTCGTCGTGACGGCGGACGAAGCTTAGCGTGCCGGTCTCGTTGCGGCCAAGTGGGGCGCGGTCCAGGATCATCAAGGTGCCGATGATCTGTTCCGGGCCGCGCGCATAGCTGGAATAGGTATGGAAGATCTCGCCTTTCTCGTTCTTGAAGAAGGCGCTGAGGCCGGGCAGCTCGTCATTGGCGCGATCTGACGGTATGCGCGCGAAATTGTAATCCACTGCGCCTTCGGCCAGTTCCTGCTTGTCGAAGGAGACATGGAAATCATGGTTGAAGCTTGTTCCCGACGAGGACACCCAGGGAAATTTCCACCCCATGCGCTTCTTATAGGTATCGATCTCGGCGATGGGGGCGCGTGAAACCGCCACCCAGGTCACGTCGTGATGATTGAGATGCGGCAGCGCGCCGTCGATATGATCGGAAAGGAAAGAACAGCCGGGGCAGCCGGCCTTCCAGCCCGGGCCCAGCATGAAATGATAGACGATCAATTGGCTGCGCCCGGCGAACAGGTCGCTGAGTTTCTTTTTGCCCGCCTTCGTCTCGAAAACATAATCCTTGTCGACCTTGACCCAGGGAAGCGCCAGCCGCGCCGCATTCACCGCATCGCGTAGATGGGTCTCTTCCTTTTCCTTCTCCAGCAGAGCCTTGCGCGCTTTAAGCCATTCTTCCTTGGAAACGATAGGGTGCTGCATGGCGGATCCTCCTTGTTTCATTCAAGCCAGGGGACAGGTTGATGTCAACCTTTATGCTTTTGTGACACCGGCGCCGGATTGCGAGCGGCGGTTCCACCTTATTCGTGGTGCTGCAGGCCCTTGTTGATCATCTGGAAGAAGACCGGGACGAAGAAGATCGCCAGGACGGTGGCGGTCAGCATGCCGCCGATGACGCCGGTGCCGATATCGTTCTGACTGCCCGCGCCGGCGCCCGTCGCCATTGCCAGCGGAAAGACGCCGGCGATGAAGGCGATGGAGGTCATCAGGATGGGGCGCAGCCTTAGCCGCGCCGCTTCCAGTGCCGCTTCACGAGCAGTCATGCCGTTCTTCTCCGCTTCCACCGCGAATTCCACGATCAGAATGGCGTTCTTGGCGGACAGACCGATGGTGGTAAGCAGGCCGACCTGGAAGTAGATGTCGTTGAACAGGCCCCGGAAGGTGGTCGCGGCCAGGGCGCCGATCACGCCCAGCGGGATTACCAGCATCACTGACAGCGGGATTGCCCAGCTTTCATAGAGCGCCGCCAGGCAGAGATAGACGATCAGGATCGAGAGCGCATAGAGCGCCGGCGCCTGGGCACCGGATTGCTGTTCCTGATAGGAGAGGCCGGTCCGCTCATAGGCGATGCCCGGTGGCAATTTCTTGAAGATCTTGTCCATGACCTGCAGCGCGGTGCCCGAGCTCACGCCCGGTGCGCCCTGGCCCTGGATTTCGATCGAGGGAAAGCCGTTGTAGCGGTTGAGCGTGAGCGGTCCCATTCGCCAGGAGGCGCGTGCAAAGGACGAGAAAGGCGCCATCGTGCCGGTCGATGTCCGCACATACCAGCGGTCCAGATCGTCCGGCGTCATGCGGTAAGGCGCATCACCCTGCATATAGACGCGCTTGACGCGGTCGCGGTCGATGAAATTGTTCACGAAGGAACCGCCCCAGGCCGCCGACAAGGTGGCGTTGATGCCGGTGGTGGAGACGCCGAGCGCGTTGGCTTTCTCCTGATCGATATCGATGTGAAGCTGCTGGGAATCGTCCAAGCTGGCGGGGCGCACCTGCGCCAGCCCATGCTCCTGCATCGCCATGCCCAGAAGCATGTTGCGGGCCTGGATCAAGGCTTCATGGCCAAGATTGGCGCGGTCCTGCATCTGCAGGTCGAAGCCGGTCGAAAAGCCAAGTTCCGGCACGGACGGAAACACCAGCGGAAATACTTGGGCCTCGGGATTTCCGAAGAAATGCATGAAGGCGCGCTGCGCGATCGCTGCCGCGGTGTTCTGGGCGCCGGGACGCTCTCTCCAATCCACGAATTTCGTGAAAGCGACGCCCGAATTTTGGCTGACGCCCGCGATGGGATTAACGCCCGCCACCGTGAAGGTGAGATTGACGTTCTTCTTTTCCTTTGTGAGATAATAGTCCGTGACTTGATTGGCCACCGACAGGGTCTTGGCCTGGGTCGCGCCGGTGGGCAGGTTGATCAAGGTCATGATGAAGCCTTGATCCTCGTCCGGCAAAAAGCCGGTGGGCAGGCGATAGAACATCACGCCCACCCCGACCAGGATCAGCGCATAGACCGCCATCATGATCCTGGAATGGTTCAGGACCTTTTCCAGATTGTGGCGATACCAGGCGCGGGTGTGCTCGTAGCTGTTGTTGAACCAGTTGAAGAAGCGCCCCATTAGGCCACCGTGATGGGGATGCTCGCCGGCTTCTGCGGGCTTTAGCAAAGTGGCGCAGAGCGACGGCGTCAGGATCAAGGCCACGAAGATCGATAACGACATGGCCGAGACGATGGTGACGGAGAATTGCCGGTAGATCACACCTGTCGAGCCGCCGAAGAAGGCCATGGGCAGGAACACCGCCGTCAGCACCAGGCCGATGCCGATCAAGGCGCCGGTGATCTCCTGCATCGAGCGCAACGTGGCTTCACGCGGCGGCAAGCCTTCCTCGCGCATGATGCGCTCCACATTCTCCACCACCACGATGGCGTCATCGACCAAAAGGCCGATCACCAGGACCAGCGCGAAGAGGGTCAGTGTGTTGATGGAGTAGCCGGCCGCGGCCAGGATGCCGAAGGTGCCCAAAAGCACCACCGGCACGGCCACGGCGGGCACCAGGGTGGTGCGCCAGCTCTGCAGGAAGACATACATGACCAGGATCACCAGCGCGATCGCTTCGATCAGGGTCTCGACCACGTCGCGGATGGAAAGCCGGATGAATTCCGTATTGTCGACCGGGAACGCCACTTTCATCCCAGGCGGGAAGGTGGGCTCCAGGGCTTTCACCCGCGCCTTGACTTCATCCACCAGCTTCAAGGCGTTGGCACCTGGCGCGGGCATAAGGGCGAAACCGGCGGCGGGCACGCCATTCATGAAGCTGGCGATGGCATAAGTATCGGCGCCAAGTTCTACGCGCGCCACGTCGGACAGATGGACCACCGCGCCGTCCGGCGTGGCTTTGAGAATGATGTTGCGGAACTGTTCGGGCCGCTGAAGCTGCGACTGGGCCGTGACGGTCGCGTTCAAGGCCTGACCGGGCACGGACGGCAAGCCGCCGATGGAGCCTGCCGAAACCTGGACATTCTGCGCCTGGATGGCGGACGACACGTCGGAAGGCTGCAGCGCATAATGCTGCAGCTTGTAGGGGTCGAGCCAGATGCGCATGGCATATTGCGCGCCGAAATTCTGGGTGTTGCCCACGCCGGTGACGCGCGCCAGCTGGTCTTGCATCTTGGATGTCATGAAATCCGAGATGTCGATATTGGTGTAGCGGCCCGTGGGATCGTACATGGCCACGACCAGCAGAAAGTTCGTCTGGGCCTTGGCGACCGTCACGCCCAGCTGTTGCACCTGGCTGGGCAATTGCGCCACCGCCTGCTGCACCTTGTTCTGCACCTGCACCTGGGCAATGTCGGGATTGGTACCGGGCGCGAAGGTCACGGTGATCTGCACCGTGCCGTCGGAATTCGACGCGGACGAGAAATAGAGAAGATTGTCGATGCCGGTGAGCTGCTGCTCGATCACCTGGGTGACGGAATTCTGCACTGTCCTGGCATCGGCGCCCGGATAGATGGCGGTGATCGCCACAGCCGGGGGTGCGATGGTGGGATATTGCTCGACCGGCAGCGAAAAGGCTGCGATGCCGCCCGCCAGCATGACGACGATGGCGATAACCCAGGCGAAGACGGGACGGTCGATGAAGAAGCGCGATAGTGACATGGGCGCTCCTTATTTGGCGGGTGCTGCAGGCGGCGCCGGTTCGGCCTTTGCCGGCATCGGCGTCACTTTCATGTCCGGCCGGATGCTTTGCAGGCCTTGCACGATCACCTTGTCTCCGGCCTTCAGGCCGTCGGTCACCTGCCAGTTGCCGCCGATAGCGCGGCCGGTCTTGATGGACCTGAGGCGCGCCATGTTCTGATCATCCACCACCAGCACCGTGGGTTCGCCCTTGGGGTCGCGGCCCACCGCCAGTTGCGGCACCAGAATACCGTGCGGATCGATGCCTTCATTGATCGTGGCGCGCACATAAAGACCCGGCAGCAAGACGCCATTCGGATTGGGGAAGAGGGCGCGCAGCTGCACGGCGCCGGTCGTCGGGTCCACCGTGACATCGGTGAATTCCAGCTTTCCCTTGAGGGGATAGGTCGTCCCATCTTCCAGGGTCAGAGTCACTTCAGCGCTGAGCGGGCCGTCGCGATTGATCTGGCCTTTCTCCGCGGCATTGCGCAGCGCCAGCAGTTCGGAGGAGGACTGGTTGATGTCCACATAGATCGGGTCGAGCGTGGAAATGGTATCGAGCGCACCGGCCTGATTGGCGGTGACGAGCGCGCCCACCGTGACGAGCGAGGCGCCGATGCGGCCATTGATAGGCGCGACGATGCGAGTATAGGCGAGGTTGATGCGCGCGGTGTCCAGATTGGCGAGCGCAAGCTTGTAGGCCGCCTGCGCATCGTCATTGTCCTGGGGCGAGATGGCGCTGGCTTTCAGCAACTCGGCGTAACGCGACGCCTTGACCTTGGCGCTGGAAAGCGTGGCGGCGGCGCTATCATAGGCGGCCTGATAAGGTGCGGGGTCGATCTGATAGAGCGGCTGGCCGACCTTGACGGTGCTGCCTTCCACGAACAGCCGCGCCTTGATGATGCCGTTCACTTGAGGCCGGACTTCCGAAACAGCGGTGGGATTGGTGCGGCCCGGAAGCTCGGCGATGAGCTGGACGGGCTGTTCCTTAACCGCGATGAAGCCGGCCATCGGCGTCATCTGCGGTTGCTGCGGCCGACCGCAGGCGGCCAGAACCGCCGCAGCCATGATCATCACCGGAATAATGCGCGACATGAATTCCCCTCAACTACC
Source organism: Rhizomicrobium sp. (assembly GCA_035605955.1). GTDB lineage: Bacteria > Pseudomonadota > Alphaproteobacteria > Micropepsales > Micropepsaceae > Rhizomicrobium. Next base: position 19,895 of record DATNGI010000078.1, read on the forward strand.
AGTCAGTACCGGTCCCCGATTGGGCGCTCTCCTACCAGAAGCTGCGCCGAACCCCAACCTGTCGCAGGGGCAAAAAAGCCCCGACAGGCTCGCCTTTACGCATGTTTTACATAGGTGGGAGCCCACACATTTTAAGGGCCGCCCGTACAAAAACCGCATCTTTACAGATGTTTTACATAGGCGCGGCGGCAGCGGCGGAAACAGGGCCGTCCTGCCAGAATTTCGTGACCATCTTCTCTAGCACAGTTGCATTTTCGATTCGACAAAGTGTGGCTTTCGCCTCACGCCGTGTTGCAGACGTGCCGAAGGGCGCGTTTTCGACATACCAGCCAAGATGTTTGCGAAAAACTTTGAGGCCCAGGGCATCGCCGTAGAATTTCAAGGACGAGCCCAGATGGTCGAGCAAGATGGCAAGGCGACCCTTTCCGTCCGGTTCTTCCAGGATTTCGTCGCCGGCCAGCGCGGTTCCCAGGGCGGACGCGATCCAGGGGCGGCCGTAGCTGCCGCGCCCGATCATTACCGCATCGGCGCCGGACTGGGCCAAGGCCGCCTTGGCCGAGGCGAGATCAACGACATCGCCATTGACGATCACGGGAATCCTCACCGCCCGCTTGACCTCTGCCACCGCCCTCCAATCCGCGTTGCCTTTGTAGAATTGCTGGCGTGTGCGGCCATGCACGGTGATCGCCTTGACGCCCAGCTGTTCGGCGCGGGCCGCGATCTCGGGCGCATTCTTCCAATGTTCGTCCCAGCCCAGCCGCATCTTGAGCGTCACCGGCCGTGTCGTGCCTTCGACCGCTGCCCCGATCAGGCGCGACGCCAAGGCTTCGTCCCGCATCAAGGCCGAACCGGACAGCGCGCCGGTCACTTCCTTGGCGGGACAGCCCATGTTGAAATCGATGATGTCGGCTCCTGCCCGCTCCGCCAGCTTCGCGCCCTTGGAAATCCATTCGGCTTCGCGTCCCACCAGCTGGATCACCATTAGGGGAAAGCCTTCGCCCACGGCGGCGCGGCGAACCACATCTGGCCGCCCCCTGGCAAAACTGTCGCAAGCCACCATTTCCGTCGCCACATAGGGCGCGCCTTGGCGCGAAGCTGCCTGGCGGAAAGGCAAGTCCGACACGCCGGTCATGGGCGCGATCAGCACCCGTCCCGGTATAGTTACATCGCCGATCCGAAGCCCGTTCATGGGCGGGGGGAATAGCGCTTTTTTCGGGGTTTTTCCAACAGTTAAGCCTTTCAGGCCTAGACATGGCCATGTTGCTTGCGCGTTTCAACCGCCTCCTGTCCCGCCATCTCGCCGTCAATTCCGCGCGACTCACGGCCGGTCGGCCGATCGCCAGCATCACCTTCGACGATTTTCCCAAATCGGCTTGGACCGAAGGAGGGCCGGTGCTGGCCCGTCATGGCGCGCGCGCCACTTATTATACATCGGGCTCTTTCTGCGGCCGCACGGTGGAAGGCCGGACCTTCTATGATCGCGACGATCTTCGGGCCTTGAAGGCAGCCGGGCATGAGATCGCCTGCCACAGCTTCGCGCATCAGCCGACGCCCGACCTGTCAGCGCAGCAACTGTCGCAGGATGCCGCGCACAACGCGGAATTCCTGAAGCCCTTTTTGAATGGCGGCCAAGCACAGAGCTACGCCTTCCCCTATGGCCTGGCGTCGCCGCGCACCAAGCGCTTTTTCGCGGAACGCTTCACCAATGTGCGTGGCGTCCATCCCCGGTTGAATAGCGGCCGTGCCGATCTGGCGCTGCTGAACGCGATGTCCATGGAGACCCGCTGCTGGGACGCCGCCGCAATCGGTCAGGCCATCACCCGCGCCCGGCATGACTACGCCTGGATCGTCTTTTACACCCATGGCGTTAGCGAGACGCCGGGCGAATATGACTCGACGCCAGCCATGCTGTCAGAGGTTCTGGGGCGGCTGGCCGAGGCGCGCATCGAAATCCTGCCGATGCGCGATGCGGTGAAAGCTGCTATCGGTTGAGACTATGAGCCAACAGATCGCCACTCGAAATACGTCGCGGACCTGGACCTTCTTTGAAGGCGCCTGGCATGAAGGCAATGTCGCCATCATGGGACCGCGTACCCAAGGCGCCTGGCTGGCGTCGGTGGTGTTCGATGGCGCCCGCGCTTTTGAAGGCGTCGCGCCCGATCTGGATCTGCATTGCAAGCGCGTCAACGACTCGGCCCGGTCCTTCAAATTGAAGCCGGTGGTCAGCGACGAGGAGTGGCTGGCGCTGGCGCTGGAAGGCGTCAAGAAATTCGACGGCAAGACGGCGCTCTATATCCGGCCGATGTATTGGGCGGATGCCGGGATTGGCGGCGGCGTGATGTTCGAACAGGACAGCACGCGCTGGTGTCTTTGCCTCTATGAAGCACCGATGGCCGAGCCCAAGGGCTCGTCCATCACGCTCTCGCGTCACCGCCGCCCCACCGCGGAAACCGCGCCGGTCGCCGCCAAGGCGGGCTGCCTTTATCCTAACAATGGTCATGCCTTGATGGAGGCAGCGGCCCGCGGCTTCGACAATTGCCTCTTGCGCGACATGCTGGGCAACATCGCCGAGCTGGCGAATGCCAATGTGATGATGGTGAAGGACGGCGTGGTATTCACGCCCGCCCCGAACGGCACCTTCCTGTCCGGCATCACCCGGGCGCGAGTGATCGGGCTTTTGCGCGGCGACGGGGTCACGGTGATCGAAAAGCCGCTCGCTTACGAAGATTTCCTGGATGCGGACGAGATTTTCTCGACGGGCAACTTCAACAAGGTCGCGCCCATGACGCGCATCGAGCAGCGCGACTTGCAGGTCGGCCCGATCACGCGGCGCGCCCGCAAGCTTTACTGGGATTTCGCGCATTCGCATTGAGCATCGGCCAGGAAGAGTGAGAGCCCGCTCGAGCGGGCGATCGGTTTTCCGTCCGGCCGTGCGACCAAAAGAAGACTAGGCGCGCTTCGCCTGATTGCGCATTCCCGACAGGGTCGAAACCGGCGTGATGCCTTCGCCATCAAATTTCACATGAATGATGGAAGGCTGGCCTGAAGCTTCTGCTTCACGGAACGCCGGCGCGAAATCCTCGGTCTTCTCCACCGTCGCACCGAAGCCGCCGAAGGCGCGGGCATAGGCCGCAAAGTCCGGATTGACCAATTCGGTGGCAATCACGCGGCCGGGATATTCCCGCTCCTGATGCATGCGGATGGTGCCATAGAGGCTGTTGTCGAACACCAGCACGATGATCGGCAGTTTGTACTGGACGGCGGTGGCGAATTCCTGGCCGTTCATCAGGAAATCGCCATCGCCATTGATGGAAATCACTTTGCGCGCCGGGTGCAGCAGCTGCATGGCCACCGCCGCCGGGACGCCATACCCCATGGAAGCGGAGATCGGCGCGATCTGAGTGCCGAAATGCCGGAAGCGGTAGAAACGGTGGATCCAAGAGGCGTAATTGCCCGCGCCGTTGCACAGAATGGCGTTGTCGGGAAGATTCTGGCGCAGCCAGATCATGATGGCGCTGAGATTGACGGCGCCAGGTTGCGGCACTGGCGTCTCTCCCCAAGCGAGATATTCCGCATGCGCCGTGGCGACTTGGTCGGCCCAGCGCGCCGGGCCGCGCCGCGAAAGTCCGGCCAGCGCCTCGGCAAAGCGGCATGGCGAGGCATGAATGGCAAGCGCGGGGCGATAGATTCGACCGAGCTCCTCGGCGCCCGGATAGACATGCACCAGCCTTGTCTGCGGCACGGGAATGTCGAAGAGCGTGTAGCCCTGGCTGGTGGTTTCGTTCAGCCGCGCGCCCGCCGCGATCACCAGATCGCTGCTCTTGACCCGCGCCAGCAATTTGGGATTGGGCGCCAGACCCAGATCGCCGGCATAGTTGGCGTGCAGCGGATGGAAAAGCGGGCTGCGGCGATAGGACGTCATCACCGGCATCTGGAAATTTTCCGCGAAGCGGACGATGTGGGCGCAGGCCTCCGGCGTCCAGCGGCTGCCGCCCAGAACCAGCAGAGGACGTTCCGCGCCCTCGATCATGTCCGCAAGCGCCGCCATGTCGGATGCGGCGGGCGCCGTCTCCAAGGCCTCGATGTAATGCATCTCGGCCAAGTTTGCTTTGCCGGTCAGCATGTCGCGCGGCAGTGCCAACAGCACGGGACCGGGCCGACCTGCCATGGCGGTTGAAAAGGCGCGGCCAACATATTCCGCCATGCGACTTGGCTCGCCGATCTCGGCAGTCCATTTGGTCATGCTGCCGAACACGGCGCGGTAGTCCAGCTCCTGGAAGGCGTCGCGTTCCTTGGAACGGCGCTCGACCTGGCCCACGAACAGGATCATGGGTGTGGAATCCTGTTGCGCGATATGAATGCCGCCCGACGCGTTGGTGGCGCCCGGTCCCCTTGTGACGAAACAGATGCCCGGCCTGCCGGCGGCCTTGCCATGGGCTTCCGCCATCATGGCGGCGCCGCCTTCATTGCGGCAGACGGTGACCTGGATGCCGCTGTCATAAAGCGCGTCCAACACGGCGAGATAGGATTCGCCGGGGACGCAGAAGACATGACTGACGCGCTGGGCGATCAATTGCTCGACCAGAACCTGCGCGGCGCTGGACGAAGTCTGGGTCTGGGGATTGGGATGCAGGTTCATCGAAAGAGGGCTTTTTCCGTATAGGCAAGGTCGTTGACGACCGGCGGGCGCGGTCCTTTGTAGAACCGGTCGTCACGGCCCGGCAAATAGCGAGTGAAGAGGGAGCGCGATTTTCCGTCCAACAGGAAGCCCAGCGCCTTGCTTTTCAGGAAATAGCGGCCAAGGGCGGGGCTGCAATAATCGAATTCGCCGCTGTCGCGGCAATAGATCAGCCCCATCACCGGCACTTTGCGGCCTCGCTTGCCCACCCATTCGCGCCTGAACACGAAGGGGAAGATGCCGTTCCCGGTGGTGCAGACGAGGCTGACGCAATTCCAGCGGCGATGGTCTTCCAGCAGCGCCCGTTCGGGAAGATCGGCCGGGATTGTCTGGCTGACGCGAGCGAACCGAAGGCCCAGAGAGGGCATCACCAGGCTCTGGCCGAACGTGTATTGCTTCCAATCCACCGCCTTCAGCGTGGGTCGCGTGTGTGCGGCGGGTGATGCGTTGAGATAGATGACGTGTTTGCGGTTTGTGGCGGTGGAGACCAGCAACAGCGAATGCGCCCGATGGGATCGAGCGACATACCAGGCGGAAACATTGGAGATGATGTCGTCGCCACGGCGCGAGGAAAGCGTGAGAAGCGCGCCGACAAGTCCGCCTGGTGTCTGCAAGGCGTAACCGAAGCGCGGCATGTCTTCGACCGGCTTCATCTCGGCAAAGCGCTTGAATCCGAGCGTCCAGAATTCGCGATTGGTGTTGGGGAATCCTTGCAGGTACAGGTCCACCAGCCCATCCAGATCGCTTTCCACAATCTGGCGGCATTTCACACGCTGTATCGCGGGAGCCTCGGGAGATACCGGCATGCCTTTCCTCGGCAGCTTTATCGTTTATTTCCAATTAGCGGAACGTTAAAGTTCCACATCTAGCTTGCACACTCCGGTCTTCTCTTAACGGGTTCGTGAACCTCATGACGAAGCTGCCGCGCGAATTGCGGGCGCGATTGAACCCGGGCGGCTCGGCTGTTCTCAGCGCGCGTAACAAGAGCATGGCTCTTGCCGCGCTCGTCACGGGCAATCCGTTGTCGGCCGATATGCCGGAGCTTGCTGGGGCGCGCGTACTTGTGCGTACCCGGGAGCAGCTTTCGGCGGCATTGGCGCTGATTGCGCTGGACGGCACCGCGGACCGCGTCGTGATCGCGCCGCCAGACCTTAAACCGGATTACATAAAAGACATCATTCAGCGAGCGGAACTGGACACGCTTGCGACAGATGGCGAGGCTGTGGACGGTCTTAAGACCGTGACCATTTCCACATCCTTGCGACCGAATATCAATCTGCCGCCACAGCGCGTCAGCGAGTGGGTGATGTTCACTTCGGGCACGACCGGCGCGCCCAAGATGGTGGCGCATACGCTTGAGGCGCTCACCGGCGCCATTAAGCCGGCGGCCGAGGGCATCGTCTGGGGCACTTTCTATGATATCCGCCGCTATGGCGGGTTGCAGATTTTCTTGCGCGCAGTTCTGGGCGACGCTTCGCTGATCCTGTCGGACACCGATGAGACGACTGCCGATTTTTTGGGGCGCCTCGGTCAGGGCGGCGTCACGCATTTGACCGGCACGCCGTCTCATTGGCGGCGGGCCTTGATGAGTCCGGCTATCGGGCGCGTCAACCCGAATTATGTGCGCCTGTCCGGCGAAATCGCCGATCAAGCCGTGCTGGACAATTTGAAGGAGCGTTTTCCGGCCGCCGCCATGGGCCATGCCTATGCCTCGACCGAAGCCGGCGTCGGCTTCGAAGTCACGGACGGGCGGGAAGGCTTTCCGGCATCTCTGGTGGGTGGCAACGGACCTGTAGAGATGCGGGTGGTGGAGGGCGTTCTGCAGATCCGCTCGTCGCGGACGGCGTCCCGCTTCATCGGAAGCGCCGA
>DATNGI010000079.1:0-4932 GCA_035605955.1 Rhizomicrobium sp.
CACCGCTCTTGGCCGTGGTGCCTCTCTCCAACGTTTGGGTGGACGCCAATTTCAAGGAAGTGCAGCTTCAGGACATGCGGGTGGGTCAGCCGGTGACGGTCACCGCCGACATTTACGGCGGCAAGGTCACCTATCACGGCAAGGTGGAAGGCCTCGGCGCTGGTTCGGGCAGCGCCTTTGCGCTCCTGCCGCCGCAGAATGCCAGCGGCAACTGGATCAAGATCGTGCAGCGCGTGCCGGTGCGTATCGCGCTGGACCCGCAGGAGCTGGCGGAGCATCCCTTGCGCATCGGCCTTTCCGTCACCGCCAGTATTTCGATCAAGGATACGTCGGGGCCACAGATCACCAGTCAGGTGGGGCCAGGCAGTACCCGCGCCGATTTAGGCGACGACGCCAACGCCAAAGCCGATGCCGTCATCGCCAAGATTTTGGCGGACAATGGCGCGACCCAGGTTTCCGAGAGGGTTGGAAAATGAGCGCCGCCGCGCCCACGGCCGGAACAGTACCACAGCGTGCGCCTGCCGCTCCTAAAGTGGCGGCAAGCGAACCGCCGCCGCTGGCGGGCGCGCAATTGGCGATCACCGCGCTGGCTCTGGCGCTTGGCACCTTCATGCAGGTGCTGGATTCGACCATCGCAAATGTTTCGCTGCCTACCATCGCGGGCAATCTGGGCGTGAGCCCGGATCAGGGCACCTGGGTCATTACCAGTTTTGCCGTCGCCAATGGCATCGGCGTGCCGCTCACTGGCTGGTTGATGGGCCGCTATGGCGTGGTCAAGACCTTCGTTTTCTCCGTCATCGCGTTCACCGTCGCTTCTTTGCTGTGCGGCGTGGCCTGGAGCCTGTCGTCCCTGATCTTCTTCCGCATTCTTCAAGGCGGCACTTCGGGGCCGATGATTCCAGGCTCGCAAGCGCTTCTGATCTCGATCTTCCCGCACAGCAAGCGGGCCACCGCGCTGGGTATCTGGTCGATCACAACTCTGGTGGCGCCGATCTGCGGCCCCATCCTGGGCGGCTATATTTCCGACAATTATCATTGGGGTTGGATCTTCCTGATAAATGTGCCGGTGGGTTTGATTGTGACCGTGCTTACGTGGCGCGCCCTGGCATCTCGCGAGACGCCCACCCGCAAGCTGCCCATCGACATGGTCGGGCTGGGGCTTCTGGTCGTCTGGGTGGGCGCGCTGCAGATCATGCTCGATACCGGCAAGGATGCCGACTGGTTCTCCTCCAGCACCGTCGTGGTCGAAGCCATCATCACCGGCGTGTTCTTCGTCGCGTTCTTGATTTGGGAATTGACGGAGACGCACCCCATCGTGGACCTGTCGCTGTTCAAGAACCGGAATTTCGCGCTGGGCTGTCTCGCCTTCTGTCTGGGTTATGCCGTGTTCTTCGCCAACAATCTGCTGATGCCGCTGTGGCTTCAGACGCAGATTGGCTACACCGCCACCTGGGCGGGACTGGTGGCGGCCCCCACCGGCGCCATCGCGGTGCTTCTGACGCCGCTCAGCGCGCGCATGATGGCCAAGATCGACGCTCGCATTATTGCCACCATCGCTTTCATCGCGTTCGGCGCCTCTTATCTGATGCGCGCTGGTTTGACCGCCGATGCCAGCTTCTTCGCCTTTGTCCTGCCGCTTCTGGTGCAAGGCATCGCCATGGCGACTTTCTTCCTGGCCATGATCACCATCCTGCTGGATGGCGTGCCGCCGCCGCGCATTCCCCTGGCGTCGGGCCTGTCAAATTTCGTCCGCATCACGGCGGGTGGTTTCGCGGCCTCTGTCGTCACCACCATCTGGGACCGGCGCGAAGCGCTGCACCAGGCGCGCATGGCCGATCTCACCACTGCTTACAGTCCGGCGTTCAATCAAACGCTGGCGAACTTGCATCGACTGGGACTGCCCGATCTGGGCGCAAAAGCCTCTATCCTGCGCGTCATGACCAGCCAAGCCTATCTTCTCAGCACCGACGACATTTTCTGGTTCTCGGGTTGGATTTCCTTCCTTCTGATCGGCACGGTCTGGCTCTGCCGTAAAGCAAAATCCGGTGGCGGCGCGCCGGTCGCAGCGGACTGATCCGCTGCGACCTGATTCATTTTTACCCCCATCTGTCTGCCACGGCCGCAGGCGGCCTAGCAGACATCTTCCCCCGCTGTCGCTCCGCTAGCGGGGGAAGAAAGCCAGAGTTTTGCTTCTGGGACCTGATTGACTCGAATCAGAGCATCCGCGCAACTCGGGCATGCGTCGGGGTTCTTTGATTCGTCGCGTGAAAAGCAGAGCCGGCCGCCACGGCGTGGATGGCGGGCTTGTAGCGTTGCTGGCCATCTCGCTGGCGGTCGGCGCATCCTCATCGCTTTCCGGTCTGGGAAAATTCGCCGACGCGGTCACGCCCAGCATCGCGGCGCAAGCATCCGATGGACTTTCGTCGGTGGATCGCCACCCATTGCCGGTCAGTTTTTTTGCTTCGCGGTCCGTCCCCGCGCCCCGGATGTTGCTGTCCACACATCCTGCCATCGATGTGGTTGCGCCGCGCCGATCCGCAACCGCGATCGATCCAGCTCGGCCCGTCATCGCCATTTGCATTGACGATCTGGGCCCCGACCAGGCCTCCACACGCAAGGCGATGGTCTTGCCCAAGGCCGTGACCTTGGCATTCCTGCCATTTGCCACTGCGACACCCGCCCTCGCGGAACAAGCGGGCCAGGAGGGGCATGAGATCTTGGCGCATGTGCCGATGGAGCCGATCAGCGCCACCAATCCCGGTCCCATGACTTTGAAAGTGGGCGCACCGGACATTGCGGAGAAGCTCAACTGGTCCTTGGCGCGGGTGCCGGGTCTTTCCGGCATCAACAATCACGAAGGCAGCAAATTCTCGCTCGATGCAGCCTCGTTGACGCCGGTGGCCGAGATCCTCTCCGAGCGCCATCTCTTTTTCTTCGACTCCCGCACCATCGCCGGCTCACAGATCGTGCCGGTATCGCACAAATTCGGGGTGGAGAGCGCGGGCCGTGACGTCTTTCTCGACAATGTCCTGACGGAAGACGCGATCAAGGCACAACTCGATCTGCTAGCCGCCAAGGCCCGCAAATCCGGCCTCGCCATCGCCATCGGTCATCCGCATGGCGTCACGCTGCGGGTGCTGACAGCCTGGCTGGCCGAAGATCGCGGTCTGCTGCTCGTGCCGGTATCCGAAGCGATACGGATCAAGACGGAGCGCAGCGCGCTGTTGGCTTCGGAATAATTTTGGCTATTGGGCCTTTTTCGCCGCCGAGGCGAAGCGCACCGCTTCCTCCGCCGCCGCCATCAGGGCCCGGGCCTTGTTGACCGTCTCCTGATATTCGGCTTCCGGTTCGCTGTCGGCTACCACCCCGCCGCCCGCCTGCACATACATCATGCCATCCTTCAGGAAGGCGGTGCGCAACACGATACAGGTATCCATCGAGCCGTCGGCGGCGAAATAGCCCACCGCGCCGCCATAGGGTCCGCGCTTCTCTTTCTCGAATTCGTCGATGATCTGCATGGCGCGGATCTTGGGCGCGCCCGATAGCGTCCCGGCGGGAAGGCCCGCCGCCAGCGCATCGACGGCGTCCAGACCGGGGCGGATCTCGCCTTCCACATTCGACACCAGATGCATCACATGGCTGTAGCGTTCGATGAAGAAGCTGCCGGTGACTTTGACGGCGCCGGTCTTTGCCACCCGGCCGACATCATTGCGGCCCAGATCGAGCAGCATCAGATGCTCGGCGCGTTCCTTGGGGTCGGCCATCAATTCCTCCGCCAGCGCGGCGTCCTTCTCCGGTGTCGGCCCACGCGGGCGTGTGCCCGCGATCGGTCGGATGGTGACCTTGCCGTCGCGCAGCCTGACCAGGATTTCCGGACTGGAGCCCACAATCGAGAAGCCGGGAAAAGACAGATGATAAAGGAAAGGCGAGGGGTTCAGACGCCTGAGCGCGCGATAGAGCGAAAAGGGCGGCAGCGCGAAAGGCCGGCGGAAACGCTGGCTGGGCACGACCTGAAAAATGTCACCGGCCCGGATGTAATCCTTCGCTCGCGCCACGACGGAGAAATACTCTTCCCGTGTCATGTTGGATTCGACCTTGGCGTCCGGCGGCATGGCGGCGGGCGCCTCCGCATTGGGCGGCAGCGGCCTGTCGAGCGCCGCCATCGCATCCTCGATCCGCTCATTGGCGCGGGCGTAAGCCGCGCGCGCATCGACGCCGTCATCGGGAAAGACCGGCGTCACCACCACGATCTCGTCCTTGATCGTGTCGAAGATGGCGACGATAGTGGGGCGGATCAGGATGGCGTCGGGAACGCCCAGCCGGTCGGGCGGCATGTGGGGCAGATGCTCGATCTGGCGCGCCATGTCATAGCCAAGATAACCGAACAGCCCGCTTGCCATGGGCGGAAGACCCGCCGGCAGATCCATGCGGCTGGCCCCGATCAGGGCGCGCAGCGACTCCAGCGGCTTGGCGCTTTCAGGCGTGAAAGTGCCGCCAGACAGCGCCTTGCGGTTGATTTCCGCCCGGTCGCCCTGACAGCGCCAGATCAGATCGGGCTTCAGCCCGATTATGGAGTAGCGGCCCCGCGTCTCGCCGCCTTGCACGCTTTCGAACAGGAAAGCGTTCTCCTGGCTTTCCGCCAGTTTCAGAAAAGCCGAAACGGGGGTTTCCAGATCGGCGACCAGTCGGCGGAACAGCGCTTGAGGCTTCTTCGCGGTGTAAAGGCGCGCGAAGCTTTCGAAATCCGGACTGAGACTCACGAAGGGCCGCCAGCCGCCTGCTGCAGCAATTTCTGATTGACCTTCACGCCTTGCCGAAGCCGCGCCGCGTTGGCGAACGAGATGGTGAAGTCCGCCGCCGCTTGCTCCGACAATTGTTGGCGCAGCGCCAAGGCAGCCTCCCCCGGAGCCGGCGGATGAGCGATGCCGGTGA
>DATNGI010000080.1:0-24905 GCA_035605955.1 Rhizomicrobium sp.
GGGGCCATAGCTCAGCTGGGAGAGCGCCTGCATGGCATGCAGGAGGTCAGCGGTTCGATCCCGCTTGGCTCCACCATTTTCGCCATCACCAGTTTTTTCTATTTGCGCCGCCCAGTTGGGCGAAAATGGTGGAGCCAAGCGGCCGAGTGCCCCGCGCGCCAGCGACTTGAGGCGCACGAGGCGCGCAGGCGGTCAACACGCTCCCCAAAACGCCGTGCGCACGTTTAGGTATTCCCCCCTTCCTTACCTCCAATTCACAGCCCCGCTACATCGCGCAACAATTGCGAGAAGACATTACACGCCGGACAGGTTTAGATTTGCCCGCTACTGACGGATCAGACCCTTGAGCGCCTTTCAGGACGCCCGTTCGTTTCCCAAGGACACGGTTCTTTCCCCCGACCTGGCCATTATCGGCGGCGGGCCGGCGGGCATCAGCTTGGCGCTGGCGCTGGCAGATAGCGGGCAATCGATCCTGTTGCTGGAATCGGGCGGCGTGACCTTCGACGCTCAAGCTCAGAAACTTTATGAAGGCAAGGAAACCGGGGTCGCCTACACTGCGATGGATGGCGGCCGGCTGCGCTATCTGGGCGGCAGCACCAATCATTGGGGCGGCTGGTGCCGTCCATTGGACCCGATCGATTTCGAAGACCGTGACGCCGTGCCCTACTCCGGCTGGCCCTTTCCCCGCAGCGAAATCGAACCCTATTTCGCCCGCGCCCAGGCTTTGGTTGAAGCCGGGCCCTGGGTCTATGACAAGGCCGGCGAAGCCGCGTCCGACAGCGGCCCCCTGCTCGGGCTGGCGCCCGGCGGCGTCTACACGAGCTGGTTCCAATTCTCCAAGACCAAGGATGGCGTGCTGCCCACCCATTTCGGCGACCGCTATCAAAACGATCTGAAGCGCGCGGCGAAGATCATGCCACTGCTCAACGCCAACCTCACCGGCATCCGGCTTTCCAAGGATGGCCGCCAGATGGATCACCTGGACGTCGCCACGCTTGCCGGCAATCGGCTCGTCGTAAAGCCCCGTTTCACGGTGCTGGCGGCTGGCGCGATCGAGAATGCGCGGCTGCTGCTGGCTTCGAACGATGTGACGGCCGCCGGCGTCGGCAACGGCAATGATCTGGTCGGCCGGTTCTTCGCCGACCATCCCATTCCCCGCGATGTCGCTACCCTGGTCTTGTTCGATGGACGGATGCCGCCTTTCTATACCAACTTCCTGACCCTCCCCAATGGCGCGGTGTTGCGCGCCGCTTTGTCGCCTAGAGCTGAGTTTCTCAGGCAGAAAAATGTGGTGGGCTCGCTCACCACCATCGAGAATGAAACCAAGCTCGATGCCTTTGCCACCGCCGCCGTGGAAACGACTGCGGAAGCTCTCAGAGTGGATGCGTCAAAAGCCAAAGCCTTCTCGCTCGGTTGCGGGATGGAGCTTGCGCCCGATCCGGATCGCCGCATCACTCTTAGCGACAAGCGCGACGCCCTTGGCATGCCGCAAGCCGTCCTCAACATGACGATCTCGGATGACGACTTCCTGCATTTCCGCCAGACGCTCTCCGAACTCGGGCGGCAATTGCTGGCGGCCAGATCTGGCATGATCCATCTGAGCTACAGCCAGCGGCATGAATGGCTTTCGGCGATGGATTGGGGCAACCACCATCTGGGCACGACCCGGATGAGCACCGATCCCAGGAAAGGCGTGGTCGATGCCGACAGCAGGGTCCACGGCATCGCCAATCTCTATGTCGCGGGCAGTTCGGTGTTTCCCACCTATGGCTCGTCGAATCCCACCATGAATCTGGTGGCGCTGACATTGCGTCTGGCCGATCATTTGAGAAAGGCGCTGGCATGAGACGGCGCGGGCTTCTTACCGGCATGATCGCGGTTGCCGCGCTCGCGGCCGGCGCGGCATGGAAATTCCGCCTGTTCGCCAAACATTATCCGCCCACGCCCTATGACGATCTTCTGTCCCAGATCACCGACCGCGAACCCGCTATCATGTTTGGCAGCGCCGCGCGAAAATCTCTGCCTAGCGCCGCGCGCTTGGCGGCAGAGCTTCGCCGCGATGGCCGCATCCTCTCGGCCAGAGCTGAGATCGAGCCCAAAGAAAACAGGGTCACCGAAGTCGCGGGCTGGATCGTGCCGCAAAGCGTGGCGCTTTATGCCGCCCTGGCCGCACAGATTTGAGCCCAAGTAGCGCCTTGGTCGCGCCACAATCGGGGCTTGAACCAGAACAAAAAGACACCATTTCTCATTTGTGACATTCGGTGCCTTTTTTGGGCCGAGACGCTCACCAGCCGCTCGAAAGGAGGGCTTGAACATGGCACGCAGCACCTATTTCGACAGCCCCTTCCTTCTGGGTTTTGAGCCGCTGGAGCGGCTCCTGGAACGCACTGCCAAAAGCGCGGGCGACGGCTATCCGCCTTACAATATCGAAGAAAAAGACGATGGCCGGCTGGTCATCACTTTGGCCGTGGCGGGCTTCGCCAAGGAAGAAATCGCCGTCACCGTCGAGGAGCGCCAGCTGGTGATCCGGGGCCGGCAAAATGAAGCAGGCGGCAAAACGTTCCTGCATCGGGGCATCGCCGCCCGACAATTTTCGCGCGCCTTTGTGCTGGCGGATGGCATCGAAGTCACCTCTGCCGCGTTGGAAAATGGATTGTTGAGAATTGCTTTGAACCGTCCCGATACCCAGCCGAGCGTGCGCGTCATCGAGATCAAGACTGGAGGCATATCATGAACGATAATATCGAGACCGAGATGGGCGCCATTCAGGGCCGCATCGCCTATATCAAGCCGACGGGCAGCGAAGAAGCGCACCGTCTGGGCCTGATTCCGGATCATGTCGATCTGCCCCAGGGCATGAAGCTTTATGTTCTCCACGCCGAGGACGGTAGCGTGCTGGGCTTTACCGACGCCTATGCCACCGCTTATGGCGCGGCCGTGCAGAATGAACTGACGCCGGTGAGCGTGCATTAGACGCCGCCGCGATGAATGACAGGAAAGCCGGAGGCGCCCGCCTCCGGCTTTTTTGTTTCGCAATCCAAATCCGGTTGCTAGTCTTGGCGCCGGAGGACCCCATGCGTGCGATGACTTTGTTGGCCACGATTCTTTTCCTGGGCGTGGCGGGACCAACTCTTGCCCAGGACGCCAATGCCGCACAAGCGCCGCCGCCAAGCGGGAGCACCGCGCCGACCGATGCGGCGGCGCCCCCCGCCAATAATCCCGCGCCCGCCGCGCAACCATCTGGCAATCCGCCCATGACCGGGCCGCAAATGCTGATCTCCACTTCCATGGGTGACATCACGGTGCAGCTTGATTCCGTGCGCGCGCCCAAAAGCGTCGCCAGTGTGGTCAAATATGTCCACGACCGGCACTATAACGGCACCGTGGTCTATCGCGTGGTGAAGGGTTTCCTTATCCAGATGGGAAGCTGGGACGCCAATGTGAAAGGCCGCCCTGGCCATGCCCCCTCACCGCTGGAAGCCAATAATGGCCTCAGCAATTTGCGCGGCAGCGTGGCGCTGGCGCGCAGCGCGGAGGCCGATAGCGCCTCGGCCGATTTCTTCATCAACACCGCCGACAATATTGCGTTGGATCACAAGCCGGACGATAGCGGCAACACCACCGGCTACACGGTGTTCGGCCAGGTGATCGCGGGCATGGATGTGGTCGATAAGATTTCCGAAGTGCCGGTGGGCGATCACGGCCCGATGGCGGGCCAAGCGCCGGTCGATCCCGTCACGATCACCAAAGTCTCGATCGTGGGCGAGCCTGACGTCGTGCCCAAGGCGGCAAAAGCGCCGCCCAAGAAAAAGTAATAAGCGCGAGAGACTTTCGTTCTTGGCTAGGAGCGTCGCGCGGAGCGTGCGTAAGGCACGTGAGCACGCGCGACAACGCCAAGGACGAAAAGATCCGCGCGTTCAAGCAGCTTGGCTGGAGGACCCGCCGGTTTGGTCGGTAAGGATCGCATAAAGCGCTTCCGCACTGCGGGCGGCGCGCAGCTTTTCGCAAGTCTGCTGATTGCGCAAAAGGCGCGAGACACGCGCCAGGGCTTTCAGATGATCGGCGCCGGCATTCTCCGGCGCCAGCAGCATAAAGACGAGATCGACGGGCTGGCCATCCACCGCTTCATAATCGATGGCGGTTTCCAGCCGCGCGAAAACGCCGGTGATCTGGGTTGCGCCCGCCATGCGGCCATGCGGAATGGCGATGCCCGCGCCCACGCCCGTGGTGCCGAGCCGTTCGCGTTCGTTCAAGGTCTCGAAGATCTGCTTTTCCGGCAATTGCGTACGGCCATGGGCGCGCGCCGCAAGTTCCTGCAGCAATTGCTTCTTGGTCTGGGCTTTGAGAGAGGCGAGCACCGCTTCGGGAGCGAGCAGGTCGGAAATGTTCATCAAGCTTCCCATACGGATTGCAGGTTGCACTCGAGGGTTCCGCCCACCCCCTCGAAAAGCGGCGGGTACATAGGCCGCTGCTTTGCGAAAGTCAATCTAGACCAATGACCGGCGGAATTGGCGGAATTTGACAAAGTTAAACGCCGGTTTTCAGCCGGCGGCGTTCGACGGAAGACGGGATTCGCATGGCTTCGCGATACTTGGCGACGGTACGGCGTGCGATGTTCACGCCATCGGCGGTGAGCAGCGAAACGATGCGATCGTCAGACAGGATATCGCGCGGCTCTTCATTCTCGATCATCTCGCGGATGCGGTCGCGCACCGCTTCGGCGCTGTGCGACTCTTGGCCATTGATCGCCTGAATCGAGGCGGTGAAGAAATATTTGAGCTCGAACAAGCCGCGCGGGGTGGCGATATATTTGTTGGAGGTGACGCGGCTCACCGTGGATTCGTGCATCTGGATGGCGTCGGCGACGGTGCGCAGATTGAGCGGCCGCAAATGGCGCACACCATGGGTGAGAAAGCCATCCTGCTGGCGCACGATCTCGCTTGCCACTTTCAGAATGGTGCGGGCGCGCTGATCCAGGCTCTTCACCAGCCAGTTGGCGCTATTGAGGCATTCGGTCAGATAGGTTTTGGAATCCTTATCCCGTGCGCTCTTGTTGACTTGCGCATAGTAGCGCGAATTGACCAGCAGCCTGGGCAGCGTGTCGGAATTGAGTTCGATCAGCCAGGTGCCGTCCGGGCCGACGCGCACGAAGACGTCCGGGATCACCGGCGCAACCTGTTCGGCGCCAAAGGCCAGACCCGGCTTTGGGTTGAGATCGCGGATCTCCGCCACCATGTCGGCGATATCTTCCGCGTCCACGCCGCAGACCGCTGCCAGCCCCGCCATGTCGCGGCGCCCCAGGAGATCGAGCCGCGTCAGGAACGCCGCCATGACCGGATCGAGGCGGTCTTTCGCTTTCAGTTGCAGGCCTAGGCATTCTGCGAGATCGCGCGCACCCACGCCCACCGGATCGAAGCCCTGCAGCACGCCCAGGACCGCTTCCACATCCTCGACATCAGTGCCCAGCCGATTGGCAACGTCCGCAACGTCGGCGCGCAGATAGCCGGCTTCGTCCACCGCGTCGATCAGGGCGAGCAAGATCAAGCGGTCGTCGGGCGTCAAGGCCGCGATCGCCACTTGCTCTTCCAGATGATCCTTGAGCGTGCCGCCGCCTGCGACCGTGGATTCGAGCGGGTCTTCGTCGCCCTCGAAACGGTTGGAGGAGCGCAGGCTGGTCCAATCGGTCAGCGGTTGCCCGGCTTGTGCAGCGGACGGCGCCGGCGCCGGGTCGCCATCGTCATACATATTCTCGTGCGCGGACTTGTCCATGTCCGAGACTTTGGAGAAATCCTCCCGCGCCAAGGACTGATCGGCGCGTTCGGTCGGATTCTCCCGCTCGACCGTTTCGGCTTCGGCGTCGCGCGGCCGAGATTCGTCCCGTTCCAGCAGCGGGTTCTTTTCCAGCTCGGCTTCGCAATATTCCGCGAGTTCTATGTTGGACAGCTGCAGCAGCTTGATCGCCTGCTGCAATTGCGGCGTCATGACCAGGGACTGGCCCTGCCGTATCTCCAGACGCTGCCCCAGTGCCATGACTACGGCCTCAAGTAACGAAGTGGTAGGCCATCAATCATTGCCTAAAGAGAGAATTTCTCGCCCAGATAGACACGGCGGACGTCGCGATCGCTGACGATGTCGGCGGGCGTGCCTTCCTTCAGCACGCGGCCGTCATGCAGGATATAGGCGCGATCGATGACTTCGAGCGCATCGCGGACATTGTGATCGGTGATGAGAACGCCGATGCCCCGATCCTTGAGATGGCGCACCAGATCGCGAATTTCCCCCACCGCAATGGGGTCGATGCCCGCCAAGGGTTCGTCGAGCAGAATGTAGGAGGGATGGGTTGCAAGCGCGCGGGCGATTTCCACCCGCCGGCGCTCGCCGCCCGAGAGCGCGATGGACGGCGTGTTGCGGATATGGGTGATACCGAATTCGGCCAATAGCGCCTCGACGGCCGCTTCCAGCCGAGCTGGGTCCGGTTCGATCAGTTCGGCGGTGGCGCGGATATTCTGTTCGGCGGTAAGACCACGGAAGATCGAAGCCTCTTGCGGCAGATAACCGATGCCCATACGGGCGCGGCGATACATGGGAAGGCTGGTGACGTTATGGCCGTCCACCTCGATCGAGCCGGTATCGGCCGGGATCAGGCCGGAGATCATGTAGAAGCAGGTGGTCTTACCGGCGCCATTCGGCCCCAAAAGACCCACCACCTCACCCCGGCGGACCGACAGGCTGACCGAGCGAACGACGGGGCGTTTGTTGAAGCTCTTGCCGATGCGGGTGACCACCAGGCCCCTGCCGCCTTCGACCACGCGCGGGCGGGAAACCGCACCTTCTGCGCTGTCACGGGCGGGTTCCGGGCTGTTCTCGAGGCTCATGCGAAAATCATGCCTGTTTGTACTTAAGGAACCCCTAATTTGAGGTTTGCGGCGGATTGGAAGAAGGCGGTGGGGTGAAGATTCCCTGCACGCGGCCACCACCTTGCGTTGTCGTCGAAGGCTTGGCGCCGCTGCCAAGTGTAGCCACCCCCGTGTCCAGATTGACGGTGAGCTGCGAGCCGCGCATCACGTCCTTCTCCTTGGTCAGCACCACCTTGCCGGTCATGGTCACGGTATGCGCCACCACGTCATAAACCCCATTGTCGCCGGTCACGGTGCCGCTGTTGGGGGAATCCACCACCACATTGCCGTTGGCGAAAATCTTGTCGGGCTTGTTTTCTTTGCCCACGACATTGAGGCGCACGGTATTGGCGCGCATGCGCATGTCGGATTGGATGACAATCACATTGCCGGTCCACGTGCCCGTCCTGGCGTTGCTGTCGGCCACGAATTTGTCCGCCGCGATGTTGATGGGCGCGTTGGCGTCATGCTTGCCCACGACCGACGGCGCGGGCGCCGCCAGAGCCGGAGCGGCGGACAGAAACGCCAGAGCGAAAAGCATGCGCTTCATTTGTGGTTCCCGATTAGCGTCATGCGCACATGGCCGTCTAGGGCCAGCTTATGGCTGGCGCGATCATAGTGAAAAGAATCCGCCCGCATGGTGCCCATCGGCCCCTGCCCTGTGACCTCGTTATGGCCATGCAGGATCCATTTGTTGAGATCGAGCGACGCAGCCTGACTGTGAAGCGTATAGCCGGAGTCGGAGAAGACATCGATCCCGCCGCCAAGTTCCAAGCTCCCCACCTTCATGTCCACCAGCCCATTGGCGGCATTGGCATTGAGCCAGCCATTATTGTCCAAAGTGAGATCAGCTTCGACTTTCTTCAATTTGGCTTTTTTGGGATTCTTGGCGTCCTGGATCGCCTGATCGGCGGTGATCACAAAAGGATTGCCGTTGCCATCGGCGCCGGTGAGCCGGGGCTTTTCCATGGCGAGGTCGTTCTGGATCCGGCCCAGCTTCTCATAGGTCATCGCGATCTTGGAGGGTTGGCGCGCCACAAAGAAGAAGGCCAGCACGGCGGCGATCACGGCGAAGGCGGCGGCGGGCAGCGCCCGCTTCATCACGCCTACGAATTGGGTATAACGCAGCGCGTCCATGGCGGTTGAGCGGGCGCGCGCCGACCAGTCATGGCGCGGCGCCGCATCGCCATCGCGCGGGTTCATCCCAGCCCCGCGCGCACGCAGTCGTGAATGTGCAAGATGCCGGCCGGCGTCTTGCTGCCCGGCGCCAGCACGAAAAGGCGCGTGATCTTCTTGTCGTTCATGAAGGCCAAAGCTTCGGCCGCCAACTGATCAGGCCGCGCGATCTTGGGATTTTTCGTCATCACGGCGCGCGCTTTGCGGTCCAGGAAATTGTCGCCGTCGATGTGGCGCGACAGGTCGCCGTCGGTGATAATGCCGGCAAGGCCGCCTTCCTCGTCCAGAATGCCGACGCAGCCGAAACGGCGCTCGGCCATCACCAGCAGCACTTCGCGCATGCTGGCATCCTGGCGCGCCAGCGGCAATTCCTCGCCGGTGTGCATCAGGTCAGAAACACGGATCAGCGCGCGGCCCAGCGAACCGCCGGGATGAAAATCGCGATACCGGTCGGCGCCGAAACCTTTGCGCTCCATCAGCGCCACGGCCAAAGCGTCGCCCAGCCCCAGCATCATGGTGGTGGAGGTGGTGGGCGCCAGCCCCATGGGACAGGCTTCCGGCGCGCGCGGCAAAAGCAGCTTCACATCGGCCGCCTGCATCAAGGTCGAATCCGGGTTCGACGCGATGCCGATCAGGGGAATGCCGAAGCGCTTGGCATAGGTGATGAGGTCGGAGAGTTCGGCTGTCTCCCCGCCCCAGGACAGCATCAGAAGCACGTCCTGATCAGTGATGGCGCCCAGATCGCCATGGCTGGCCTCAGCAGGATGGACGAAATGGGCCGGCGTGCCCGTAGAGGACAGGGTTGCCGCGATCTTGCGGGCGATGTGGCCGGATTTGCCCATGCCGCTGACGATGACGCGCCCGGGCGCGGCGAGGATGGTGCCGACCGCGCGGGTGAATTCCCCGTCCAGAACCTCGGCAAGGCTCTTCAGCGCATCGGCGGCATAGTTCAGCACCCGTCCTGCCGCAACAAGGTCGGAGCCCTGCCCCGATTCGGCTGGGACAGCTTTAAGCTTGGTCTTAACTGGGGCCATTTATCCCTTTGATATTACAAAGAAAAACAGAAAATCGCGTTCCGTCCCGGACGGCGCAGCCCATGCGCGAATTCCATGCCAAATTTGGCCCATACCCGCCCCCGGTTCAAGTCGCCCGGAATTAAGGGAGGCGAAGCGCGCCACGGCTTTCTTCCCCGTGAGGCCGCTCAGCAAACGCTCCGGGGGAGCTTTTTCTGGCCGAACGCCCGCGTAGCGGGCAGCAACGCGCAGCCGACAGCGGGGGAAGATGTCTCTGAGCGCTTGCGCAAAAGAGACAGATGGGGGCCAAAATTCAGTGCGCGAAAATGTCGATTTCTTCCCAGCCGGCAAGATCCAGTTCCGCCCGCGCCGGAAGAAAGTCGAAACAGGCCTTGGCGAGGTGCGTGCGGCCTTCGCGCGTCAACATCGCGTCCAACACGTCCTTCAAAGCATGCAGATGCGCGACATCGCTGGCGGCATAAGCCAATTGTTTCTCGCTGAGTTCGGCCGCGCCCCAATCCGAACTCTGTTGTTCTTTCGACAATTCGATGTTCAGCAATTCGCGCACCAGATCCTTTAAGCCATGGCGGTCGGTATAGGTGCGCACCAGCTTGGATGCGATCTTGGTGCAATAGATCGGCGCGCAATTCACACCCAGATAGCGGCGGAACATGGCCACATCGAAACGCGCGAAATGAAAAAGTTTGGTCACCGATGCATCGGCCAGAAGCCGCTTGAGATTGGGCGCGGCATAGTCGCCAACCTTGAATTGTACCGCATGGCAGACGCCGTCGCCCGACGATAATTGCGCCAGACAAAGCCGGTCGCGATAAGGATTGAGGCCCAAAGTTTCGGTGTCGATCGCCACCAACTTTCCCAGATCGAGCCCCGCCGGCAGATCGCCCTGATAAAGATGAATCTTCATGAATCTCCCCGTTTCGCGGGCGAGAATACGCATCCCCTCGGCCTAATGCCAGACGCCTATGATCCGCTATAATGAGAGGGTCCATGCTGCAAAGAGCTCGCATTCTCTGGCAGGAAAATCGCGCCGGTCTCACCGGTTCGGTGCTGCTGCACTTGTTGTTCCTGGCGATCGCATTGTGGTGGGGCATCACCCATCCGGTGGGACGCCAGCCGCCGCTCAAAGCCATGCTGGTGGACATCGTGACGGCGCCAACAATTGCTCCGGGCCCTTCCGGCGGCGCCCAAACACCCTTACGCGCGCCCGTACCCACAGCCCCAAAAGTCGAGGGCGTAAAGCCCAAGGCGCAGACGCCGCCGCCGGACGAATTGGAATCGCGCATCGCGCGAATGGCAGAGTTGCGCGCCCCAGATACGGCACTGCCTGCGCCCGAAAATGGCGCCGGCGCTGGAAATGGCTCAGGTGGCGGGAATTACGCCTTGGCCGATTTCGTGCGCGCTCAGATCTTGCGGCGCTGGTGGCCGCAGCTGGAAAGCGACGCGTCGCGCGGCCTGCCGGTCGCGATCAAGCTCAAGCTCTCGCGCAGCGGCGTGATTTCCGACGTCGAGATCGTGGATCAACTTCGCTTCACCAACGACAAGCTTTTCCGCAACATGGCGATCTCCGCGCGCAACGCCGCGCTCTTGGCCTCGCCCATTTCACTGCCGCCTGGCCATTACGAGGCGGTGATGGATATCTCCCTCACTCTCGACCCGAAGGCGGTCCTTCACTAACCCCCATCTGTCTGCCACGCGGGCAAGCCCGCTAGCAGACATCTTCCCCCGCCAATGGCTCCGCCATGCGGGGGAAGAAAGCCCGAGCCAAGGCGCACTAAGGTTTAGGGGAGATCTCTGGCGACTCGAAATCCCGCCAAACTGGAATAATCATATTCGCCGCCGCTGTCGGCCGCGCCGTTGCGCGAGGCGGAGCGAATGAAGATCGGAACATTGTTCCAGGCTCCGCCCCGGATCACATGTTTGGCGCAATCCCCGCTCATCCAGGCGCTGCCGTCCCTGGGCGCATCGACATAACTGGGATGCCAGCAGTCTTGGGTCCAGTCCCAATTGTTGCCCAGGAGCCCATAGAGTCCGAACGGATTGGGCTTAAAGGCATCGACTGGCGCCAGCACGCGATTGTCCCAGATGCTGCCGCAGCCATTGCAATTGGCGTTGTTGCTGCCCACAGCCTCGCCCCACCAGCGCGCGGTGGTGGCGCCGGCGCGGGCGGCATATTCCCATTCGGCCTCGCTGGGCAGGCGATAGGGTCCGGCGCGATTGGCGAGCGTGGGATGGGCTGCTTTCACTTGGCTGTTCAGCCAGGCGATATAGGCCAGCGCATCCTTGCGATCGAGGCAGACGGCAGGCCAGTCTGGCGGCTCATTCTCCGACGGCGGATAGGCAAGCCCTCTTCCCGCATATTGCCAGCCCAGATTGAGGGTCTTGTTGCAGGGCTTGGGCTGATAGCCGGTGGCGGCAAGGAATTCCAGAAACTGCCTGCTGGTAACATCGGTCTTGCCCAGCGCGAAGGCCCTCACCTGGACCACGTGCTGGGGTCCCTCCGAATCGAAGCGTCCGGCCTCCGAAACCGGACTGCCCATCAGGAATTTCCCAGCCGGAATCGCCACCATTTGGGGGCAGCCCACGCATTCCACAAATTCATGGGCAGACGGCACGTCCGGCACATCCGCGGCGAAGACCGGTGCCGCGAGGACAAGCAGCAACAGGGCCAGGAAAAAACCGGGGGTGCGCATGGGCGTTGTGCGTCTGGCGATATTCAGCGTGTCCCCCGCAAATGCCTATACTAGTGTTCTCCCAGCCTGACCAGCGCCCTCCAGAGAGAACCTGCCATGTCCGATGCCCGCCTGCCTGTCCTGGCCGAACTGGAGAAGAAAGTGCTCTGGCTTTCCAGCTGGACCATCCACAACGCCAATCACCTGCGCGACAATGACGATGGGTTGAAAGTAGGCGGACATCAGGCCTCGTCGGCGTCGCTGGCCACCATCCTCACCGCGCTTTATTTCGCCGTGCTGAAGCCGGAGGACCGCGTGGCCGTCAAGCCGCATGCGAGCCCGGCCTTTCATGCCATCCAATATCTGCTGGACCGCCAGAGCCGCGAAAAGCTGATCAATTTCCGCGGCTATAAGGGCGTGCAGTCCTATCCGTCCCGCACCAAGGATGGCGAGATGGTGGATTTCTCCACCGGCTCCGTTGGGCTGGGCGTGGCGCAAACCCTCTTCGCCAGCCTGGTGCAGGACTATGTCCAGGCGCATGGCTGGGCGAAGGATCGCGCCACCGGTCGCATGATCGCGCTCATTGGCGACGCCGAGATGGACGAAGGCAACATCTTCGAGGCCTTGCTGGAAGGCTGGAAACAGGGCGTCGAAAATCTCTGGTGGATCATCGACTATAACCGCCAGAGCCTGGACGCCATCGCGCGCGAAGGATTGTTCTCGCGGCTGGAAGCGATTTTCCGCGCCTTCGGCTGGGAAGTGGTGGTGCTG
This sequence comes from Rhizomicrobium sp., assembly GCA_035605955.1. Classification (GTDB taxonomy): domain Bacteria; phylum Pseudomonadota; class Alphaproteobacteria; order Micropepsales; family Micropepsaceae; genus Rhizomicrobium. The sequence continues at coordinate 12,547 of DATNGI010000080.1, forward strand.
AAATATGGCGCGCTGCTGGAGGCGGCGTTTGCCGAACCGGGCGGCGATAAACTGCGCGCCTGGATCGATGCCGCGCCCAATTCGCTTTACTCATCGCTGCTGTTCCAAGGCGGCGGGGCGTGGAGGAAGCGCCTCACCGACGAGCTGGGCGATCAAGGCCCTGTGAGCGCCTTGATCGCGCGGCGCAGCGATGCCGAACTCGCCGCCCTGATGTCCAATCTGGGCGGCCATGACATGCCCAACCTGCTCAAGGCTTTTGAAAGCCGTTCTGGCGACAAGCGCCCGACCGTTTTCATCGCCTATACCGTGAAGGGCTTCGGCCTGCCGCTCCAGGGCCATAAGGACAATCACGCCGGCTTGATGACCGAAACGCAAATGGCGGCGTTTCGCGCCGCCAATGGCGTGCGCGAAGGGCATGAGTGGGACAAGTTCGAAGGTGTCACGCTGCCTGAGGCGGAGATCGAGCGCTTCTTGAAGGCCGTTCCTTTTGCCCAGGACGAAGTGCGCAAACTCGACGCGCCAGCCGTGCCCATTCCGCCCGCCCTGCCCCAACCCAAGACCGAAAGCCTGATGTCCACCCAGCAGGGTTTCGGTCTCATCCTGGCGGAGATTGCGCGCAGCGATCAGGCCTTTGCCGATCGCATCGTCACCACTTCGCCCGACGTCACGGTCTCGACCAATCTGGGCGGCTGGGTCAATCGCCGCAAATTGTTCGCCCGTCAGAGCACCAAGGATCTCTTCAAGACGGAGAAGATACCCTCGACCTATGTCTGGGACTTCGCACCGGAAGGCCAGCATATGGAACTGGGCATCGCGGAGATGAATCTGTTCATTCTTCTGTCGGCGCTGGGCCTGTCGCACCAATTGTTCGGAACACGGTTGCTGCCGGTCGGCACGCTCTATGACCCTTTCATCGCGCGCGGCTTGGATGCGCTCAATTACGCCTGCTATCAGGATTCACGCTTCCTGCTGGTGGCGACGCCATCAGGCATCACGCTGTCGGGCGAAGGCGGCGCGCATCAATCCATCGGCACGCCCCTGATCGGCATGTCGCAGGACGGGCTGGCGGCTTTCGAGCCCGCCTTCGTGGACGAGTTGTCCGTGATGATGCGCTTCGCCTTCGACTATATGCAGCGAAGCGGCGATGCGGAGCCCGATGCCCGCTCTTGGCTGCGCGACGCCACCGGCGGCTCGGTCTATCTGCGCCTCTCCACCCGGCCCCTGGAACAGCCGCGCCGGGCCATGACGCCGGAACTGTCGCAAGCCATCGTGGACGGCGCGTACTGGCTGCGCGAACCCGGCCCCAATGCCGAAGCCGTGATCGCCTATAGCGGCGCGGTCGCGCCCGAAGCCATCGCCGCCATCGGCCGGCTGGGCGAGGACCGCCGCGACATCGGCCTTCTGGCGGTGACATCCGCCGACCGGCTCAATGCCGGCTGGACCGCGGCGCAGCGTGCGCGAGAGAACGGCCTCGCCCATGCCTCGAGCCACATCGAGCGGCTGCTGAAACCCCTGCCACGCCATTGCGGCATCGTCACGGTGTTGGACGGCCATCCCGCCACCCTGGGCTGGCTAGGCGCGGTGCTGGGCCATCGCACACGGTCATTGGGCGTGGAGCATTTCGGCCAAACGGGATCCTTGGCCGAGCTCTATCATCATTATGGCATTGACACCGACGGCATCGTGGCGGCCGTGGAAGCCATCGCCCCCGGCCGTCCCGTGCGTCACCTCCGGAGCCTTTGACGCGGACGCGCCATCTTCATCTGGCGCTCAGACATAGTCCTCGGCCAGCGTCTCGTCCTTTACCGTCACGTTCGTCATCGCTCTCACGATAAAGCTGACGGCATAGGCGATGACGATATTGAGCAACAAGGCAATGATGGCGGCGTAGCAGGGAATGGTGAAACCGAACAAATCCAGCGAATAGACCGCGCCCTTGAATTGCAGGGCGAATGCCATCCAGGTGCCAGCCGCCATGCCGATCAGCCAGCCCGATAGCAGCCCCGTGGCGTTGAGCCGGCGCGGCGTGTAGAGCGCCAACATCACCGAGGGCAGTGTCTGGCAGATCCAGATGCCGCCGAGAAGTTGGAGGTTGATCGCGTAGGAGCTTTGCAGCGCCACCACAAACACCAATGCCGCCAGCTTGGTCGCCAGCGACATGATCTTCGCCACCTTGGATTCGGTGGCAGGCGCGCAGTCGGGCGCGATGAACTCCTTATAGATGTTGCGGGTGAAGAGATTGCCGCAGGAGATGGACATGATCGCCGCGGGCACCAGCGCACCCACGCCAATCGCGGCGAAGGCCAGCCCGGCGAACCATGGCGAGAAGGAATGGAGAAACAGAGCCGGAATGGCGAAATTGTTACCGAAGATCCGATACCCTTCCGCGTATTCCGGCATTCCTTTGACGCCCACCGCCACCGCCATCACGCCCAGAAGCGCGATCAAGGCCAGTGCGAAAGTGAAGCTGGGAAGCAGGAAGGCGTTGCGCTTGAGCACGGCGCGACTGGAGGACGAGAACACGCCGGTGATCGAGTGCGGATAAAGCCACAGCGCCAAGGCCGAACCCAACGACAGCGAGGCAAAGGAGAATTGCGGACCCAGATTGTTCGCCGTCCCGTGGCCCAGAAGCAGCGTGGCCGGGTTCGCGGCCGCGAAGATCTTGCCGTAGCCGCCCAGCTCAATGGGGATCACGATCACTGCCGCCAGCACCGCGACATAGACCAGGATGCCCTTGACCACCGAGATCATGGCGGTGCCGTGCAAGCCGCTATGATAGGTGTAGATCGCCAGCACCAGGAAGGCGACCAGCAGTGGCAGATCGTGGAACGCGCCGATCACGGGAAGATTGAGCGTGAAATTGAGGCCGATGCCCGCAAACACGATCTGCATGCCCATCAGCTGCAGCGCGATATAGGGAATGGTGGCGATGATGCCGGTGGCCGCCACTGCCAAGGCCAATCCCCGGCTGCCGAAGCGCCCGCGCACGAAATCGGCGGCCGTGACGTAACCGCGCTTGTGCGCCACCGACCAAAGGCGGGGCATCACTACGAACAGCACTGGATACATCAGGATGGTGAATGGCACCGCGAAGAAGCCCACCGCGCCCGCGCCCGCCACCAGGGCGGGAACAGCCACGAAGGTGTAGGCGGTATAGATGTCGCCACCCAAAAGAAACCAGGCGATCAGAGTGCCGAAGCTGCGCCCGCCCAGACCCCATTGCCCCAGATCGTTGAGGTTCACGGAGCGCATCTTGGTGGCGTAGAAACCAAGACCGGCAGTGGCGAAGAAAAGGACGAGAAAGACGGTCAATGCGACAGGATTGGCGGTCATTTTCTCTTCTTCTCTTCATAGAGATAGACGGGAATGGTGCAGGCGGTGCCCAGGAAGGTCCAAACCGTCTGGTACCAATAAAAGAAGGGGATGCCGAACAGCGCCGGCTCCACGCGATTGTAGATCGGCACCCACAACAGCGCCACGAAGGGCAGCACGAGAAGCAGGTAGATCGGATGAAAGCCCCGGCGTTTGCCGTTCATGCCATTCCCCCAAATTTGTATTCGTCCGGCGCGCGCCGAGCTTGATTTTCTTTAATAAACAATGTGGCTCGCAAATATCAAGAGACCCGCGCGTGCGCACGCGCGAATTCCTCACCCATCAGTGCCTGCTCGCCGTGATCCATCCGAACGCGCCGCGCGCGCTTTTCTTTCCTTCTGCACGTGAAGGTAGACCGGGACGATGCAGACCGCGCCCAAGAGCGTTCCCAGCGCCTGATACCAATAGAAGAACGGAATGCCGAACAATCTGGGCTCAACACGATTGAAGATGGGCACCCACAGCAGCGCGACAAAAGGCACTACGATCCAAAGATATACGGGGTGAAACTTGCGCGTCGGCTGTTCGCCCATGTTTCCTCTAGGGCAGGAAAACGGCGCCGGATGATCCCGGCGCTTCGAACATCGCCACAGAGTCCGCCATCATTGTTTGGCGTACCGAACGATATTCTTCTGTCCGACCTGGGCGCTGTAGACGGCGCCTTTTCCGTCCGCCCAGATGCCTTCGCCGCCGCTGGTGGCTTTGGCGTTGGGATCGGGATCGGTGTCCGGAATGAAGGCGGTGATCTTGCCGTCTTTCACGCTGCCGATGCGGATGCCGCGCTTCCAGCCGGGGTGATAGCCATAGCCCATCGGCTCGCGGGATTCGGAATCCGTCGAGTACATGATGTCGTTCTTGTCGATGAAGATGCCGCTGGGCCGCCCGAACTGGGTGAAGACCTTCAGCAGCTTGCCGTCCTGGTCGAATTCCTGGACGCGATTGTTCCAGCGGTCGCCGACATAGAGATGGCCTGCCTTGTCCATCGCCAGGCAATGCGCCACTTCGAACTGGCCGCCATTGATGCCATGCTCACCCCACTGCTTGATGAATTTGCCGTCCTTGTCGAACTTCATCACCCGGGCATTGTGGCCGGGACCGGCTTCATGGCCATCGCTGACGAAGATGGTGCCGGCGGAAGTCACCAGCACGGCATTCGGCTCGTTGAAGGTGGTCGCGTCATTGCCAGACGCGCCCGGCGTCCCCAAAGTTCGAAGCAGCTTGCCGCTGGTGTCGAACTCCAGCACCACATTACCTTTCTTGGCCGCGGGATCGACATGGCCGTCCGCGATCCAGAGATGGTCGTGACTGTCGATCCATAGATCATGCGGAAACAGGATCATGCCCGCGCCAAAAGCCTTTACGAAATTGCCCTTGGCGTCGAATTCCATCACCGGATCGAGCGGGCTTCCGGCGCAATTGTTGGCGCCGCAACGTTCCGCCACCCAGATATGGCCCTTGCTGTCGCCCGCGACCGACGAAGAGGAGCCGAAATGCCGGCCCGCGGGTAATTTAAAAAAACCTTCGGTCTCCTTGTAGGGATTGGGCGCGTTGTTGTGCGGATCGTCGCCCGCTTCCGACAGAACGCCGGAGGCTTTGTTGGCTGCAGCCAGTGCCGCGATATTGGAGGGTGGGAATTGTGGCCCGCGCGGACCGCGCGCCTGCATGGCGGGACCGCCCTGGGCGGCATCCGTCGCGGCGCCGGCGCTTGCCTGTGCCATCTGAACCGGCTGAGCTGCGTCGGCATGCGGTTTGGGCGCCGCACCCGCCGCGGGCGGCGGCACGAATGCGATCGCCTTCAAATATTCGCTGCGGCGATCCAGTTCCTTCTGGCCCGCGGGATAGCCATTCTCCTTCATCACGAAAGACAGGATATCGGCATATTGGTCGCGGCTGAGCTTGCCGGGATTGTCCTGAGGCATCGTGTTCTTGATGCGGTCGAACAGGTCGCCCATGGTCAGGCCGGCCCAGTCGGAAATAAATTCCGCGCCCACCAAGGCCGGGGCCTCACCATTGCCGGTCAGGCCCGAGCCGTGACACGCGGCGCAGTTCTGAGAGTACTGCGCCTGCCCCCGCGTGGCTTGGGCGTCGGTGTAAACCCCGTCCAGGACCGAAGCGGAGGTTTGGGCCCAAACCGAGCCGCCGATCGCGGCGGTCAGGCAGAAGCCCGCGGCAAGTATCGCAAGTCTGTTGCGCATCGTTTTTCCCTGTCAGTGTCAGACGTTAGCTATTATCGGGAAGAGTATAGCAGATATACTCGCCCGAATAGTTGCCGCCCGAAACCGCGACAATGATGTACTGCTTGCCATTGACCATATAGGTCATGGGCGAGCCCGACTGCGGCGCGGGCATCAGCACATTGCCAACTTCCTTGCCGGTTGCCTGGTCGTAAGCGCGCAGCATAGCGCCGCGCGGATGCTCGGGCGTCGTGGTGATTTGGGGATCGCCCGCAACCACCAGAGTCTTGGTCAGCATATTGCCGATGCTGAGGCTGGCCTGGCCGGTGCGGGGAATGTTGAGTCCCTTCAGCGCCGGATTGTTGCGGATCGCATCCGGCGTGTCGCCATGCGCGACCTGCCAGACGATTTCGCCCTTGTCGACATTGATGGCGCTGATGGTGCCATAGGGTGGGCGCATCAGCGGCAAGCCTTGGACGACCGGACGTAGCGCGTTACCTCCCCTGGCGGGTGGCGGGGTGGCCGGGCGCTTGGGCGTCGGCGCCGCATCCGCGCCTTCGCCGGCGCCGGCAGCGTCGACCATCACCACGGGCTGCCCCGCCTGACCTACGACATAAGGCAGGTCGGTGAAACCCGGCGGCGGCGGCACCAATCCGGTGAAGTTCTGGCAACCGTCGCAGCCATAAGTGTAGACGGTGTGGTTCTCCGGATTGAAGGAACCGCCCGGCCAATTGGTGCCGCCCGTAGCGGTGCCGGGCAGGAAGGTTGCGACCGGCCCGTTGGGATTGGACACCACCGGCGGGGTATAGATCGGACCCATCTTGACCTTCTTCACCAATTCCATCGCTTCGGCGCGCAGCGCCGGGGTGAAGTCGATCAACTCGCCGACCGAGGTGCCCGTGCGAACGTAGGGCTTGGGCTTGGACGGAATGGGTTGGGTCGGCGAATACCATTCGCCAGGCACATTGCCCTTCTCCACTTTCGTCTCAGGCATCGGCCACACCGGTTTGCCGGTGATGCGATCGAATACATAAAGCATTCCCATCTTCGACGGGTTCGCGACCACCTTCCTGGCCTTGCCGTCAATATTCACATCCATCAGCAGCGGCGCCGAAGACTTGTCGTAATCCCAGATCTCGTGATGGATGAACTGGAAGTGCCATTTGGGCTTGCCGGTATCCAGGTCCACCGCCACCAAACTGTTGGCGTAAAGGCCGCTACCCGGACGCTTGCCGCCATAGAAGTCGGATGTGGGGGATTCCACCGGCAGATAGGCCAGATTGGCGACCGGATCGGCGGTGATCTGCGTCCATACGCCGGTATTGCCGGTATATTCGTTAGAATTGTTTAGCCACGTTTCCGCGCCCGGCTCGCCCTTTTGCGGAATGGTGCGGAATTGCCAGAGGCGCTTGCCGGTGCGCACGTCGAAGGCCCGCGCCGAGCCTTTGTTGTTCTTGAAGCTGGTAGGTGTGAAACCTTCGCGGAAGGCCGAACCCACCAGCACTCTGTCGCCCACCACGGTGGGCGCCGCGTGCAAGCCGATTTCACCTGTGGTCAGGTCGGGCGAAATCTTCTGATCGTCGTCGGCCTTCAGATCGACTGAACCATTATTGCCGAAACTGGGGATTCGTTGGCCGGTCTTGGCGTCCAGCGCAATCAGCTGATAGCCCGGCGTGACATAGAGGATGCGAGCTTCCTTGCCATCGCTCCAATAGGAGACGCCGCGGCCCGAAAGCTGACGGGGAGCGGCGGCGCCGCGCGCGCCTTCCTTCTCGCCATGCACCCAGAGCAGCTCGCCCGTCACCGCGTCCAGCGCGATTACCGCGCGGCGCGAGCCGGCGGTGGTATAGACCACGCCGTTTATTTCCAGGGGCGTGCCTTCCAGCTTGAATTCCGGGCGGTTGCCCAAATTGTCGGTCTTGAAGCGCCAGGCCACTTCCAGCTTGGAGAAGTTCGAGGCATTGATCTGATCCAGCGATTTGAACCGGCTGCCGGTGATATCGCCGGCATAATTGGTCCAGTCCACATTCTGCCCGGTCTGCGCGAACGCCGCCGAATAACCCAGGACCAGCGCGGCAAGACCGGTGCCGACAATCAGCTTCTTCTTCACATGAGTCATCTGTTCAACCTTCCCAGCAATTTTATGGTTCGAGCAGCCCATAGCGGACAGTGACGCTTCCTGGCCCGCATGAAATAGACGGTGTGCGAACCGTTTTCTGCAATTCAGATTTTTTCCCTTGGGCTTGACGTGCGCGTATGTCGCACACCCCTCCCGCCTATGTCCCAGGCGGTGGCGGCTATCGCATTGCTGCGAGTCGTCCCCAATAACATCCTCCCAAAGTATTGACTTTATTGTTATTTTCGGCGCCCGGGGGCGCCAGGCCTCTTCGAGCCCATTGTTACAGAAGCTACATGCGCGCTCCGCCCTGGGCAATAGACAAAGAAAAACCACCCATCTCCGGCCGGAGATGGGTGGCTCTCATTCTAGGCAAGCTTAGAAGTTGTACTGGATGCGGCCGTAGTAATAGCCGCCATTCGGATTCCAGGCCGCGCCGAAGTAGTTGTTGTTCACGTTGCCATTGCCGCCGGGGATCGCGACGCCCGACGCGGCATTGTTTCCGTTCAATGCCGTGACCGACGAGGTCAGCACGCCGTCACGTGCGAAGGGCTGAATGTCGGGACGGATGTTGAACAGATTGTTGGCGCCGAGAGAGAATTGCAGCTGCTCGGTGATGTTGTAACGGGCCTCGAGGTCCGTGAGCATCACGCCCGCCTGGTTGAACGGAATGACCTGGCCGCCATTGTTGGGCGTGGTCGAACCATGCTGCGGGCCCCAATAGGTTTCACGCAGTGTGGCGCCGATCGCATCCAAGCTCCAGTTGGCGGTGAGGCCAACCTTCTCGGCCGGCGCGCTGTGGACGAAGCCGAACAGCGTGTCGGGACGGAAGAAGCTCGCACCCGGAGCGGAGTTGGTGATCTGAACCGGGGTCGGCGCCACACGCGAGACCGAAGTCGTGTTGTAGTTGCCGGCCAAGGTCCAATCCACCAGACCATAGTCGCCGAAATCGGTCGGATAGCTGACCGTGAAATCGACGCCCTGGGTGAGCGTGGAGAGACCGTTCAGGAACGCCGTCACGCCCTGCTGGGTGGCGGTCGGGTCGAGCGAGACGCCGTCCAACAGCACCGCCGAAGTCACCAACGGCACATTGATCGCGCCGCCGGAGCTGCTGACCGTGGCCGAGGTGGTGATGCGATTGCCGATGGCGATGCTGTAAGCGTCCACTGTGACCGACAGGTCGTCCAGCGGATGGGCGACAATACCGGCGCTGTAGCTGATCGAGGTTTCCGGCCTCAGATTGCCCAGGCCCAGCAGCCCGGCTGCGGCGCTGTTTGCCGGCAGCTGCACCGTGGCGGAGTTCGGCGACACATTGACCGCGGTGTAGAATTCTTCCGCCAGGGTCGGGGCGCGGAAGCCAGTCGACAGGGTGCCGCGGACGCCGATCTTGGGGCTGAAATCGTAACGCGCCGTGATCTTGCCGATCTGAGCGTCGCCGAAGTCCGTGTAATGCTCGGCGCGGCCCGCGATGTCGATCTGCAATTCCTCGATCGGCGCAATGGCGAGATCGATATAGCCCGCATAATTCTTGCGGCTGTGAACTCCGGCAGAGGCCGGCGCGAAGCCCGGGAAGGATTGCGCGCCTTCCTTGTAGTAGGACAAGGGATCGCCCGCGCCGATCCCGTAGGTATCCTCGCGCGCTTCCACGCCGACTGCGACAGTCAAGGGCGACGCCATGCCGACATTGAAGGCATGGGTGGCGTCGACCGTGCCGGTGAACTGGCTGGCGGTGAAGCTGCCGTCATAGAAATTTGTCGGCGAGGTATGCGTGTCGATGAACAGCGAGCGGTTGCCCGAGCTGTAGGTGTAGATGTTGTCGATGTCCTTGCCGTAGCCGACATCCGCGTCCACATCCCAGCCCAGGACGTTGAACTTCACGCCCGTATTGTACTGGTAATCGTCTTCCTTCAGCACTTCCATCGGACGGAAGCCGTTCGGGTACATCACCAATTCCGGCTCCGTGCCCAGCGTGCCCGCACCGGTGGCGCTGGGAATGGCCGCGCCATTGTTCACGTTGATCAGATTGCTGCTGAAGAGATTGCCGGCATTGCCCGACGAGATGATCTGCCCCTTGCTGTTCAAGCCGGTGAAGCCGACTTCGCCAGGAATCGCGCCCACGCCGCCATTGACACCCAGCGCGCAGACCGCCTTGCCCGTGCCATCCACGGCTGTGTTGTAGCCGTTCAGGTTCGTCGCGCTGCAAGGTTGGTTGGAGCCGACAGTGGCAATGATCTGGTTGGGCAGGCGGTCATTCTCGAACGACTTAGCGAATTTGTGGCCAATGGTGCCGAAGGCATAGACCGAGAGGCTATCGCTGAAGTCATATTGCGAATTCAGTTCCGCCATCGTCAGCTGCTGTTCCGGGCTGCCATCGATCGCATTGGAGCGTGGATAGCCCGTGACGCCAGGCAAGAAATTGTCCGGAATGCCGTTGCCATGCGCCGAAAGACTTGCGACGCCATTGGCGCCGACGCTGGTGACGGTGTTCTGACCGACCGGCAGGCCCTGCGCGTTCAGAAAACGGTTATCGGCGCCGCCATACTGGGTGAAGTTGCTGTACTGCTTCTCGACAGTGACGTTGACGAAGCCCTTGTCGAACAGGGGCAGGCCCATGTTGTAGGACAGGTCATAGGACTCGCCATTGTCGCTGGGGCTGCGATTGCCGCGATTGTAATAATCGCCGGCCGAGGCGGAGAATTGACCGCCCGAGGACTTCTTCTTGAGGATGATGTTCACCACGCCGGCGATGGCGTCGGTGCCATACTGGGCGGCAGCGCCGTCGAGCAGCACTTCCACATGATCGATCGCCGCTTCCGGGATGAAGGACAAGTCGGCGGAGGAGCTGCCGGCCGCGAAGCCGCCGGAATCCACATGCAGGTTGCCGGTATAGTGGCGGCGATGACCGTTGATCAGGACCAGCGTGTCATTGGGCGACAGGCCGCGAAGTGCGGCGGAGAGCGTCAGGTTCGCAGTGTCGGCGCCATATTGCTGGGCGACAAAGGAGGGGATGGTCTGGCCCAGCGCCTGGCGCAAATCGGCCGAACCGGTGCCCTTGGTCAGGGCTTCGCTGCCCAACACCGTGATGGGCGCGGCGCTGTCGGCCGCGGTCATGCCCTGCACGCGGGTGCCGGTCACGATGACGGTTTCATTGTTGCCGCCATTGTCCTGGGCAATGGCGGGCGCGGCAAAGACGGCAAACGCCGACACCGAGGCGCCGACCAGCAAGGTGTTCTTCAGATTGAGCACGTTGGATGTCCCCTAATTGGTTTGTTTTCTAATCAGTAGGAACAGACCATGCGTTCGTATTGGACGAGCGAGTCGATTCCCGTGATCTGGCGGGAAGTAATCAGCGTAGGTGTTATAATTCAATACTAAGGGTTGGTTTTTTGGCTGCGGCGCACCGCAAACTCGGGTCGCGGCGCCGCGATTGGACTCTGCCGGACAGGATTGCCGCGTAGACCGACAAGCCGTCACTTAAAATAGTTCAAATAAATCAATTAGATATATCTAGCCGGCGATGCCTTCTTGGCGGCAGAAAATCCGCAGTGGTTCTTGAGCAACAGGCGAAAAAAAAGGCGGACGCCAACGGCGCCCGCCCTTCTTCCAAACCCGGAAAACTTAGTTGGCCTTTTTGACCGCGACGAATTCGATCTCGACAAACGCGTCACCGCCCGCCAGGCCCGCGACTTGTACCGTCACGCGAGCCGGCTTGTTGGGCTGCTCGGCGGTGCCGAATTCCTTCATCCAGGAGGAATTCATACCGGCGAAGTCCATCTTGCCGGTCTTGGGATCGGCCACCAGGAAGACGTGCGCCTGCACGATATCGCCGAAGGTAAGCCCCATCTTGGCCATCTGAGCCTTCAGGCCGGCCAGCGTGGCCGCCGTCTGCTCGGCCGTGTCGGCGCCCTTACCCGTGGTGCCGCTGATGTAGAAGGTATTGTAGCCCGGAGGCACCATCGTGGAACTGGCGATGGGCGACTTGGCATTTTCCTGATTGTGCACGACATCGGCGGCGTTGGCGCCGGATGCGAACAGGGCAGCACTCAAAACCGCAAGCGATCCGTACTTCACGAAATTGTTCATGGCGTCTTTCCTCTCTGATGATGGATCAGGGACGTACCGCTTTGACGTCGGCGGGCGCGACCTTGTCCTTATAGTTGTTGCCGAAATGGGTGCGCACGTAATTGACGACATCCGCCACCTGCTGGTCGGTGAACATGCCGCCTAGAGCGGGCATCGCCTTCTGGCCGTTCACCACCACCGAAACCGGATAGCCCGCAACTTCCAGCTTGGGATTCTTGGCAAGCGCCGGATACATGCCGGCGCCGACCGCACCCTGCGCTTGAGGCATATGGCAGCCCTGGCAGACATTCTTGTAGATCGCCTCTCCACCCTGCTCGGTGAAGCCGCCGCGGCCGAAGCCGCCGCCCGCCGCCTGCGCAAAGGCATTCGAAGAAAAACACAGGCCCGCGATCAGCGCCGGACCCAGAACACGCACGACCAAATGAGCTTTCATCATCCCCTCCGGATTATATCTATGCCGTCATGGCGCGTTGATGCAGACGCTTGATGGCGTCCAAAGCCGATACGATGGCGCCTTCCTGCCAGGCGCCCAGATGCGAGGCATGTTCGCCGGCCAAGACCATGCGGCCGTCCAGCGTGCATAGCGCATCGTAATTCTTGGCGCGGTTTGCTTC
>DATNGI010000081.1:0-4365 GCA_035605955.1 Rhizomicrobium sp.
ACCAAGACGCTCTAGCGCTTGTTGAAGCTTGGTCATGACCCTCCTTCCCCCTGCGCGCGTAAGCGCCCTGGAGGGAGAGGTGTCTCTGAGCGCCCGCGCGTAGGCGCGAGCCGGAGCGCTAAGGCAAGTCGCGAAAGAGACGGAGGGGGTCAAAGAACTACAGGCTAAATTTCATGCCCACCGAGAGGTTGTTAGACGTGTTGCCCACGCCGGACAGTGCGCCGACATTGGCGTCATGCGCATTCTGGTAGCGATACTCCGTGAACAAACTCATGTCTTTCGACACCGGAAATTCGAGGCCGCCAAGCGCTTGCCAGCCGAACACCGTGGAGGAGGCATGAATATCACCGCCCACCCGGTCATTGACCGCGCCAAGGCCCGCGCCGCCATAGATCATCAGCGGGCCGCCCGTGTCGAAATGATAGACCAGATTGCCCATGAAACTGGTCGAAGCCAAATGTGAAGCGTCCGGCTTATAGCCTGACGAATTCCAGAATGTGTCTGCCTCGACCGAGAAGCCCCGCATGCCGATGAGATTATCTAATCCATAACCGAAGCGGGCGCCGATATTGTAGCCTGTGTCCATGTCATGCAGCGATCCGCCCGCCATCAAGGCGGGATCGAATGTCGCGCCGCCCAGGATGGAAGCATACATATTGTCCGTATGCGTACCATCGGCTCGGGCCGCACCAGCGAAACAAAGCATCGCCGTGGCGGAACTCAGAACAAACTTTTTCATAATCAAACCCTCTGTTGCATGCCACCCCAGCAAGGCATCAACGTTTCAGGGTTCGGATCGCCGCCGCGCGGCGCGCGAAGTTGATCGCCTCGCAACAAGCGGTAACAAGATGAAAAAATTATGGAAAATGGCTTTTCTGTGTAATCAAGCATCCACGGACAATGTCAGCCTGCGATTGCCACGCTCGATGACAAGATCCCAGTGACTGGCGCCATTGAGCGCGCGGCTGAGTTCGCCCACCCGATTGATGCTGACGCCATTCACGCTCTTCACGATATCACCAGACTGAAAACCGTAATTGCCAGAATAGGAATTGGGATCCACGGAAACAATCACGACACCCTTTGCCAGAAGATCGGCCTGCAGTTCCAGCGCCACGGCGGGTGAAAGATTTTCCACTTTCGCACCGGTGAGCGGATTGCGCCCCGTGATCGTGGTGAGTTCGCGTGGCGGATTTTCCGGCGGCAGGGCCAACTTCACCGACACATCGCGCATATTCTTGCCGGATTCCACCCGCACTTTCACAGTGTCGCCGGGCTTGCGGGTGGCGATGCGATAATTGAGCGATTGCATGTCGTCCACATTGGCGCCATCCACCGACAGCACCACATCGCCGCTTTTCACGCCGGCATCAGCCAAGGGGCCGCCGGGATAGATGTCCTTGATGAGGACGCCGCCGGGACGCGGCAGCCCTATGCTCTCGGCGATGGCGCTGGTGACCGCCTGGCCGTTGGCGCCGATCCAAGCGAGCTTGACGCTGCCGCCACCTTCGACGCCTTCCACCACCCGGCGCGCCAGGTTGGCAGGTATCGCGAAGCCGATGCCGATATTGCCGCCGGAGCGGGAATAGATCGCGGTATTGATGCCGGCAAGCTTGCCGTCGGTCGTCACCAAGGCGCCGCCCGAATTGCCGGGATTGATGGCAGCGTCGGTCTGGATGAAAAATTGATAATCGTTGGCGGAACCTTGCGTGCGAGCCAAGGCTGAGACGATGCCCATAGTGACGGTCTGGCCCACGCCGAAGGGATCGCCGATCGCCAGCACCAGATCGCCCACCTGCACGGCATCACTGTCGCCGAAGGGCACGACCGGCAGACGCTCCCCTTTGGTGTCGATCTTGACTACCGCCAGGTCGGTTCTGGGATCGGCGGTCAGCACCTTGGCCTTGAATTCGCGCTTGTCGTTCAACGCCACCACAATGTCCGTACCGCCGGCTACCACATGATTGTTGGTGAGGATCAGGCCATCTGCGCGCACGATCACGCCCGAGCCCAGCGATTGCTGTACGCGTTGACGCATTTCCGGCGTAGCACCGAAGAATTGCGAGAAGAAGGGATCGTTGAACAGCGGATTGACCTGCACCTGGGCCACGGAGCGGGCGTACACATTCACCACGGCGGGCGCGATCCGCTTGACCACGGGCGCGAAGGTCAATTGCACCTGGTTCATGGAGGATGGCTGGGCTTCGACCCGCGGCGGCGGGGTGCCGAGTTTTAGGGGCTGAGAAGGTGCAGCCGGCTTGGGCGGCGGCGGGGCCCCTGTTCCTGGGACCGCAAGAAAGGCCAAGGCCGCGATCGCAGCCGCGCCGGCCGCGGCAAGAGATATTGTCTTCATGAGTTTCAGCCTATCGCCCGCCGAATATTGCTTCAACTTTCCGGCGCAAGTCCCAGGATTTGAACGCTTGTCGGCAACAAAAAGGGCGGCATTTCTGCCGCCCCTGCTCATTCAAAAAAACTCACTTCAGGCTTCGGCCTCGTCGGCCACTTCCACCGGGCCGGAATCCTTGCCTTTGGCGTCGATGTCGCGGTCCACAAATTCGATGATCGCCATCGCGGCATTGTCGCCGTGACGGAAACCGGCCTTCAGCACCCGCGTATAACCGCCCGGACGGCCGGCGTAACGCGGGCCGATCACGTCGAACAATTTGGTGACTTGGTCGGCATCCTTGATCTGGGCCAGCGCCTGACGGCGGGCATGCAGATCCGCGGCCCCGCGGCGCGACAGGGTCACCAGCTTCTCGATCACCGGACGAAGGTCTTTCGCCTTGGGCAAGGTGGTCTTGATCTGCTCATGCTTGATGAGCGCGGCCGTCATATTGCCCCACATCGCTTTGCGATGAGAGGCGGTGCGGCCCAGTTTGCGTCCTTGATTGCCGTGGCGCATTCCTAAAAACTCCTCCATGGCCGGGCAGCGGAAGCCGCGCCGGCCATCCATTCCAAATCAATATTGATCTTCGTAACGCTTCGCGAGGTCTTCGATATTCTCAGGCGGCCAGCCCGGCACTTCCATGCCCAGATGCAGACCCATTTCCGCAAGCACCGCTTTGATCTCGTTCAGCGACTTCCTGCCGAAATTCGGGGTGCGCAGCATCTCCGCTTCGGTCTTCTGGATCAGATCGCCGATATAGACGATGTTGTCGTTCTTCAGGCAGTTGGCAGAACGGACGCTGAGCTCCAGCTCGTCCACCTTCTTGAGCAGGACCGGATTGAAAGCCAAATCGGGCTTGGATTCCTCGGCGACGCGCTCGCGCGGTTCCTCGAAATTGATGAAGACCTGAAGCTGGTCCTGCAGGATGCGGGCGGCATAGGCGACCGCATTGTCAGGCGTCACTGCGCCATTGGTCTCGACCGTCAAGGTCAGCTTGTCATAGTCGAGGATCTGGCCTTCGCGGGTGTTCTCGACCTTGTAAGAGACTTTCTTCACCGGGCTGAACAGGCTGTCGACCGGGATGAGGCCGATGGGCGCATCTTCGGGACGGTTGCGGTCGGCGGGGACATAGCCCTTGCCGGTGGCGATGGTGAGCTCAATGCGGAAATCCACCTTCTCGTCCAAGGTGCAGAGCACCAGATCGGGATTGAGGATCTCGATATCGGACGAGCCCTGGATCTGGCCGGCCTTCACTTCGCCGGGGCCGGAGGCGCGTAAGGAAACGCGCTTGGGACCTTCCGCATGCATGCGGAGCGCGATCTGCTTCACGTTCAGCACGATGTCAGTGACGTCTTCACGCACGCCCTGGATGGACGAGAATTCGTGCAGCACGCCCTCGATCTGGATCGAGGTGACGGCCGCGCCCTGTAATGACGACAGCAACACGCGGCGAAGCGAATTGCCCAGGGTGAGGCCGAAACCACGTTCCAGCGGTTCGGCGGTGATGGTGGCGATTTTGCCCGCGTCATGACCGGATTCGGTCTTGAGCTTTTGCGGCTTGATCAGTTCCTGCCAGTTTTTCTGAAACATGTGTTCCTCATCGTGTCCCGGGCATGTCGGACCATGCCCATACGTTCGACGGGTAAAGTGTTACGTCCGAACTTTTTCCTCTGTCGCATCGCCGGACGGAAAACCGGAAGACCATTTTTCCTGGCGATGCTTTCTATTACACGCGACGCCGCTTGGGCGGGCGGCAGCCATTGTGGGGGATTGGCGTCACGTCGCGGATGGAGGTGACGACCAGGCCCACGGCCTGCAGCGCGCGCAGGGCGGATTCACGGCCCGAACCGGGGCCGGAGACTTCGACTTCCAAGGTGCGCATGCCGTGCTCGACCGCCTTCTTGGCGGCGTCTTCGGCGGCGATCTGCGCCGCATAGGGCGTGGATTTGCGCGAACCCTTGAAGCCCATCATGCCCGCC
>DATNGI010000082.1:0-84183 GCA_035605955.1 Rhizomicrobium sp.
GGCTTGGCAACGGGCCATACCGCGCGGATGGCGCGGAACACTTCCAGCGGAAAGCGCAGCCGGTTGGCGAGGCTGCCGCCATAATCGTCGGTGCGGCGGTTGGTCAGCGGCGAGATAAAGGACGCCAGCAGATAGCCGTGCCCGCAATGAAGCTCCAGCATGTCGAAGCCGGCGCGCTCGGCGCGGATTGCAGCGGCGGCGAAATCGCGCTTGACCTGATCCATGTCCGCTTCGGTCATGGCGCGTGGCACCTGGCTATGCGGATAATAAGGAATGGCGGAGGCCGCGACCAGCGGCCAAGCGCCGCCGTCCAGCGGCTCGTCCATCCCCTCCCACATCAATTTGGTGGCGCCTTTGCGCCCGGCATGGCCCAGCTGGAGGCATATCTTGGCGCCGCTGTGCTGATGCACGAAAGAAACCACGCGCGTCCAGGCCGCTTCCTGCGCATCGGTGTAAAGCCCGGCGCAACCATGAGTGATGCGCGCTTGAGCCGAGACATTCGTCATCTCGGTGAAGATCAGGCCTGCGCCACCCAGCGCGCGTGCGCCCAGATGCACCAGATGCCAGTCATCCGGCATGCCTTCTTCCGCCGAATACATGCACATGGGCGAGAGGACGACGCGGTTCGAAAGGGTCATGTCGCGCAGCCGGAACGGTTGGAACATCGGTGGAATATTTTCGTCGCGAATAGGCAGGCCCCGCGCTTTCTGCTCCCGTGCGAAATTGCGCGTCACCGCCTTGACGAAATCGGGTGCGCGCATCGCCAGATTGTCATAGGTGATGGATTTCGACCGCGTCATCAGGCCGAAGGCGAATTTGAGCGGATCGTAATTCCAGAAACGGGCCAGATGTTCGAACCAGACCAAGGAGACATTCGCGGCATGCTGGGTTTTCTCGACATCCTCGCGCCGGTCCCGTTCGAAGGCGGAAAGCGCCGCCGTCACATCGTCGCCATGGCTGCGGAAGGCTTCGAACAGGGCGATGGCGTCTTCCATGGCGAGCTTGGTGCCCGCGCCGATGGAGAAATGCGCCGTCGCTTTGGCATCGCCGATCAGGACGATATTGTCCTTCACCCAGCGCTTGTTGCGGATCATGGGAAAGCTGCGCCACAGCGAGCGGTTGGTGATCAGCTTGTGACCATCCAGCTCGGACGCGAAAATTCCTTCCAGAAAGCGCGCGGACTGGGCTTCGCTCATCGCGGCGAAGCCGGCGCGCGACCAAGTCTCGGGATCGGTTTCGATCACCCAGGTCGAATGGCCAGGCTCATATTGATAGCAATGGGCGATAAAGACGCCATATTCGGTTTCGCGGAAGAAGAAGGTGAAGGCGTCCAGCGGCCGGGTCGATCCCAGCCAGACAAATTTGTTGGGGCGCAGATCGACACTGGGCGCAAAATGACCTTCATAGAGTGCGCGAACCCGGCTGTTGATGCCATCCGCCGCCACGATCACATCGCTGCCGGCGAACACGCCAAGATCGGCGATGTCCTGTTCGAAATAGAGTTCGACCCCCAAGGCGCGAGCGCGCTTTTGCAGCAACGTCAGCAGGGTCTGCCGCGAACAGCCGCAAAAGCCGTTGCCGCCGACCCGCACCACCGCATCTTTGAAATGGACTTCGATGTCGTCCCAATAGGCGAAATTCGCCAGGATGGCGGCATGACTTTCGGAATCGTAACGGGCGAAAATGTCCAGCGTCTGGTCGGAAAAGACCACACCGAAGCCAAAGGTATCGTCGGCGCGGTTGCGCTCGTAGAGCGCGATCTGGCAATCCGGGCGGGCCTTCTTCAGCAGGATGGCAAAGTAAAGACCGGCCGGGCCGCCGCCGAGAATGGAGATTTTCATCCGCGCTGCCTCTATGCCGGCACCTCTTCAGCCGTCGCCTCGAGATATTTTAATCTTGAAATATTTCCTGTCCGACGTCAAGCTACGCCTCTATTCGCGTTGTGGGAAGCATGAAGGATTTTGACGGTCTTCACGCACTGGTCACCGGTGGCGGCCGCGGCATCGGTGCCGCCATCGCGTTCGCCCTGACGCAAGGCGGCGCCCGCGTCACCATCACCGGCCGGAATGAGGCGGCGCTGGCCGAACGCGTTGCGCGCAAGGACGCGGCCGCCTATATCCGGGCTGATCTTGCCGACCCGGCCGCCTTCGAGAAGGCGATGACCGAGATCGCCGGCAAAGGCCCGGTCGACATTCTGGTCAACAATGCCGGCATGGCCATGTCCGCGCCCTTTCTCAAGACAGCGGATGCCGATTTCGAGATGCTGTTCCGGGTGAATGTATTGGGCGCCGTCATCGCCAGCCGCGCGGTGCTGCCAGGCATGATGGCGCGGAAGTTCGGGCGTATCGTCAATATCGCGTCTACTGCCGCGCTCAAGGGCCATCCCTATATCAGCGCCTATGTGACGTCCAAACACGCGCTTCTGGGCTTCACGCGCGCGCTGGCGCTGGAACAGGCCAAGACCGGCGTGACCGTCAACGCGGTTTGCCCCGGCTTTACGGATACCGACATGGTTGGCGACGCCATCGAGCGCATCGTCGCCAAGACGGGCCGCGACGCCGACAGCGCCCGCGCCGAGATCGTCAAGACAAGTCCCATCGGGCGGCTGATCGCTCCGGCGGAAGTGGCCGATGCGGTATGCTTCCTGGCGCGCCGCGAATCGGGCGGCATGACCGGCACCGCGATCACCGTGGCAGGCGGAGAAGCATGAACAGCCATCTCGACTCCGAAACCAAGGTTCTGGAATCGCCGCAAGATCATAAGGATGAGCTGCGCTTGTGGCTGCGCCTTCTCACCTGCACCAACCTGATCGAAGCCGCGATCCGCAAAAAGCTGGGCGAAGAATTCGATACCACCCTGCCGCGCTTCGATCTCCTGGCGCAGCTGGAACGGGCGCCGGACGGCATGACCCTGGGCGATCTTTCCCGGCGCATGATGGTGACCAACGGCAATGTCACGGGCCTGGTCGAACGGCTGGTGCAGAGCGGCCATATCAAGCGGTCGGCGCTGCCCACCGACCGCCGGGTGCAGATCGTCAAGCTCACGGCCAAGGGTCACACTTATTTCAGCCGTATGGCGAGCGCACATGAAAATTGGATCGCTGAGCTGTTCGCCCAGCTGAACACCAAGGATGTCGGAGAATTGATTCGCAGCCTGGGCAAGCTGAAAGAGTCGGTGAGAGGCGCAAACGGAACAGAAACGCTATGACCGCGCTTTCCGCCTGGAAGCCCGATCATGTCCGGCTTGCCGTGAAAGACGGCGTGGCGCTGGTCACCCTGTCGCGTCCGGAGAAGAAGAACCCCCTCACCTTCGAAAGCTATGCCGAGCTGGTGCGGCTGTTTCGCGACGCCGCCACGGATGACGATGTCAAAGCCTTCGTACTGACCGGCGATGGCGGCAATTTCTGCTCCGGCGGCGATGTGTTCGAGATTATCGGGCCGTTGGTGGAAAAGGACGCCAAGGGGTTATTGGCCTTTACCCGGATGACGGGCGATCTGGTCAAAGCGATGCGCGCCTGTCCCCAGCCGGTCGTCGCCGCGGTGGACGGCGTTTGCGCCGGCGCGGGCGCGATCATGGCCATGGCGTCGGACCTGCGCATCGGCACGGCCACCGCCAAGGTGGCGTTCCTGTTCAATCGCGTGGGACTTGCGGGTTGCGACATGGGCGCCTGCGCGATGCTGCCCCGGATTATCGGCCTGGGCCGCGCCTCGGAGCTTCTTTTTCTGGGACGCAGCATGAGTGGCGACGAAGGCCTTGCCTGGGGTTTCTTCAATCGTCTCGCCGCCTCCGGTGAATTGCAGAATGCGGCCATGGCCATTGCGGCCGAGATCGCGAGCGGCCCCAGCTTCGCGCACGCGCTCACCAAGAAGATGCTGGCGACGGAATGGGCCATGGCGCTGGAGGCGGCGATTGACGCCGAAGCCATTGCGCAGGCGCTTTGCATGCAGACCGCCGATTTCAAGCGCGCCTATCAGGCTTTCGCCGCCCGCGAAAAGCCAAAATTTCAAGGGAATTGACTGAGATGCCGCTTCCCAAGCTGGAACTGCCCAAAGGCCGCGAGCGGGCGCTGCCGATCCATCCCCGCTATTTTCCCGATGACGCCTGGACCACCATACGCATGGTGCGCTTCTCCGATTGCGACCCCGCCGGGATCCTCTACACCCCGCGCTTTGTGGACATGATCAATGGCGCGGTCGAGGATTTTTTTCTGGCGCGCCTACACATCGGCTATCACGACTTGATCCAGAACGAGCGCATCGGCCTGGGCTACAAGAGCGCCGATTGCGATTTCTTTAAGCCCGCGTTGATGGGTGAGCGGCTACAATTCACTATTCTGGTGGAGCATATCGGCCGCACCTCGGTGATTTTCTCCATCCATTGCGTGCGCGAGATCGAAGAGATCATGCGGTGCCGCCTGGTCATGGTGACAACCTCGCTCAACACGCATAACGCCATCACCATTCCCCGGCCGCTGAAGGATGCGTTGACGGCCTATAAGGACAGCTGCCGATGACAAAGACGAACGGTCAGCGTGTCCTGCTGCCGGAAGGCTGGCCGCAGCCCAAAGGCTACGCCAACGGCGTGGTCGCCAAGGGCACGCAGATATTCCTGGGCGGCCAGATCGGTTGGGATGAAAAGGGCGAGGTCGCGAAAGGCTTCGTTGCCCAGGTTCACCAAGCTCTGGCGAACATCGTCCGGCTTTTGAAGGAAGCAGGTGCCGGGCCGGAGCATGTGGTGCGGCTGGTGTGGTATGTCACCGACATGGACGCCTATGCCGCGAATCTGCGGCCCATCGGCGAAGCCTATCGCGCGCTGTTCGGCCGCCATTATCCCAGCATGACCCTCGTGCAGGTGGTGCGCTTGGTGGAGGCCGGCGCCAAGGTGGAGATCGAAGCCACCGCTGTGTTGCCGGACTGACGATCCAATTGCCTATTGCAGCTTGCCATAGACGGTTTTGCCACCCAGCACTGTCGCCCGCACTTTAATATCCTTTATCGTCTCTGCCCGCACTTTGAGAATGTCGTCGGACAGCAGAACCAGATCGGCATATTTTCCGGGCTCGATGGAGCCTTTCACATTCTCCTCGAAACTGGTGAGCGTCGACCAGCTCGTGACCGAGCGGATCGCCTGTTCGCGCGTGATGCCCTGGTCCGCGCCCAACTTGCCGCCCCACATGGTGCCGCGCGTGACCTCGCCATAGATCTCATAGAGCGGCCAGGCGTGATACGAGATCGGGCCATCCGAGCCGCCCGCGAATTTCAGACCGGCCGCCAGCCAGTCCTTGTAATTTTCCATCTTGTCTGCCAGCGGTCGGTGCCAGGCGACCAGGATCAGCTTTCCCAGTTGCGCATCGTGCATATATTCGGAATTGAGCATCAGCCCCAATTTCTTGATGCGGGGATACATGTCGGGCAACAGCAGAAAATCATGATCGATCATCCAGCGGCGTTTGGTGATGTCGGTTTTGCTGTTGGCATATTCGAAAGCTGTGAGCGCCTCATCGATCGCGGCATCGCCCACCACATGCGGCCTGAGCCGCCAACCTGCCGCGGCCACCGTCGCCGCGAATTCGTTGAATTGCTGCTGCGGCACCTTGAACATGCCTTTATAGCCGGGGCGGTCGGGATAATCCTCGCGCAACAGCGCGGTCAGTTCGGCGCCATCCAGGCCCGTCTCCGCGATCTGATCGGCGCGGATCATGCCGTCGCCATAATGCTGGGTCGGCGGGCCGATGGCGGCGAGATCCTGCCTCACCTTCTCCAGCGGCTCGGCGGGATCGATGTCGTAAGCGAAATCCACCCGCGTGGTGAGTGTCCCCTCGGTCAGCAGAGACTTATATAAATCCATATCCTCCTGCGTTCCGCCCGGCTCGCCGATGCTGGTGAGGCCATTGCTGTTGTTGAGGGCAATGGTCTTGAGCAAACCCTTGCGCCGGTCCGCCGGAGATTCCTTCGGCATCAGGCGCGCCACCGGCCGGCCCGCGTTGTCGAACAGCAGGCCGGTCGGTTCGCCGGTGGCGGGGTCTTTGCGGATCTCCCCACCCTGCGGGTCGGGCGTGTCCTTGGTGATGCCCGCCAGCTTCAGCGCCAGGGAGTTGGCGATGATGTAATGCGGGCCTGGAATATAAACGGGATTGTCTGCCGCTACCTTGTCCAGATCGGCGCGGGTGGGCAGCCGCCCGTCCGACAATTCATGCTCCCACCAGCCGCGCGTGCCGCGAACCCATTCGCCGGGCTTGACCTCCTTGATGCGCTTGGTGATCGCGGCCTGGATGTCGGCGATGGAATGGATATCGGTGAGATCGACATCGACGGAAAGGCCCGCGCCTTGGGTCAGCTGATGTACATGGCTGTCAATGAAGCCCGGCAGCACGGTCTGGCCATGCAGATCAATCTTCACCGTATTGGGTCCGGCGCCGGCCAGCACCGCCTTGTCGCTGCCAACTTTGACGAAGCGTCCGCCCGCGATGGAGACCGCTTGCGCGACGGAGAATTTGGCGTCCACGGTGACGATCTTGGCGTCGTAAAGGATCAAGTCCGGCGCGGTCTGGGCGTGCGCCATATCGGCGATCAACAAGGCCGCCGCCGATATGCTCCATGCCAGCGAACATTTCCCCAACATCATGCGCCTCCCTTGGCCGGATCGCCCGCCACCGCCCGCGCGATCACGATTCTCTGCACGTCGGATGCGCCTTCATATATGCGCATGGCGCGGATATCACGATAAAGCTCTTCCACCACCGAACCGGAGGCGACACCCGCGGCGCCCCAGACCTGAACCGCGTCGTCGATGATCTCCTGCGCTGCCTCGGTCGAGAACAGCTTCGCCATCGCCGCCTCGCGGGTGATGCGCTTGGCACCCGCCACATCTTTGGTCCAGGCGGCGCGGTAAACCAGAAGAGCGGCGGCATCGATTTTGAGCGCCATGTCCGCGAGCTTGACCTGTATGAGCTGCAGATCGCCCAGCTTGCCGCCGAACATGGGCCGCGACGACGTCCGCGCCAGCGATTCTGCCAAAGCTCGCCGCGCCAAGCCGAGCGCGGCGGCGCCCACGCTGGGCCGGAACACATCAAGCGTACCCAACGCCACCCGCATGCCGTTGCCGCGCCCGCCGATCACCGCGTCTTCACGTAAGCGGCAATTGCGGAATTCCAGCATCGCCAATGGATGCGGCGAGATCGTCTCCTGCCGCTTGACGATCGATAGCCCCGGATTGTCGCCCGCGACGACAAAGGCGGTGTACCGCTCCTCATCTCGCGCGAACACGACATATTGCCCCGCAATGCCGCCATTGGAGATCCAGCATTTGATGCCCGTAAGTTCGAAACCGCCAGGCGCCGGCGTCGCCGCGCTTTTCATGGCGGCAACATCCGAACCGGCCTCGGGCTCGGACAGCGCAAAAGCTGTCAGCGTCTTGCCGCTGCGCGCTCCGTTCAGCAACGCCGCCTTCTGCGCCGGCGTGCCGAACAAGGTGATCGCCCCGGTGCCCAGGCCTTGCATGGCGAAAGCAAAATCGGCCAGCGCCGAATGCGACGCCAGGATCTCGCGGATCAGGCAAAGCGACCGGAGATCGAATCCGCCATCGCCCGGCACGGCATGATCGAGCCAGCGATCCTTGCCCAACGCGGCCACCAGCGCGCGGCAGGAGCCGTCGATGTCGCCATGATCGATCAGGCTTGAAAGGTGGCGCGCCGCCCAATCCTCCAGCGCCGCCGCAAGCACGCGGTGCTTGGCGTCGAAAAAGGGCCAATCCAGATAGCTCTTGTCGCGCATGGAACGGCCCCGGCCAGGTCCCCCGATTTACTTTAGATATAAGGCATCCGGAACGGTGGGGCCAAGTCAAGGCTTGGCGCCAGCCAATTTGCTTCCAACCCGAGAAAGAACCGGTCTAAAGTCTCCCCGCAAGGCCGGGAGATGGAAATGAAAGCCCTTTTCGTGCAAATCAAATGCGAGCTGACAAAGTCCTTCGATGTCGCCGCTTATCTGGTGGACAATTTTCCGGAAACGGCCGAGGTCTATTCCACCTCCGGCACCTACGACCTTTTGGCGAAATTCGAATTGCCGGACGAAAGAAGCATCGGCGAATTCGTAACCCGCAAGCTGCAGCGGGTGCCCGGCATCCGCGACACTTACTCCATCGTCGCATTCAAGTTCCGCTGGTCGGCCGAGCCCAAGCCCGACTTTGAGCCCCGCGCCCAGGAGCTCGACGAACGCACGCGTTAGCCCAGCGCACGCGGCGACCGCAAAAGAAAACCGGCCCGGACTTTTCAGTCCGGGCCGGTTCTTATTTTGCGGCAAGGCCCCTCGCTTGCGCTCGGGGCTCTCGTCGCTTTCGCAGGTCCACCGGACCTGCTCGCGCGCTAGCGCGCCGCTCCTCTAAGCCAGCTTCTTGGTCGCGCTCGCGATGCTGTCCAACGCCGCGGTCAAGGTCTTGCGCGAGGTCGCCACATTCATGCGCATATGGTTCACGCCGCCCGTGCCATAGGTGTAGCCGGCGTTCATCTGGACATAAGCGTTCTTGGCCAGCCAGTGACCGACCATGTCGTCCGGCAGAACCTTGCCGGGCTTGCCGGTGAGGAAGTTGACCGGCTGCGGCTTCTTGTTCTCTTCGTCGGCCATCTTCTGGGCGCCGATCTTGTCGGCAAGACCGCTCACGTCCAGCCAGGCGAGATAAGTACCTTCCGGCTGGTTGCCCACCTTGATCAGAGGCAAATTCTTTTTGATATAGTCATTGGCGAACTTCTGATTCCCGTCGATGTAGTCGACGCATTGATTCAGCCAGGCCTCGCCGCCCTGATAGGCGGCCTGCGACGACACGATGCCCAGCGTGGAGACTTCCGAGCGGTTCCAGAACTGCACCTGCTTGAAGGTCTCCGGGTCGGTGGCGAAGTACCAGGCGCATTTCAGGCCCGCGAGCGAGAAGCTCTTGGACGCCGCCTTGAAGGTGATGGAATTGTCCACGATCTTCTTGTCGTCCAAGGTCGAGAAGGGCGTGTATTTCTGGCCTTTGCCGACGAAGTCGCAATGGATCTCGTCCGACAGCACTTTGATATTGTGCTTCAGGCAGATCTCGCCATAACGGTGCAGTTCGTCCTTCGACCATACCCGGCCGACCGGATTGTGCGGATTGCACAAGATGGTGGTTTTGACCGCCGGGTCGGAGGCTTTCTTCTCGAAATCGTCCCAGTCGATCTCGTAACGGCCATTGACCATCTTCATCACGCTCTCACTGGCATTGAGCTTGGAGCCATAGAGATCGAAATAGAAGGCATTGTAGATCGGCGTCGCCATCAGCACTTTCGAGCCCGGCGGGGCGAAAGCGCGCAGCGCCGGCATGATGCCGGAATGCACGCCGGTGGTGACGCCCAGATTCTTCGGGTTCACCACATTGATGCCGTAGCGCTTATGGTTCCAATCGACGATGCCCTTCACGAAGGGATGATTGCCCCCCGTGCCCAGGATCAGGTCGATGTCCAGCATCTCATAGCCCCAATTGTGATGGGCGACGCGCTTCTGCAGCGCTTCGGTCACCACGGGGGCGCATTCAAAGTCCATGTCGGCGATGCCCATGCCCGCCACGATCTTGGGCATGTGCTCGTCGCGGATCGCCTGGTCCCATTTCACGCAATCGGTGCCGATACGGTTATAGGGGGTGTCAAAGTCATACTTACCGCCCGCCATCGCCGGCGCCGCCTTGGCGCTTTCGCTCATGACATTCGCCAGAAGCGGCGCCATGGCCAGCACGCTCGCGCCTTTTCCAGCCCCGGTCAGGAAAGACCGGCGGTCCGTCCGAATATTCTCAATCTCCAAAGTTCGCTCCCATGATTATGCCCGACGGCACGCACGCACCGCCGGGACCGCTGATTGCTAGATGGGGAAAGCCTACGCCGGATCGGATGGGTGCTCAACTGTACGGTACGGTCGGAAACCGCGGAAGCGCTTGGGGCTGGGGCGATTTGTACCTTTATGCGGTTTTTTGGACTTTTATTCCACGAGCGGAGGCGCGGAACCCTCAGAGGTCGAACTTCACGCCCTGGGCCAGCGGCAATTCGCGGCCGTAATTGATGCTCTGGGTCTGGCGCCGCATATAGGCTTTCCAGGCATCGGAACCGCTTTCGCGGCCGCCGCCGGTCTCCTTTTCCCCCCCAAAGGCGCCGCCGATCTCCGCGCCCGAAGGTCCCATATTGATGTTGGCGATTCCGCAATCCGAACCCCGGGCGGAAAGGAACAGTTCCGCTTCCCGAAGGTCCGTAGTCAGGGCGGAGGAAGAAAGGCCTTGCGGCACGTTACGTAACAACGCGATGGCGTCGTCGAAACCGGAATAGCGCAAGACATAGAGGATCGGCGCGAAAGTCTCTTCCCGCACGATCTCGGATTGGCCGGGCATCTCCACAATGGCGGGCCGGACATAAAGACCTTGCTGGACCTCGCCGCCCCAGACCGTTCCGCCTTGCGCGCCAGCCGCCTGAAGCGCGTGCTTCATGCCGTCAAGAGCGTGGCCGTCGATCAGGGGCCCGATCAGATTGCCAGGCTCGCGCGGATCCCCGATGGTGATGCTGGAAAAAGCCGCCTTCAGCCGCTTGACCAGAGGTTCATAGACCGACTCATGCACGATCAGCCGCCGCAAAGTGGTGCAGCGCTGCCCCGAGGTCCCTGCCGCGCCAAACGCAATGGCGCGAACTGCAAGATCGAGATCGGCTGACGGCGCCACGATGGTGGCGGCATTGCCGCCCAGTTCCAGCAAGGAGCGGCCGAAGCGCGCGGCCACCGCCGTACCCACGGCCCGGCCCATCCGCGTGCTGCCGGTGGCCGAAACCAGGGGCACACGCGCGTCTCGCGTCAACGCTTCACCCACCGATGCGCCGCCGATCAAGAGTGCGGAAAGACCCACGGGCGCGCGCCCGAAATCTGTCACCGCTTTTTGCAACAGCGATTCTGCCGCGAAAGCCGAAAGCGGCGTCTTCTCGGACGGCTTCCACAACACGGGGTCGCCGCAGACCAAGGCCAACGCGGCATTCCAGGCCCACACCGCCACCGGAAAATTGAAGGCGGAGATGATGCCCACCGGCCCCAGCGGATGCCACAGCTCGCGCATGTGATGACCCGGACGTTCGGAAGCGATGGTGAGGCCGTAAAGCTGACGCGACAGGCCGACCGCGAAATCGCAGATGTCGATCATCTCCTGGACTTCGCCCAAGCCTTCGGACAGAGGCTTGCCGCTTTCCAGGGTCACCAATTTTCCCAGCGCGTCTTTGTTGGCGCGCAGCACCTCGCCCAAGCGGCGCACCAGCTCGCCGCGCACCGGCGCCGGCGTGTCACGCCAGGCCGGGAAGGCCCGCGCGGACGCGGCGATCGCGGCGTCCACCGCTTTGGCATCGCTGTCGGCCAGGCCCGGCATGGCCGAGCCATCGATGGGAGACGCCAGGCCCTTCCGCTCTTCCAGAGAGAGGTCGAGGCTGTCCAATATTTTCCGCGCTTCCAGACCTGCCTGCATCGTCACGCCGCCGTCATCTTGAATATGCCCTGGGCATTGTTGGTATCGAAGGCCAGGTCCAACCGGTTCTCGCCAGGCAATTTGGCACGTTCGATGAATTCAAAAAAGGAGCCCGGCACCTCTCGCCAAACGCGGTCACCATTCGCGATACGGAATTCCCGCACAACCGGATCGGCGCACAATGCCGTTTGGCGCACACGTCCGGACGCTGAAACCTCGATGCGATCCTTCACCCGGCGGCCTAAGGCCCGCTGCCGCGACACAATATCGGCAAGGGAAGAAACGCGATCGGTGGCATGATTGAAGGCGTTTCCTTCCGTGGCAATCCAGGCCATTTCGGCGGATTCCGCGCGCAAAATCTCGTAGTCCGTCCGCAGCGGCGCCCGGTGACGGCGGCTGAAGCATGCCACGAGCTTCGGCAACAGGGCGCGTGCCTCGGTCAAGGGCAACGCGTGATCTTTTCTGAGCGTTGCCAGCGAAACCAGATCGCCCGCCGCCAGGGCATCGGTAGATTCACCTGTCACTTGTCGGACCGCCGCCTGGAACGCCTGCGAGAAATGTTCGGGGTGAAGTTCACTGACAAAGAATTGCGGCAAAGTTTCAGGGAGATCGCGATGAGTGAAAGAGCGGCCCGTTATATTCAGCCGCGGCATGGGATAAGTGTGCGCGCTTTCATAGCCCAGAGGCTCGATCACTCTTGTGATGGCCGTCTGCCCCGCCGGCAGCTGGCCCATGCCCTCCATCGCCACGGTGCGCATGGCGCCGTGATCGAACATCAACCTGCCGCCACTCTGAAGAACGTCTTCAAAATAGGCCCGACCGCTGGGCACCCGCATCAGCAGATCCGCCAGCAGCTCGAGATTGAGCACCGCGGCCAGCACGGCGCGCGAAACCCGACCGCCTTCTTCGCGCAAAAGCGCTTCCGGTAGCACGGTCTCATCAAGCAAAGGCGCCGCGGCGCCCGTTAAAAGCAGGCGAAGATGGGTCTTTGACATGGAAGGCGGTGGATCCTCAGGCGGCCCAGCTCGCGGGCTTGGGACCATGTCCGCCATAGGCACAGCCAAAGCGGTTGGAAAGGAACGTCGAAAGGCTCACATCTTCCTGCCGCACAAGGCCCTTCTGTGGCAGCGTGCCGTTGGCCAAAAGATCGAGCATGGTGCAGATGCCCGCGGCCGTGGTGATCTGGATGGCGCTGCGGACAACACCCTGCACTTCCGCGCCATAGACCTTGTTGGCGTAGCTTTCCTGCAGGAACTGGCCGTCGCGCGTGCCCGAGACGGTTACGAACACCAGGACCACGTCCTGCTTTGTCGCCGGCAAAGCTTTCTCCAGAATATCCTTGAGCACTTCGCGGCGTTCGCCCAGGCGCAGATCCTGCATCAAAGCCTTCATGATGTCGCGATGGCCGGGATAGCGCACGGTCTTGTAGTTGAGCTGGCGCACCTTGCCTGCCAAGGTTTCGCACAGGGTGCCCAGCCCGCCCGACGTGTTGAAGGCTTCATAGCGCACGCCGTCGAGCGAAAATTCCTCCAGCTCTTCCAGCGGCGCCACGTCGCGCAAGACGCCGTCCACGATCGCATCGCACGGGTTGCCATACTCGTTCACCAGGCCATCCGTGGACCAGGTGAGATTGTAGTTGAGCGCATTGGACGGGAATTGCGGCAAGGCGCCCACACGCATGCGCACGCTGTCCAACCGCTCGAAGCGGCGCGCCAGATCCTGGGCCACGATGGAGATGAAGCCCGGCGCCAGACCGCATTGGGGAATGAGCGCGCTTTCCGCGCTTTCGGCCAATGTCTTGGCCAGCCGCGTGGTGGCGACGTCCTCGGTCAGATCGAGATAATGCACCTTTGCCTTTACGGCCGCGGCCGCGATCCGGCCGGTGATGGCGTAAGGTGCCGCGCTCAAGACCGCGAAGCGGCCTTTCAAGGCAGCCTCAAGAGACTTCGGATCGACTGCGTCCAGAACCAGGGTCTTCAGATTCGCGCGGCGCGGCAGCTTCTGCAGCTGAATCTCCGAACGGTCGGCCACCGTCACCTGATAGTCGCCGCTGGCGCAAAGAAGATCGGCGATAGTTTCACCGATTTTGCCCGCCCCGATCAGAAGAATATCGCGCATCGCATCACCATCTGTTTGGTCCCGGACAGTGTGGCCCCGGTTTCTATCCAGTTTGAAGTTGAAAACTGTCAATATTCCATGGTAGAATAGCCAATATGGCTGGCAAAAGTGACAGTTTGGATAGTGTGGACGAGCGGCTGCTGGCGCTGCTCCGCGAAGACGCACGACGCCCGGTGACCGGCCTCGCGCGGGCGCTGAAGCTGTCGCGCGCCGCCGTCTATGCGCGGCTAGAGCGCCTGCGCAAACAGGGCCCGATCCAGGGCTACACCGTGAAGCTCAGTCCGGACTTCAACCGGCGCCTGATCCGCGCCCATGTGATGATCAAGGTGCTGCCGAAATTGTCGCGCGCCACCGAACGCCAATTGGCCGCGATGCCCGCCCTGACCGCACTTTATACGGTCAGCGGTGAACATGACCTGATCGCGATGGTGGAGGCGGAAGATGTCGGCAAGCTTGACACCCTGATTGACGCCATCGGCTCCCTGGAAGGCGTGGAGAAGACGGTGTCGTCCATCCTGCTCTCCTCGAAAGTGCAGCGCTAGCGTCTTTGGAAGCCGACGGGCTAGCCTGGCACAAGGCGTAGCTTACCCAGCAGCCAAGGCAGGATCGCCAACACCAGAAGACCTATGCCCAGGTCCCACCATTGCAGCTGCGGTGTGTTTTGAATGAAGAGGCCGGGGCTGCCTTTGAACACGTCGCCTCCCGACACCACGCCCATAGCGCCGAAATAATTGTTCGCCAGATGAATGCCGCTGGTAAGCGCGATGCCACCGGTGCGGATGGCGATGTAGGCACAGATGACACCGAACCAGATCGCATTGATCGCCTGCGGCCAGCCATTGGGAATATGCATGGCGCCGAACACCAGACCGCTGACACAAGCCGTCGGCCACGGCCGGCGCAAAACGAGCACGATGGCCTGCGTAAGAAAGCCGCGAAAAATGAATTCCTCCGTGAAGGTCTGGACCAGCAAGGATCCAAGCATCCAAAGCGCCAAAGGCAATCTGGCATGACCGGTCATCGAAAAGCCGGAGGGCGCGATCCCAAAATCGATCACCGCCAGAACGGCCTGCACCAGCACCCAAATCAGAAGGCCCCAGCCGAACAACCGCCAGGACCAGGCGCCAATGATGTCACTTGGGCGCTTGCGCTGGATCAGAGCTGCGGCCGCCGCCAGGCCCGCACCGAGACCTGCGAACATGATCGCGACAGTGGCGAAAAAAATCCAGGGACTGTCCGGGCGCTGTAATTGTCGCGTGAGATCGGGCGGCAGAAGCCGCAACAGCATGAGGATGATCATCAGCAGCGCCATGCCCAGAATTGCAATGAACAATCCGGCCACAATAGTCAGCAGATAACGCCACCAGGCGGTGCGGCCCCGCGCTGCATATGAGAGAAATAAATCCATGGCCTGAGCTCAGCGCGACTAATGCATGGGTGACAGGGCCGGCCCCGGCGACGTGGCGCCGGAATCCTGTGTCTTGAAGCTAGGCCAAAGCGCGCCATAGGCCGCCACGACGGCGAAGCATAAAAGCGGAATCCCAAATCCGATGCGCATCCCCATTCTGTCGGCGATAAGGCCCATGATCGGTGTCATGATGGCGCCGCCCACGATGGACATCACAAGCACGGAGGATCCCAATTTGGTCTGCTGCCCAATTCCGTCGATGGCGAGCGCGAAGATGGTGGGAAACATGATCGACATGAAGAAGAAACTCGCCATCACCGCGCCTACCCCGACAAGGCCGCCGATGGTAAGCGCCACAGCCATCAGGGCCATGTTGATGCCGGCATAAAGTCCCAGCGCGGAATTGGGCTTGATCCATCCCACCACGGCGCTGCCGGCAAGCCGGCCCAACGCGAAAAGGCCGAAAGCGACGGTCTGCAGATTGCCCGCGGCCTGGTCGCTCAAGCCGCTGACATTCGCCACCGAGTAATTGATGAAGAAGCTGAAAATTCCGGTCTGGGCCGCGACATAGAGAAATTGCGCCGCCACGCCGAACGAGAAATGCCATCGCGAGAACAGTGTCGGGCTCTCACCGGAAGACGTCGCGGCAATCCGCTCTTCGGGCGCTTTGAGATCGGGAATCCGCGACACCGCGAAGGCGATCAGAAGCAGACAGGCCACAGCTCCGATGATGAGATAGGGGATATAAAGATTATCGTTGCCCCTGTTCACCTCCCTTGTGGCGGAAAGAATGACATGGGCACCGATGAACATGCCCGAGACCCAGCCCAGTCCGTTGCACATCTGCGCCAGATTGATGCGCCGGGCGGCGCCGGCGGGCGAACCCAATACGGTGGTGTAAGGATTGGCGACGGTCTCCAGACAAGCAAGTCCGGACGCGATCACGAACAGCCCCAGCAGAAAGGCCCAATAGGTGTCGATCCGCGTGGCGGGAATGAACCAGAAGGCGCCAAGGCTCGCCAAAGCCAGGCCGATGATGATGCCGCCCTTATAACCCAGTCGGCGCGCAATCCAGCCCGCCGGCAGGGCCATCAGGAAATACCCCATATAGAAAGCGTTCTGGACGAAGCCGGATTGGAATTTGGTTAGCGACAGCGAATTCTGGAAATGCTTGTTCAGATTATCGAGCAACCCGCTGGCGAAGCCCCAGAGCAGGAAAAGACACGACACCAGCAGGAAGACGCGCAGATAGCTCGCCCCCTCGGGGGACCGGAACAGGCCCTGATGCTTGCCGCTTTCATCGCTCATGACACCTCGCAAAGCCAAGGATACTCAAAGCGTCTGGGGATTCTGATCCAACATCATTCGATCATGCCGTCCGCCTTGTCCATAGCGATGGACTGGCGCTACGGTAAGGGCATCGGCCTTTGGGGGAAACGGAGCTATGAACCGGCGTGTGGTCCGCACCTTGGACCCTGGCAATGATGCCGTCCTGATCGCGGCATCCCCCAAATCAGCCGAGATGATCCACATCCTCGCGCCTTCAGGACATTAGATGCGCACACGCCTTGTCCAGCGCGCGGGCCTCAAAGTGAGCGAGATCGGCTTTGGCGCGGCCATGCTGGGTAATCTCTATCATCCCATGAGCGATGGCGAGGCGCATGACGCGCTGACGGCCGCATTGGATGCGGGTATGACTTATATCGACACCGCGCCGCGCTATGGCCACGGCCTGAGCGAACGGCGGGTGGGCGATGTGGTGCGGGCGCGCGCCGATGTAATCCTCTCCAGCAAGGTGGGCCGCCTTTTCCGGGCCAATCCAAAGCTCAAAGGCGATGGGGAGCGCAACGGCTTCCGTTCACCCCTGCCGTTCGAGTCCGCCTATGACTATAGCTATGGCGGCATCATGCGCAGCTATGAAGACAGTCTGCAGCGGCTCGGTCTTGCCCGCATCGATATCCTTTATGTTCACGATGTCGGCCGCCTCACCCATGGTCACGATCATGCGCGTACCTTTGCCGAGCTGACCGGCGGTGGATTTCGGGCGCTAGAGGAGCTTCGCGCTGCCGGCGCCATTGCCGGCTTCGGCCTGGGCGTGAACGAATGGGAAATCTGCATGGAAGTAATGGACCATGCCGCGCTCGACATGGTGTTGTTGGCCGGTCGCTACACGTTGCTCGAACAGGGTGCGCTTGCGCATTTCCTGCCGGCTTGCGTCGAACGTGGAATCTCCGTCGTGATTGGCGGCGCTTACAATTCCGGCATTCTGGCCACCGGAACACGGGGGGGCGAACCGCCGCTTTACGATTATGCGCCCGCGCCGCCCCAGGTGATCGAGCATGTTCGCCGCCTGGAAGCAATCTGTGACGCGTTCGCCGTGCCGCTGGCCGCCGCCGCGCTGCAATTTCCGCTGGCCCATCCGGCCATCGCCAGCGTCATCCCCGGCCTGGGAAGCGTCGCGCGGGTCAATGACACGATGACGCTTTATGACACAGCGATTCCTCAAGCCTTCTGGGTCCGTCTGCGCGAGACGGCGCTGGTGCCGCCGGATGCGCCTTTGCCGGGCGAAGCCTGATGCGCATCGACGCTCATCACCATCTCTGGCGCCCTAGCCGCGGCGATTATGGCTGGCTGACACCAGAACTGGCGCTGCTTTATCGCGATTTCGAACCGGATGAATTGCGCCCGTTGATCCAGGCCGCTGGAATCGAAAAGACCATTCTCGTCCAGGCTGCACCGACGGAAGCGGAAACCGACTATCTGCTTGCGATCGCGGATCGTACGGATTGGATCGCGGGCGTGGTCGGCTGGACGGACTTGGCCGCGCCGGATGCGCCGAAAAAAGTGGCGCACCTGGCCAAGCAGCCTGGTCTTGTCGGTCTGCGGCCCATGCTGCAGGACCTTGCGGACCCGGATTGGATCCTGAAGCCTGACACAAGCGCTGGCCTTTCGGCCATGGTGAAGCATGGCCTGGTTTTCGACGCCCTGATTCGCGAAGCGCAACTGCCAACGATCGTCGAACTGGCGCGCCGCTTGCCCATGCTTTCCATTGTGCTCGATCATGCGGGCAAGCCGGTCATGAACGGCGCGCCGCGCCAGAATTGGCATGACGCCGTCAAAGCCCTGGCGGATTGTCCCAATGTCACCATCAAACTCTCTGGACTTTTAACCGAAGCGGAGCCGGGCGCAGAAGCGGTGGCGCTTGCGCCCTATTTCGACGCATTGCTGGAGGCGTTCAGCGCCGACCGGATTCTCTGGGGCAGCGACTGGCCTGTGCTGACCATGGCGGCCAGCTATCCCGCCTGGGTGGCAATCACGGAAAAGCTCGTGGCGGGTCTGGACGCGGGCGCGCGCGCGGCGATCTGGGGTGGCACCGCCGCCAAGATCTATAACATAAGCCTATAAGATAAAGTGATTTCGATCATCCCCAAGGATTTGGCATGACCCGCATCACCGGCCTTCGAACCATCGATGTACGCTTTCCCACGAGCCAGAGCCTGGATGGTTCGGACGCCATGAATCCCGATCCGGACTATTCCGCGGCCTATGTGATCCTGGACACCGATACTGGCCTGGAAGGGCACGGCCTCACTTTCACTATCGGGCGGGGCAACGAGATCTGCATCGCCGCCATAGAAGCCATGCGCCATCTGGTTGTTGGGCTTGAGCTGGATTGGGTGCGCGAAAATCCGGGGCGGTTCTGGCGACACGTAACCGGCGACAGCCAGTTGCGCTGGATTGGACCCGACAAGGGCGCCATTCATCTGGCGACGGGCGCCATGGTGAATGCGGTTTGGGATTTGTGGGCGCGCGCGGAAGGCAAGCCGGTCTGGCGGCTGGTCGCCGACATGTCGCCGGCCGAACTCGTGCGCGCCATAGATTTTCGTTACATCACCGATTGCATCACGCCCGAGGAAGCGCTGGCGCTGCTGGAAGCACGGGCCGAAGGAAAGGCGGCGCGCGCGAACGAGCTCATGACGCGCGGCTATCCCTGCTACACCACCTCCGCCGGCTGGCTGGGTTATGACGACGCCAAGCTTCGCCGTCTGGCGCAAGAAGCGGTGGATGCCGGCTTCTCGCATCTGAAGCTCAAAGTGGGCGTCAATCGCGACGACGACATCCGCCGCGTCAAGATCGCGCGCGAGGTGATCGGCCCGAACCGCACCTTGATGATCGACGCCAACCAGGTCTGGGAGGTGGATCAGGCGATTGCCTGGGTGAATGCACTTGCCTTCGCCAAGCCCTGGTTCATCGAAGAACCCACCAGCCCCGACGATGTGCTGGGCCACAAGCGGATTCGCGAAGGGATCGGCCCGATAAAAGTCGCGACTGGTGAAATGTGCCAGAACCGCATCCTGTTCAAGCAATTCATTATGGGCGGCGCGATCGACGTGGTTCAGGTGGATGCTTGCCGCCTGGGCGGCTTGAACGAGGTCCTGGTCGTGTTGCTGATGGCGGCCAAGCACAAGCTGCCGGTCTGCCCGCATGCGGGCGGTGTGGGACTGTGCGAATATGTGCAGCACGTCTCCATGATCGACTTTCTCTGTTTCGCCGGGACGGCCGAAGGCCGGGTGGTGGAATATGTCGATCACCTGCACGAACATTTCGTGCATGCCTGTGTGATCCGCGACGCGGCCTATATGCCGCCCATGGCGCCGGGCTTCTCGATCGAGATGAAGCCGGACTCGCTTTCGCGCTATCGCCATAGGGCCTGAATGAGGGCAAGATCGGCGTCAAAGGTCCGCGGCCGTTAGGAAGCCGGCCGCTCAAAAGATCTTTGTCGAGGAATGACAATGCAGGACATCGCCGAAACCGATATCGGGAAATTGCGGATCGCCCGCCCGGGGCCCTATCGGCAGATTCTGGCCTCTCTGCTGCTTTTGGCTGCCCTCGCCTACATCATCCGGGCTTTCTGGCTGGGCGCGATCGAATGGCATTATGTCGCCGACTATCTGTTCTCGCCGCCCATCCTGCGCGGGGTGCGCGGCACCATCATCATGACCATATGCGCCATGGCGCTTGGGGTCGTGCTTGGCACCGTCGTCGCCATCATGCGCATGTCGAGCGTGGCGACGCTGCGCACCGCGGCCATCTTCTATATCTGGCTATTTAGGGGCATCCCGGCGCTGCTGCAGCTGCTGCTCTGGTTCAATTTGGCGCTGATTTTTCCCACCTTGAGCCTCTTCGGCCTGTTCCCGGTCAAGACCGTGGACGTCATGACGCCTTTCGTGGCGGCGCTTCTGGGGCTGGGCATCCAGCAAGGCGCCTATACCGCGGAAGTCGTGCGCAGCGGCATTCTCTCCGTCGATCGCGGCCAGATGGAAGCGGCGCAGTCCATCGGCATGACCAAATTGCGCGCCATGCTGACCATCGTGCTGCCGCAGGCGATGCGCGTCATCGTGCCGCCCATCGGCAATGAGACCATCGGCATGGTCAAGCTGACGTCGCTGGCCAGCGTCATCCAATATTCCGAAGTGCTGCGCACCGTGGGTGACGTCTATTACGCCAATTCGCGGGTGATCGAACTTCTGATCGTGGCCGGCATCTGGTACATAGTGATCGTGACGGCGCTCAGCATCGCGCAAAGCTATATCGAGAAATATTTCTCCAAGGGCTGGGGCCGTACCGCCCTGAAAGCCGCGCCGAACGCCCCCGACACGCTGGAGGCGGCGTGATGCAGCCGATCCTGCGCGCCCTGCATGTCGAGAAATATTTTGGCGCCTTCCAAGCCCTGAAGGATGTCAGTCTTCTGGTATCGCGCGGCGAAGTCGTGTGCATCATTGGGCCGTCAGGCTCAGGAAAAAGCACCTTGCTCAGATGCATCTCTCAGCTGGAAAGCATCGATGGCGGCGTCATCACAGTCGAGGACGAGATCGCGGGCTTCCGGCGCGACGGCGATACGCTGGTGCCTTTGAGTGACGCCCGGATCGCGGCGCAGCGCCAGCGTGTGGGCATGGTGTTTCAGCGCTTCAATCTGTTTCCCCACCGCTCGGTGCTGCAAAATCTGATGGAGGGGCCGGTCCGGGTCCAAAAGCGGCCCGCCGGGGAATGCCGCGCGGAAGCCGTGGCGTTGCTGGATCGGGTCGGGTTGGCCGAAAAGGCGTCCGCCTATCCCAATGAATTGTCCGGCGGCCAGCAACAGCGCGTCGCCATCGCTCGCGCCCTGGCCATGCGGCCGAAAATCCTCCTGTTCGACGAGCCCACATCGGCGCTCGACCCCGAGCTGGTGGGCGAAGTCCTCAGCGTCATGAAAGAACTGGCCCGGTCCGGCATGACCATGATGGTGGTAACCCACGAAATCGCCTTTTGCAGGGAAGTCGCTGATCGGGTTATTTTCATGGATGGCGGCGCGATCATCGCGGCCGGCACACCGGATGAGATGATCGTTCGCCCGACCAATCCCAGGGTGGCAAACTTCATATCGGCTGTGCTGTAGAAAGACATAGGACCATGAACAGATTGGCCACCTTGACGTTCTGCCTTCTGGCGGCGACGCCGGCCTTCGCCCAGCAAAAACTGAATCTCGCCAACCCGGGAGAGATCGTCTTCCTGACCAATCCCATCTATCCGCCGATGGAATTCGTCAATCCCGCAACCGGCGAAATGAATGGCTTCGACATCGATCTGGGCAAAGCGATCGCCCGCAAGCTCGGCTTGAAGGACCGATGGACGCAATCGGCCTTCGCGCAACTGCAAAGCAGCCTGCAAACCCATCGCGGCGATGTGATCCTTTCGGGCATGAGCGACAATGTGAAACGCCAGGCGAGCATGGATTTCATCGACTATGTCACCACCGGCCCGATCCTGTTCACGCTCAACAGCAAAGCGGGCGCCTTCAGGACGCCCACGGATTTTTGCGGCAAGAAGATCGCGGGCAGCCGCAGCACCAGCTTCTCCGTCGACGTGCCGAAATGGAGCGCAGACAATTGTGTCGCCAAGGGCAAGCCCGCCATCATCTATGAGGGGACGGAGGATTCCAACGCCGCGCGGCTGGGCATGAAACAGGGCCGCTATGACGGCGTGGTGCAGGGCATCGAGACCATCGCCTATCAGATGAAGATCGAACCCAACACCTACACCATGGTGGGCGAGCCTCTCTTCAAGAACGATGTTTTCGGCATCGCCGTCAGCAAGAACAATCCGCAGCTGCGCGCCGCGATCGCGGGCGCGCTGAGCGAGCTCATCAAGAGCGGCGAATATGGCAAGCTGCTGGCCAAATGGGGTCTGACGCGCAATGCGGTATCCGCCGTCTCCATCAACAGCGCCAAATAGAGGCGGATGCGCGGATCGGATTGAAAGATGGCGCAATCCTCCTTCTCGTCCGGCAAGCCCATTTGGCCCGGCGGCCGGCAAAGCGCGGTGGCGCTGGCCTTCGATCTGGATGGACCGACCGGCGACGCCATGCTTGACGGCAGCCTGCTAGACAATCTTCGCTATTTTTCCGAAGGCGCTTACGGCCCATGGCGGGCGCTGCCGCGGCTTTTGGATCTCTTGGCGGAATATGACCTCAAGGCCACTTTCTTCGTGCCCACTTGGGTGGTTCAGCACTGGACCGGCCGTTGCGAGCGCATTCGCAAGGACGGGCACGAACTCGCCTATCACGGCCACCGACACGAAGTTTTCATGGATTTATCCTCGCAGAAGCAGCGCGAGATCATGGCGACGTGCCGGGAGGTTTTCGAGACCCGGCTTGGCGTAACGCCGGTGGGATTCCGCACGCCTTCGGGCGATTGGAGTGCCGAGACGGCATCCCTTCTGACAGAGTTCGGCGTGCGTTATTCCAGTTCCATGCGCGGCGACGACCGCCCCTATTTCCATCGCCAGCCGGACGGCTCGCTTGGCCTTGTCGAGATTCCGGCACGTTCGGATATCGACGATTACACGGCCCTCGCCTATTTCGAAAATCCAGATTTTCCGGCCGGATTGGACCGCATCTCCGATTATCGGCTGGTCGAAAAGAATTGGCGTTACGAATTTCAAGGCTATCATCGCGAAGGCCTGTGCTGGACCACGATCTTTCACCCCAAAGTGGTCGCCAAGCCTGGCCGCTTGGCCATTCTAGAAGGCCTGTTCCGCGATATCCGCAGCCACGAGAATGTCTGGATTGCCCATTGCGCCGAAATTGCGGATTGGTGGATCGCCAAAAATAAAGAGTCCGAATCGTGAGCGGCGATCCCACGGACAACAGGATCATCTGGCCCGAGGGAAAGAAGGCCGCGGCGATCATTTCGGTGATCTTCGACGACGGCCTGGACGCGCTCGCGCAAGCGCCGGAGCTGGCCCATCGCAGCAAAAGCCATTCGGTGTGGCTCTATGGCGCTCAGCGCGG
This sequence comes from Rhizomicrobium sp., assembly GCA_035605955.1. Taxonomy (GTDB): domain Bacteria; phylum Pseudomonadota; class Alphaproteobacteria; order Micropepsales; family Micropepsaceae; genus Rhizomicrobium. Next base: position 23,349 of record DATNGI010000082.1, read on the forward strand.
CGCCGAAAGACTGTGCAAAACCTTCGAACAATCTGGTATCGGCACTTCCTGGTTTGTGCCCGGCGTGGTGGCGGAGAAGCACCGGTCCTTGTTGGGCGCCGTCTCTGCGGCGGGCCATGATCTGGAAAGCCGCGGCTGGGCGTTCGAGCGCCATGACGCCTTGAGGCACCCGACCTCCCTCGAACTGCTGAAACGGTCGCGGGCCGCCATCGAAGCTGTATCCGGCAAAGCCGTCACAGGATTCAGGCTTCCGATCGGCAATTGGCCGGAGCGGTTCGACACTACATTGAAAGACGCCGGCTATCTCTGGTCGGCTTCGCTGAATGGCGACGACATACCTTATCGGCATCCCTCGGCGCTGCTTGAGATACCCGTTCATCTGGAACTTGAAGACCGGCCTTATTTCCAATTCAGTTTCGCGCCCGCTTTTCCCAAAGGCCAAGGCCGGATCGCATCCTATGACTCCGTGCTGGCGAACTGGATTGCCGAATTCGACGCCTACCGGAAATTCGGCGCTTGCTTCGTCTTGCAATTGCGTCCCGAAATGACCGGGACACCGGGGCGGATCTTTCTGGTAGAAGCGCTGATCAAGTATATTCTCTCCTTCGAGGATGTGTGGGTCACGACTGCGGCCGAGGTTGCTGCTTGGCATCTGGCCTATAATGCGCGCGCCTTGGAGCCTACTCATCCGCTCAATGTCTTTGCGGCCTACAGGCGAGAACACAGTGTCATCAGATAAGAGCGCAAGCCGGATCCTGGCGGAGAAGCTCGCCCATGTGCAATTTTCCGACTTTCCGGGCGCCACGATCCACAAAGCGAAGCTGCACATTCTCGATACGCTGGGTGCGGCCCTGGCGGGGGCGTCGTCGCCGGAGGCCCGCGCCGTCTGGCAAGCCCTTGCGCTCAAGGACGATGCCGGGCGGTCGGCAACCTGGGGGTGCCAATTCGATCTCAATCCGCGCGCGGCCAGCTTCATCAATGGCGTGGCGGCGCATGCCTTGGAGTTGGACGATTCCGGCGGCTGCGATCATTCCGGCGCAGTGGTGGTGCCGGCGGCGCTGGCGATCCTGCCGCAGCTGGCCGAAGGTGTAACCGGCCGCCAATTGCTGATCGCGATCCTGATGGGATACGAAGTTGGCCGCCGCGTGCTCGAGGCTGTCGGGGGTTATGAAACACACAATGGCGCCGGCTGGCATTCGACCGGCACCTGTGGGGTGTTCGGCGCCGCTGCTGCCGCCGGTCTTCTTCTGAATCTCGATGCACGTCAGATGGAACAGGCGCTGGGCATCGCTTGCTCCTTCGCTGGCGGCACCTGGGGTTTCATCCACGACGGCAGCCAGACCAAAAAGCTCCATCCCGGCCAGGCGGCCGCAGGCGGCGTGACCGCTGCGTTGCTAGCGGCAAACGGCTTCACCGGCCCTGCTAAGATTTTCGATCCAGAGGCATGGGGTAGCTTTTTCAAGACCTTTGCACCCCGCGGCGCCGATCCCGATCGCTTGATCGAAGGCTTTGGAGAGGCCTGGCGGTTGGATCGCTGCTCCATCAAGCCATATGCCACCTGCCGGGGCACCCATTCCGCCATCGACGCGGTGCGGCTGCTGTTGTCCAAGCATCAGCTGAAAGCCACCGATATCACCGCAGTGCAAGCTGAGATGAGTGGGTTTCAATTCGGCATGTGCGGCGGAAGCGCAATCGGGTCTCGCGCCGAAGCGCAGATGAGCCTGCCTTATGCGCTGGCGGCGCAGCTGCATTTCGGCAAGGTGGGCGCAGCAGAAATGGAGGAGTCCGCCCGGTCGTCGCCCCAAATCCGGGACTGGCTCAATCGGATCACGGCACGAATCGACGCGCGGATGCGCGACGAAGACGAACCCCTCATCACGCTGGTCACCGGCGATGGCCGGCAATACTCCGCGACGGTGCCTTTTCCTTATGGCGGCCCTGCAAATCCCCTGCCCGACGATCAGCTAATCGCGAAATTCTTCGACCTCGGCGGTCTCGCTCTGCCGCCCGCACGGCTCGAAGCGATCAAAAATGCGATCATCACCCTCGACGGGGTGAGTGATGTTCGCGCCTTGCCGCAATTGCTGAAGGCGTCAGCGGAGCCTTAAGCGCCCAACTTACTTCACTTCCACCAGCTCGATCGCTTCATGGCTGGGGCCTTCGATCATCACGGCTCGCGTGCCGCCGATCTTGAAGGGCTGTTTAAGGAAGGCGACATTTTCTGTTTTCAGCTTGCTAACCCAGGCATCGAGATCGGAAACGCCAAGCCCGACACTGTCCATCAGATGACCTTGGGTGGCGACCAATGGCTTGTCGGTTTGGTCCATGTACCACATCATCGAAACATCGCTGAACTGAACCCCGGCGGTGGGATAGCGGTACATGCCGCCTTTGGTCAGCGACGGCCAGGTGAGAACGCCGCGCGGCACATGACAATTGGCTTCGGTATAGACAGGCGCCCCAGGTCGCGCGTTCGCGGGGGCGTTGAGATGTTTCTGGTACCAGAGCTGCGCGCAAAAGGGTTCGTCCTGCCACATATGAACGTGGTTGAAGCGCTCTGGATTGGCGGCGCCGGCGACTTCGATCAAGGCATGGTCAGGTCCCACCATATACGCGAAGCCCGGCCCGCCCGTCGGCTTGACGCCCTTGGCCTGGGATTCCGCCAACTGCTCCTTGGTTTCGCCCAGACCATAGACTCCACCCGCCGGAGGATAGGTATCGCTGCTGACCACGACGGACCCGTCACCGACACCGGTCCATAGTGGCGCGAAGGAGAATCCCGCCGCCTGAAGGTCCGCGACCTTTGCCCGCTGATCCGGCGGGTTCCATCCAAAATGCCAGAAGGCGGTCGCTTGCGGATCGGCCATAGGTGGCGTCGCCACCTTGTTGAACAGCACCAGCACGTTCGTAGGCGAGAAAATGGCGGGATAACCGCCCCATTCCGTACGCTTGGTGCCGGGGAAAGCTTTTGTGTAGAACGCGATCGCCGCATCCGGATCGACACTGTTCAGCATCAGATGATGGAAACTGGGCGGCGGCAGGGCCGGGCTTTGCGCCGATGCAGTATCTGTTTGCCACAAAATCGCGACTGCCCCCGCGGTCACCATGCGTTTGATCATTGCATCCCCCGAAAAACCCCGGACTTTGAGTATTGAGGCACGGCCCTCCCCGGGCTGGCAATGTGCCCCGGTTCCTAACGCTCCACAGCCATCAGTGGCGGATCGCGGCCCGGTCATCGCTTTTGAGCGCTTCCGGCGGTTGACCCGATCAGACCAGATTCGTAAGACTTCCCAATGGTTGCGGGGCTCTTAACCATGCAACATGCTCAAAATACACAATGAGCACGATGTTTGCATATATAGAGCCTCGATGGAGTTGGGAAAATTTTCGGCACCCGTTTCAAACCTGTGACGCCGTCCTCCGGGCGCGGAGACGAACCGCCCGAGCCTGACCTCACGTCTGTCCGGCGCCGCAGGCGGTGGAAGCGCACCCTTCTTCTGGTGTCTGCCTTTGTCCTTCTGTTTTTTGCCGCCGTCGCGGAGCGCGGCCATCCCGCCATCAGCAAAGTGCGACAGGGCGGGATCATTGCCGCACTGGCCGATCCCTTGTCGCTGTTTGCGGAGCGTTCGCCGGGCGAACGCGGTGGCGGCGCGTTGCTTTCCACCAAGCCAGGCGGCCCGCATGAACGCGTGCTCTCGGAAGTGCGCGATCGCGACCCGCCTGCCGGCGATCCTCCCGAACTCGCCATCACGCCAGAAGATCTCGCCGCGCTTCCCGGTGGCGCACCAGGAGCCGGCGGCGCGCCCGGCGATCCTGCAGGCGACCCATTGGGCAATAACTTCTTTGCCCCGTCTATTCCAAGCGGGGGCGGCGGCCCTCCCTTCCTTCCCGCGTCTTTTGGTGCGCCGCCGGGAGGACCGCCGCCGAATGGACCGATACCGCCGGTGATTGACCCGCCCGGCGCCGGCGCGGTTCCTGAACCGGCCACCTGGGCGATGCTGCTCCTGGGCTTCTTCGCCGTCGGTGTTGCGCTGCGCCGCCGCGAGCGCGGAAAGCCCGCGTGACGCTATGAGGGCTGGGGGAATGGAATGCCTAGCATCGTGAAAGTCCTGGTTCTGATCGCTGCGGCGACCACGGCTTGGACTCTGTTCGGTCAGACGCAGCAAGCGCCCCAAAGCAGGCCTTCCGCGCCGCAAGGCGCGAAAGGCTATTCCGCGCCACCCTCCGGCCCGCGCATCTGGTACGGGGCAGATCGCTATCCGCGCCTTTCCCTGCCCGACGGGCGCCAGGAGATCGTGCGCAGCGTCCTTAACATCAAAAAACCGATGCAGTTCGGCAGCTTTGTCTGGAACGAGGACCGCATTCCGCAAGGCCCGGTATGGGTGCGCGTCGATCTCGGCCGCCAGCTTCTCTCCGTCTTTCGTGACGGACATGAGATCGGCTCCGCCGTCATTCTCTACGGCACCGACGGCAAGCCCACGCCCACGGGAAGCTTCAGCATCCTGGAAAAAGACGCCGATCATTATTCACACAGCTATGACGCGCCGATGCCTTTTATGCTGCGCCTGACCAATGACGGCGTGGCCATTCACGGCAGCAGCGTCCGGCAAGGTTGGGCCACGCATGGCTGTATTGGCATCCCGCTCGACTTTGCGAAGCTGCTTTTTTCCGCCGCGCACAAAGGCGATCTGGTCGTCATATTTCCGCCGCAATCGGCGCCGGGAAAAGCGTAAAAAGCCGTATTTCATTGGCTTAAATCGCATTCGAACAGTCTCTTTAGACAGTCATTAACTAGGTCTTTCCACGCCATCGAAACTCCGTGACGGAGAAAATCCTGCCGAAACGCAGGAGCTTTTCGTCCCATGGCGTCCACCCGGTGGAGAGCGCAAATCGCAGCGGGCGCGCTTGTCTTCACGCTGCCCTTCATCTTGGGCGCGGCAAGCCAGCAAGGCAGTTTCGATCAGCGCCTTCTTATCGCGCACAATCTGGAACGGGCGACTCTAGGCCTCGAACCCTTGAGCTGGAATCCGGCGCTTGCGCGCACAGCCCAGCAATGGGCCGATTATCTGGCGGCAACCGGCCGCTTCGAGCATTCTCCAGAAAATCACAACCTGCCCGAAGGCGAGAATCTTTGGGCCGGCACCAAAGGTTATTTCGGGCCGGAAGCCATGGTGGGCGCCTGGGTCCGCGAAAAGAAATTTTTCCGTCCCGGCGTGTTCCCAGACAACAGCTCCACGGGCAGGGTTGCGGATGTCGGCCATTACACCCAGCTGGTTTGGCGCGCCACCACGCAAGTGGGATGCGCGGAAGCCGCCAGCGCGGGCGAAGATATTTTGGTCTGCCACTATGCCGAAGCCGGAAATTACCGCGGCGAGCGGCCATTCTGACGCGAGGCAGCCTGGCGGATCAGGTTCCCAGGCTCTGCCGCAGCGCTCTGCTTCCACTGGTCAGCAATCCGATGTCGCTGCCGACCGAAATCATGGCCGCACCTTCGCCGGCATAGCGTTTCGCCATTTCCACCGAGGTTGCGAAAATGCCCGCCGCCTTGCCCACTTTCTTCGCCGCCTTGATCACCGCCGCGATCGCCTGCTGAACTTCCGGGTGGCCGGGATTGCCCAGATGTCCCAAAGACCCGGCCAAATCGCTGGGACCGATGAACAAGGCGTCGACGCCTTCGACGGATGCGATCTCTTCGGCGGCTTCCAGGCCCGCACGATTTTCAATCTGCAGGATGAGGCAGATATCTTCATGTGTGCGCGCCAGATAGTCCGGCCGCGCGCCGAATCCCGACGCCCGCGTGAGACCCGCCACGCCCCGGATGCCTGTGGGCGGAAAGCGCGTTGCTGCCGCCAGCAGACGCGCCTGTTCTACGCTTCCAACCATCGGGATCACCAACGAGCGGAAGCCGATATCGAGATATTGCTTGATCAGAACAGGATCGCCCACCGGCGGACGCGCCGCCAGTTCGACGGGATAAGCCGACGCGGCCTGCAACTGCGCCAGAAGCGTGACGACCGTGTTGGGAGCGTGCTCGCCGTCGAACAGCAACCAGTCGAAGCCGGCGGCGGCGCAAATCTCGGCGGTAAAGGGACTGGCAAGCGATTGCCACAGGCCATATTGCACCTGTCCGTTCGCCAGAGCGCTTTTCAAACGATTCATGCGAACCTCACCGCAATGCTGCCCAGCCTATTGTAATCGACCACAAAGCGGTCACCCGGCGCGGCGAAAACTGGCGCCGTGAAGCTGCCGCTGAGAATGATCTCGCCGGGCTTGAGCGTTTCATTCCAGGGCGCCAGCTTGTTCGCCAGCCAGGCCACGCCGAGAGCGGGATGCCCCAACACAGCGGCAGCGACCCCGGACTCTTCGATGACATCGTTGCGGCGAAGAATGGCGGCGGCCCAACACAGATCGATGTCCCCAGGCCGCACCCGGGTTTTGCCCAAGACAATTCCGGCATTGGCGGCGTTGTCGGAGATGGTGTCGAACACTTTGCGTGTCGCGCCGGTATCAGGATCGACACGCCGGATGCGGGCATCGATGATCTCGATCGCGGGCACAACCCATTCCGCTGCCGCAAGAGCGTCTTCCATCGTGCAACCCGGGCCCGAAAGCTCCTTGCCCAGGATGAAAGCCAGTTCCACTTCGACTCGGGGTTCGATGAAGCGCATGGCGGGAATCTCCGCCTTATCGGCGAACAGCATATCGTCCAAAAGCGCGCCATAATCCGGCTCATCGATATTGGACGAACGCTGCATCGCCCGGCTGGTCAGGCCGATCTTGTGGCCGATCACATGGCGGCCGGCGGCCAGCTTGTTCGCAACCCAGGCGCGCTGAACCTGATAGCCGTCTGCCGCGGTCATGTCGGGATATTCGCGGGAGAAGTGACCGATCTGCTGACGTGTCTTCTCCGCGACATCGAGGCGCGCCGCCAACTCCGCGATGACATCCTCGGAAAGCGGCATCAAGGGGCCCGTTTGAAACGCTGATGGATATTGTTGTGCTTGAAGCTGCCCGCTTCGTCCGCCTCTTCCACATAGAGCGACAGGGCCAGATAGCGGTGCGCGTAAAGGTCCGCGAAATGCGCCTTTATCTTCTCGAACAGCTTGGCGAAGAATTCCCGCTTGAACTCGGCGCTGCGGCCGGCGCCCATCTTGATGGTGACATTCACAAAGGCGTCGTCAGCCTTGCCGTCGGCGATCACATAATCCTCTAGCCGGATGCCGCGCACCCGAATGCCGCCTATGGGAAACACGCCGCCGGAATCGCGCATCGCCGCCGCGATCAATTCCAGAAGCCCGCGAATGTCGGCGTCACCTTCGAGATTGGCGGTCCATTCCACTACGGCATGAGCCATCAGGCGATCTCCAATGTCGCGACCGTGCAGCCCACGGCGAAAATCGGGATGGGCGCATAGAAATGGATCGTGGCGGGGCCCCCCGCGGCGGCGGCAGCGGCGATAAAGGTGCGGATCTCGAAACCGCCTTGGCCTGCGTCGCGGTAAGTCGCCTCGTCGCTGTAGGAGAGCATGGCGTCCTTGTCCTGCCGCGCCAGCCGATCGAGAAACTGCCGGTCCCAGGCTTCATTGATCATGCCGCTGTCCGGGGTCGCCGGCCAATGCGAGATGCCGCCGGTCCCCACCACCGCGATGCGGCTGGGAAGCGCGTCGGCGGCACGGCGGATCGCTTCGCCGAAGGCCCAGGCCCGGTGCAACGGCGTCAAGGGAGGTCCCTGGCAATTGATGTTAGCGGGAATTACGGTCAGCCGATTGTCCGGGTCGAGAAAATGCAGCGGCACCATGATGCCGTGATCGAAACGCCATTCCTCGGCATAGGCGACATCGACGCTTTGCTGGATTTCGGCGATCATCCGCCGGGAGAGCGCGGTGTCGCCGCGCACGGTCCGGCGCGGAATGCGCAGCCAGTCCGGCTCTTCGATGGGCCCGTCGTAATTCTCCGCCATGCCCATCGCATAGGCCGGCATGTTGTTCATGAAGAAATTCGCGAAATGCTCGGCGGCGATGATGACGACCGCATCGGGCCGGGCGGCGTGAAGCGCCTGTCCCATGGCGCGGAATTTTTCGTGGAAAGCGTCACGCAAGGCGGGATCGGCGCGCTGAGCCCGGCCGGTGATCCCCGGCGCGTGACTGCAGATGCCGGCAAAGACCAGAGGCATGGTTCAGACCCCCGCCACTTTGTCGTCCAGGCCGGACAGCATGGCATAAATGCCGGCACGCACAGGACCGTGGCGCTTCACGCCGTCGCGCATCCGTTGCAAATAATCGATCCATTCGATCCCGCAAAACGCTGCAAAATGCATCAGAATCTGGCCGTTGACGCCCAGGACATAAAGAAGACCGATGTCGGGCTCCAGAACGGCGCGGCTCTCCTCATCACTCAGCGCATAGGCCTGCACGGCTCCTTGCGGGTCGGAGCGGAACCGCGCTTTCAGATCCTCGTCGCGATTGAGCTGATAGAGCAACTTGCTGAGTTGGTAGAGGCTCACCTTCCCGCCTCCGCCACAAGGCGATTGACCAATCGTCCGATGCCTTCTATTTCGCACGCGACTTCATCGCCTGCGGCGCAGAAATGAACGCCTTGCGGTGTTCCGGACAAGATCATGTCGCCTGGCAGCAAAGTCATGGTTTCGGACAGATAAGCGATCAGTTCGGCGATGGTGAGGATCATATCAGCCGTCGAGCCTTCCTGCACCACAGATCCGTTGACAGTCGTGCGCAGCCGCAGCGTCTGGGGGTCCGCGATATCACCGGCATCGGCGATCCAGGGCCCGAGTGGCGTGGTGGCGTCGCGGTTTTTCACCGCCAAGTTCGGGCGGTAGTAATTCTCCAGATATTCGCGGATGGCATAGTCGCAAGCGATGGTATAACCGCTCACATAATCGAGCGCATCGTTGGCGGCGACACCGCGCGCGGGCTTGCCGATGATGGCAACTAACTCGCATTCGGGATGCATCTGATTGGCATCGGCAGGGCGCGCGGTTCGGCCTTTGTGCCCTACCAAGCTATTTGGCCCCTTTAAGAAGATCAGTGGCGCTTCTTTCGCTTTGAAGCCTAGCTCCTTGCGGTGATCGGCATAATTGAGCCCCAGTGCGAAGATGGTGGCGCCCGGCGTGACCGGCGCCAGCCATTGCGCGTCCTTGGCCGCGAGCTTTTTGCCGCCGGGCAAACCGAGGCTCGTTTCGTCCGGAGATACCTCAACCCAGAGGACGGCGCCGTCATCGACAATGCGCGCGCGCTTCATGGCGCGCCCTCTGCCCGTACTTGCGCCGACAGCGAAGGTAGATGCGCCAGGCGTACCGTGATGCGGTCTCCCATGACGGCGCGGGGCGCATCAAAGGGCGTGCCGATCAGAAGTATGTCCCCGGCCGCCAATGTCATGAAGCTGCCGATCTCCGCCATAAGAGTGGCGGCATTGCGCAACAGCCGACCAAGGTTCCAGCGGTGAGCGATCCTGTCATTGACTGATGTCTCCAGCTCTGCTTCCAGAAGAGCGGGATCGAATTTCGACATTGCACCCAGACGCAAAAACCCGTCGCGACAGCGTTGGCGCACCGGCGGACGATAGAAGCCTGTATCAGCTTCTCCGATGTCGAGCGCAAGGCACGCGCCCGCGACATGGCCGAGCGCGGCCTGCGGTGTGACGCGCGCCGCATCACGCCCGATCAGGAGACCCAGGCTGGGCGCGGCTTCAAGACAGGCAAGATCGCGGGGCAGCGGGATTGCGTCCGACGGGCCCATCAGGCAATTGCGCGGCTTAATGTACAGAACCGGTCTTTGCGGCGGCTTCAGGTAGGGTGGCTTTTCGAACGAAGATGCCAGATGCGCATGATGCTCGCGATCATTCAGCGCCACGCCGTATATTGTTCCAGCGACCATCGGCCCGTTTGACTTTCGTCCTGTTTGACTCTGGCCCCGCCCGGTCATATACTTAACATGTTAAATTGTAAAGCGAATCTCGCGCGAGGACATGACAGCGCCGCCTAAAAAGCTCCTTCCCTATCGCCAATCCCTGGCTGGGTCCCTGCTTGCCGCGCGCGAAGCAGTCATGGCCCCCATCCGTCCCATGCTGGCCGAAGCCGGCGTGACCGAGCAGCAATGGCGGGTGCTGCGCGTCTTGAACGATTCCGGTCCCATCGATCTCAAGACCCTGGCGGAATCGGCGCTTCTGTTCGGTCCCAGCGTGACGCGCATCCTCAAGGACCTGGTCGAGCGGGACTTGGTCGTCCGGCAAGCCAATCCCAAGGACGGCCGCGGCGCGATTGTTTCGCTGTCGATCCGTGGCAAGGCCCTGATCCAAGAGACCGCCTCCCACACGGCGCGGCAGCTCAGCCTTTACACCAGGAAGTTCGGTGACAAGCGCCTGAAAAAACTGATCGCCGAACTCAAGGCCCTGACCACAGCGATCCAGTGACGGCCGCTATCGGTCAGACGCCAAGCCGCTGGCCTTTGTGAACGCCCCGCGCCAGCGCCACATTCTTGGTCTCCATATAAAAGTCGAAGCTCCAGTCGCCGCCATCGCGGCCGATGCCGCTGGCCTTCATGCCGCCGAAGGGCGTGGGCAGATGGCGGATATTCTCGCTGTTCACCCAGACCATGCCGGCCTCCAGCGCATCGGAGACGCGTAGCGCTCGTTCCAGATTGGACGTCCACAGATAGGCGGCCAGGCCGTACCGCACGTCATTGGCCTTTTTGATCGCATCCGCCTCGTCCGCGAAACGGATGGCGGTCAGCACAGGCCCGAAGATCTCCTCTTGGGCGACCCGCATGGATTGATCGGCGCCGCTGAACAAAGTGGGACGGAAGAAATAACCCGAGCCGGCGATTGCCTCGCCGCCGGCATTGATGGTGACACCCTCCTTGCGGGCCACGTCCATATAACCGCAAACCTTCGACAAATGCCGGGGATGGATCAGGGGACCAACCTCGGTCGCCGGATCGAAAGGATCGCCGACCTTCAGCTTACGCACCCGTGCCGCCAGCATCTCCACAAAGCGGTCATGGATCGAGGCTTGCACCAGCACGCGCGACGAAGAGGTGCAGCGCTCCCCATTCAGCGAATAGATCATGAAGATCGCCGCATCCAGGGCCCGGTCGATATCGGCATCGTCGAAGACAATGACGGGATTCTTGCCGCCCAGTTCGAAATGGACCCGCTTCAGCGTGTCGGCGCCTTGTTTCATGATTTCGGACCCTGTGCGCGATTCACCCACGAATGCCACAGCCTTGATGTCCGGATGCATGGTCAGCCGCTTTCCCGTGGTTTCCCCCAATCCATTGACGGAATTCAGCACGCCGGCCGGCGCACCGGCTTCGCTCACGATTTCGGCGAGGAGGCGCGCCGAATAAGGCGACCATTCCGCCGGCTTGTGGACCACCGTGCATCCCGCCGCTAGCGCGGGTGCGATCTTCCAGGTCGAAAGCATGAAAGGCGTGTTCCAAGGCGTGATCACGGCGACGGGCCCGATCGGCCTTCGGGTGGTGTAATTCAGATGTTCGGCGGACGGCAGCGCCTGACCATCGGCCGCGCCCGGCGCCCGGTCGGCGAAGAAGCGGAAATTCTCCGCGCCGCGAAGTGCCGCCTTCGACATGAAGCGCCAGCATTGGCCGGTATCGAGACATTCCATGGCGGCGATCTCTTCGGCGCGCGCCTCGATCAGATCGGCGATGCGGTGCAGGATTTTCTGGCGCTTCTCGCCCGGCGTGGCGGCCCACGCCGGAAAGGCTGCTTTTGCCGCGGCCACCGCGGCCTCGAGTTCCGCCTCGGTCGCATCATACGCTTGCCCCAGCTCCTCGCCGGTGGCCGGCTCGAACACAGAGAATGGCGTGCCACTGCCCGCCAGTGACCGCCCCGCAACAAAATGGCCCAGCGGCGTGGGCAATTTCCGCAAGCCCGCAAGCGCGGCGTCGCGGCGATTGGTGGTCAGGGCATTCATGCGGAGCTCCGATCCAGGATGAGCCAGTCTAGACCCGGCTTCTGCTTGCGGCAAGAAAGATAACATGTTAAATTGTTTGCCTTGCGGTTTGAGCGGCGGAGCGTGCAGGGCCTCCACACGCGGCATCGCCAGGGAGGGCGCCATGACCAAGCAGACTACGGCTTATGGACGGCCCGAGCCGCGTTTTCTTGAAAACCTGACCTTGGTGGGTCGCGGCACGCCGATGGGCGAATTGTTGCGGCGCTATTGGCATCCCGTGGGCCTCGCCGCCGATGCGTCGGAAACGCCGCGCAAGATTCGCGTACTGGGCGAAGACCTCATCCTGTTTCGCGATGGCGCGGGCCGTCCCGGCCTGCTCTATCCGCGCTGCGCGCATCGCGGCGCATCGCTCTATTATGGGCGCGTCGAAGAAGATGGCATCCGCTGTTGCTATCACGGCTGGAAGTTCACCGTGGAAGGCCAGTGCATCGACCAGCCCTGCGAGCCCGACAATGGCGCCGCCACCTGCCGCCTGGTCCGCCAACCCCATTATCCGGTCAAGGAATTATACGGCTTGATTTTCGCCTATATGGGTCCACCGGAGCGGCAACCGGTGCTGCCGCGCTACGACGCGCTGGAGAGTCTGGCGCCCGGTGAGTTCATCGAGGCGGACGCCAACAGCATCGGCAGCGGCGGACCGGTGATCGTGCCCTGCAACTGGCTGCAGCATTTCGAGAATGTGATGGATCCGTTCCATGTGCCGATCCTGCATGGCTCCTTCAGCGGCAACCAATTCACCGCCAAGATGGCGCTGATGCCCAAGGTCAAATTTGAATACACCGAACGCGGCACTCTTTCCGTGCAGCTGCGGGATATCGAAGGCGGCCAACATCGCCGCGTCACCGAAGCCGTGCTGCCCACCATCCGCGCCGTGGCCAATCCGCGCGCGGAGAAGGACGGGCCCTGTGATCTTTTGGGTTGGGTTCTTCCCATCGACGACACCCATTTCCGCATCTATTCCGCCGGTCGCGTGACAGGGCCGGGGCAGCTGGCCAAGATACGCTCGCATTATGCCGGCAAGCTCTGGCAGGAATTGACTGAAGACGAGCATCAGAAGATGCCGGGTGATTACGAAACTCAGGTCAGCCAGGGCGAGATCTCCTTCCATTCGGAAGAGCATCTCAATTCGACGGATCGCGGCATTTCCATGCTGCGCAAAGTCTATCGCCAGCAGCTGGAAGCAATCGCGGCCGGAAAAGACCCTATGGGCGTCGCTTTCGACTCCGAAAAAGAAATGGTGCGCCTGGACGCGGGCACATCCGTCCAAGCCCGGGAACATTGAGCAATGCACCAGACACAGAAACGGCCGCTCGATTCCACGGCCAATAGCAACATGGCAGGAGTGGCGCAAAGATGACCACCGGAGGACAGGCGTTGGTCGAGCAGCTGCGGCGGGAAGGTGTCGAAATCGTCTTCGGCATCCCCGGCGTGCAGCTCGACTGGGCGGTGGATGCGCTGTGCGACGCCGCCCCGGATATTCGCTATATCGTTCCGCGCCACGAACAGGCCACGTCCTACATGGCCGACGGTTACGCCCGCAGCACCGGCAAAGAAGGCGTCTGCATGGTGGTGCCAGGGCCAGGCGTCTTGAATGCCTTGTCGGGTCTTGCCACGGCTTGGGCGTGCAGCGCGCGCGTGCTTTTCATCGCCGGGCAAATTCCTTCCGCCACCATCGGCAAAGGCTATGGCATGCTTCATGAAATTCCCGATCAGTCGGGCATTCTGAAGTCGCTGGTAAAATGGCACGCCCTGGCGCGGAAACCGGAAGAGATTCCGGCCCTGGTCCATGAAGCCTTCACACAATTGCGGTCCGGCCATCCGCGGCCCGTAGCGCTGGAGATCCCGCCCGATGTGCTTCAGGCGACCGCAGAGAATGTGTCTTATTTCGACGCCGCCCCCTTCGCCCCAACCCCGGCCGAGCCGGATTCGATCGCCAAGGCCGCCAAAGCGTTGGCCGCGGCGAAATTTCCGGTTCTCTATGCCGGCGGCGGCGTCAGCGCCGGCGACGCGCAACATGCCCTGCAAGCTCTGGCCGAAAAGCTTCAGGCGCCAGTGGTGATGACCGAGGGTGCGCGGGGCACGGTTTCCCTGGACCATCCGCTAGCCCTGTCGACCCTGGGTGGGCGCTGTGTCCTGCCGCATGCCGATGTGGTCTTGGCGGTGGGGACACGGTTCCTCGACGGCATCGCGCGTCCCGTGCATACGGCGCCGGATTGCACCTTCCTTTATCTCAACACGGACGAGCAGGCTTTCGGCGCGCCGCGCCAACCCGGCATCGCTATGCATGGCGATGCGCGACTGGGGCTGGAAGCGATCGCAGCCGCGCTGCCGCCGTCCACACCGCGCAATTCGCGGACCGAGGATGTCGGCAAAGTCAAAGCCTGGGAACAGCAGCAATTGTCCGCCATCCGGCCCCAAGCCGATTATGTCGCGGTGTTGCGCGCGCATGTGGCGGAGGACGCGACCTTGGTCAGCGAACTGACCCAGGTCGGATATTTTTCCAACATCGCCTACCCGGTTCACCGCCCGCGGACATTTCTGACGCCAGGCATCCAAGGAACGCTGGGCTATGGTTTTCCCACCGCTTTAGGCGTCGCGGCGGGCGCGGCGGGCAAGCGCACCATTTCCATCACAGGCGATGGCGGCTTCGGCTGGTCGCTGCAGGAACTGGCAACCGCCGCGAAATACAATCTCGACATCAGCATCGTGGTTTTCGTCGATGGCCGCTTCGGCAATGTGCAACGCATCCAGCGGCGCGTGTTCAAGCGCGAATTCGCGACGGATCTCTACAATCCCGATTTTCAGCTTCTGGCCAAAGCCTTTGGCGTCAAATTTCATTCGGCCGATTCACCGCAGGGCCTTGGCGCGGCCCTGGCGAGAGCGGCGGCCGAAGGCGGCCCGTGTCTGATCGAAGTCCAGGTCGGCGAGATGCCCACGCCCTGGCCGCTCATTCATCCCTTCGTCCCGCACGTCAACCCGCCGCCGCCCAATCCCTTGGGCGACCCCGGGCAGGCCAAGCCCTAACTTCGACAGAGGTGAGCTCATGACCGTGAATTCTGAAGGCAGACCGCTCACCGACATACAGGCACCATCCGCTGTCCGCGCCAGCCTTTATCCCTGGTACGCGGTGGGCGTGCTCATGCTCGCCTATGTCTTCTCTTATCTCGACCGTCAGATCCTCTATCTCATGGTCGGCCCGATCCGCCGGGACTTGCACATCACCGATTTCGAATTCTCGCTGCTCAGCGGCGCCGCGTTCGGCATCTTTTACACCTTCATGGGCCTGCCCATCGGCTGGCTGGCGGATCGGTGGAACCGGAAAAGATTGATGGCGGCCGGAATCGCGGCCTGGAGCGTCATGACCGTCCTGTGTGGGGTGGCGCAGAGCTATGGCCTTCTGTTCCTGGCGCGGGTCGGCGTGGGTGTGGGCGAATCCACACTGTCTCCCTCCGCCTATTCCTTTCTGTCGGATTCCTTCGACAAGGTGCGGTTGCCCCGCGCCATCAGCATTTATGGGCTGGGCCTGTTCATCGGCGCCGGCGCGGCGCTGATCATCGGCGGCCAGGTGATCGGTGCGGTCGAGACATGGGGCACAGTCGCACTTCCTCTGGTCGGCGAACTACGCTCCTGGCATCTGGTCTTTCTTATTGTCGGCCTGCCCGGCCTCTTGGTGGCGCTTTGGATCTCCACCTTGCGCGAGCCGGCGCGGACCGGGGTCACCGCCAGCGCGCAGGCCAGATTGCCATTCGCCGAGGTCTTCCGCTTCATTGCCGAAAAGCCCTTGATGGCAGTCTCGCTGTTTCTAGGGGCAGCGCTGTTTTCCGCCCAGGCCTATGCCGATTCCTGGTATCCCACGCTTTTCATGCGGCTGTGGGGCTGGAAGGTACAGAGCGCCGGCCAGATCGTCGGCGCTTCCTCGCTAATTGCCGGACCCATCGGCATGCTGTTCGCAGGCTGGCTCTCAAGCCGATGGATCGCCCAGGGCAAGGTAGACGCCTGCTTGCGCATCACAGCCTGGGCGGCGCTTGGCATCACCCTGCCCGCGACGCTGCTACCCATCGCACCCAACGCGACGGTGATGGCGTTGCTGCTTTTTCCCTTCAAATTCTTCATCGGCTTCACACCCGTGCTGATCCCGTCGGCGCTGCAGTTGGTGGCGCCCAACCAGATCCGGGCGCAGTTGGGGGCCATGTTCCTGTTCTGCACTGGCCTGATCGGCGTGACCGGCGGCCCGATCCTGCCGGCCTTTCTCAGCGACTATGTCTTCACGGGCGCCTATGCCTTGCCCCACGCGCTTTCGGTGACGGCCGCGATCATCGGCCCCTCCACCTTCCTGGTCTCCTGGATCGGCCTTGGCCAATATCGCGCACGGTATCGCGCCATGCATCCCGCCACCGCGTCCATGTCCTGACCATTTGGCGCGCTGCAACACAGGCCAAAGCGCGGAAAAAATGCGGAACCCGCTCGCGAGCGCGCTTATTCCAAAGTAAGAATCGGGCGAACGGCAAAGCCTGCCGAACCGAGGGGGTTACAAGCGTGAGCAAAATCCGGATCGCCGCCGCGATGCTGCTGGGCTTCGCGGGAATGGGAAGCCCTGTGCAGGCCGCAGGCGACTTGACGTTGGCGGCGCTGCGCGTGGAAGCGCAGGAAAATCCTGTGGGCATCGACGCCCGTACTCCGCGCTTCAGCTGGCAGACTCAATCGCAGGCGCGTGGCATGCGCCAGGCGGCTTACGAGATTCAGGTGACGGATTGCGGATCCGGCCAGGCCGCCAACCGCATCTGGACCTCCGGCAAGGTCTCATCCGACCAGTCCACGCAACTGTCCTATGGCGGGCCTTCGCTGCAATCGCGCAAGCGCTATTGCTGGCAGGCACGGGTATGGGACACAAAAGGCCGTCAGTCGGATTGGAGCGCGCCGGCTTACTGGGAGATGGGTCTCCTGTCCCCGCGGGATTGGAGCGCCGATTGGATCGAGCCGCGCCTTGCGGAAGATACCTCCAAGCCCCAACCCGCGCCGATGCTGCGCAAGGCGTTTCAGGTGGAGGGACCAATCGCGCGTGCCCGGGCCTATGTCACCAGCCACGGCCTTTATGAATTTTATCTGAACGGGCAGCGCGTCAGCGACCGGCTTTTCACGCCGGGCTGGACCGACTACGCCAAACGCCTGCAGTACCAGACTTATGATGTGACGGCTCAGCTCAAAAATGGCGCCAATGCGGTCGGCGCGATACTGGGCGATGGCTGGTATCGCGGCATGATCGGGTTCAACAATCAGCGCAACCGCTATGGCCAGCATCTCGCGCTTTTGATGCAGATCGAGATCACCTATGCGGACGGCCATACCCAGCGGATCGTGAGCGACGGAAGCTGGAAAGCCGCGACCGGCCCCATCCGCGCATCCCAGATCTATGCCGGCGAAATCTATGACGCGCGCCTGGAGCGGACGGGTTGGAGCGATGCCAGCTATGATGATCGCGATTGGTCCGCCGTTGGAACCATCGCGGCTTCAAAAGATGTCCTGGTCGCGCAAGTCGGCCCGCCGGTCAGGCGCATCAGCGAAATCACACCGGTGAAAATCTTCAAGTCTCCATCGGGCGCCATGATCGCCGACATGGGTCAGAATCTCACCGGTTGGGTGCGGCTCAGGGTCAAAGGCCCAGCGGGCACAACGATCACGCTGCGTCATGGCGAAGTGCTGGATGCCCAGGGCAACCTTTATATCGAAAATCTGCGCGCTGCCGAGCAAACCGTCCAATACACGCTCAAAGGCGGCGGCGATGAGGTTTTCGAACCGCATTTCACCTTCCAGGGCTTCCGCTATGTCGCGCTGGACGGCTATCCGGGCAATCTTGAGCCGGGCAGCGTCACCGGCATCGTCATTCATTCCGACGTGGCGCCGGCGGGCGAATTCGAAACGTCGAGCGAGCTGATCAACCGTCTGCAACACAACATTCTCTGGAGCCAGAAAGGCAATTTCCTGGACATCCCCACCGATTGCCCTCAACGGGACGAGCGCCTGGGCTGGACCGGCGACGCCGAGGTCTTCTCTTCCACCGCCGCTTTCAACACCAATGTCGAAGGCTTCTTCACCAAATGGCTGGCCGATCTTTCGGCGGACCAGGAAGCGGACGGCGCGGTGCCGCATGTCATTCCCGATGTCTTAAGCGGGGCGCCCAGCGATCTGCAGCGCGCGAGCGGCGCGGCGGGATGGGGCGATGCCGCAACCATCATTCCTTGGAACCTGTATCTGGCCTATGCCGACAAGCGGTTGCTGGCCGCACAATATGACAGCATGGCCAAATGGGCGCGCTATGAACAAAACCGCGCCGGCGACAAATATATCTGGAGCGGGGATTTTCAGTTCGGCGACTGGCTCGATTTCTTCAACACCGCCAAACATATCAGCTTCGGCTCAACGTCTCCGGATTTGGTCGCGACAGCCTTCTATGCCCATTCCGTCGATATCATGCAACGGACGGCGCGCGTCCTGGGGAAGAAGCAGGACGCAGACCGTTATGCGGAATTGCTGGCAAAGATACAGAGCGCTTTTCGCAGCAAATTCGTGGCCGATAACGGCCAAGTCGGCGAAGGCACCCAGACGGCCTATGTCCTCGCGCTGGACTTCGATCTCTTGCCAGAGACGATCCGCCCCGTGGCGGCAAAAAAACTTGCCGAGGATGTGCGCAGCCGCGGACATCTTACCACCGGTTTTCTGGGTACGCCGCATCTGCTGAATGTGCTGAGCCGGTTCGGCTATCTCAACGAAGCTTATTTGCTGTTGAACCGGGAGGATTATCCGTCTTGGCTTTATCCGGTGAAGCATGGCGCCACGACGATCTGGGAGCGCTGGGATGGGATCAAGCCGGACGGCTCGTTTGAAGACAAGGGGATGAACTCCTTCAACCATTATGCCTATGGCGCGGTCGGTGACTGGATGTACCGCGTGATGGGCGGCATCGATATCGACCCGGCCGCGCCGGGCTATAAGCATGTTCTTGTCCACCCACGCCCGGGCGGCAACTTCACCCATGTTAAGGCAAGTCATGTCGGACCCTTCGGCGTCATTCGCACCGACTGGCGGATCGATGGCCAGGCTTTTTCCTTGAGCGTCGACGTGCCGCCAAACAGCATGGCTAGCGTGCGGCTGCCCAACGCGAAGCTGGTGCAAGTAACAGAGAGCGGCAAATCCTTGAAGCAAGCCGTTGGCCTGTCAGAGGCGCGCCAAACGGACGGCGATGTGGTGGTCGAGGCCGGCTCCGGCCATTATGAATTTCGCTACCCCCTGGCACAGGCCATGAAACAGCCGTAACGGCCGAGTCGATCAGCCGCCCTACGCCATGACATAGACCGGCTCCAAGGCCTGCTGTACCGGCCTGCCGTCGGCCCCTGTGACGGTCACATCCTGCATCATATCCCACCAGCGGCGCATGATGTCGCTTGCGGCAAGCGCCTCGAGGCTGTGCTTTTTCTTGCGCCGCATCACGGCAAACAGCGCGGTGTCGCCCGGCTGGTTGAAGATGCGATATTCGATCACCCCCGCTGCGCGCAGCGCCGCCTCAAGTTCCGGCCAGATCTCGTCATGCCGCTTGCGGTAAGGTTCAAGCCTCCCCTCCACCAAAGTCAGGCGGAAAGCAATGGTCTCGGTGTCATCACTCACGGCACTTTTCCCGGAAGATCGGCCACGGCCACCGCGAAGCCGCCGAGCGTGATGCTTGACGATGAAATCTTTTCCCGCCGGATCGGGCCGCCGGCGCTCGTCTGATCGACCACTTGCAAGCTGCCGCCCGCCACGCCCGGAAGTTCTATACTGGCCGGCACCGCGCGGCGATTGATGAGAAAGACTTTCCGTACACCGTTGCGGACATAGGCGCTGACCGCGATAGGTTGGGCGTCGAAGATGGGATCGGTGTTGAGCGCGATAAGGCGGTCGCCGGGGCCCATATTGTCATGCATCAGGCTTAGAACCTGAAAACGGGCATTGGGGCGGCCGGTGTTCCAATCCACCATCGTGACGCTGGGAAATTGGCTGGGATAACCCACCAGCTGCGATTCCCCCACGACATCGATCCCAAGCTTGGCGAGCTCTTCATAGACATAGGCATATGTCGCACCCGACAGATTCCAGTAGCTTTGCGGAATATGGGGATCTGCCTTGCTGGAAGAGGTTTGCGGATCCATGTCGTGGCGCAGGATGGAGCCCGTTTCGTTGATCATTGTGCGCGTGTGCGGCGAGAGGCGTTTGCGGATGGCATCTATGTATCTCGCGCTTCTGACGAAGTCGGCGGCCTGCGCAAAAAAAGTATATTGCGATGTTTCCATAGTCTCGCCGCCGGCCGGCACAGCATAGAAATGGTAGGAAATCCAATCCAGCGGAATGCCGGGCTTATGGTTAGCCGGATTGAGGAAATATTCGAAGATCTCCGGATGGTTGCGGGGATCGGCCAGCGCCAAGCCGATGAATTGCGTCTTGGGGCTGACTTTGCGGATGCCGGTCACGATCGCGTCATAACGCTGGGCATATTGCGCCGGCGTCATATTGTGTTCGGCATCAACTTCGTTGAGAACTTCATAAAGCGGCAGCGCGAAGTGATAGCCAGATTTGTGAAACACGCCCAACTCGTCGGTGAAGCCGCCGGCCGCATACCAGGACGCGATGCGGCCGTAATAATCGGAAAGCTGCTTGCCGGTGGGATCGACCAGTTCGGTGCCGTGATTATAATCGAAATCGGGCTGGTTCGGGTCCGACGGCACCTTCACCGGCGTCGGCGTCTTGAACATCCACGCCGGAATGGTGCTGAAATTCATATAGCCGTTGCGCCCCGCCGTGGCCTTGAGGAAATCGAGCGCCGGAGGATCGACCAGCTTGAAGTCCCAGAATGTCTGCGTTGCCGTCGGGGGAGAAAGCTCAGGCACCGCCATGCGCGGATAGGGAAACCAAGGCACATAGCGGGCATATTGCAACTGAAGCGTCTGGAACGCCGCATATCCTTCTTTACGAACGATCTCACCCGGCTGAAGTTTGGGATTGACCACGACCTGCAGCGTCGGCGTGGTGACCGAGACGCGCAGGGTCTTCGACCAGTCGATGGTCAGGCGCTGTGGCGCTCCTTGTTGCGCGACGGCCGGCGCCGTCCAAAGCAATGCTGCGGAAAGAAGGATAAAAATGCGCCGCGTCATCGAACGCTCCTGTCAATTAACCCGGAAGAGAATTCCCCACGCCGATAATGACCGTAGATCCCACCAAAAGCGCTAGGCCGGAAAAGACGAGAAACAAGGTCTGTCGCCCGGCGCCTTTCCATTCCTTCAGGGCGAATCCCCAAAGGCTGGAAAAGATGATGATGCTCGCCATATGGATGGTCCAACTCGAAAAGCCGTAACGCCCCATCTGGCTTTCGCCCATGGTGTAGAAGAAGAATTGAAAATACCAGGTGGTGCCCGCAAGCGCGCAGAAGAGATAATTGCGCAATAGCGGCGGCGCTCCAATATCGGGATCGGCTGAGGGCCCGATACCGCCGACCAGCTCGCGTGCGGTGCCGTTCCGGGCGATGAGATAAAAGCACCAAAGGAAATTGGTAGTAGCGCCGCCCAACAACACCAGACAAAGCACCGGCAGGCCTTGCGCCAGGGCGTCCGTGCCGGCCGCCAATGTCAATTTGCGCACCGGCTCGCCCGCGTCCAAGCCATAGGCGAAACAGCTCGACATGACGCCGGAGAAAATCGCGATCAGCAAGCCCCGTTTGAGGTCGAACTCCAGGATGGAAGCGCGCTGCTGCTCCGGCGGCATTTCCCGCACTTTGGAGCGGCCGGCATAGCCGATAACGGCCATGCCCATCAGGCAGACCATCAGACCCAGAATGATGATCTGCCCATGCATGGACCAGATCAGGGTCGAAAGCAGCTCGCCGGAAAAAAGCGGCGGCATCAAAGTGCCGAACGTAGCCGTCAGGCCCATGATGATGGCCATGCCCAGGGAAAGCCCCAGATACCGCATGGTGAGGCCGAAGGTGAGGCCGCCAAAGCCCCACAAAAAGCCGAACAGAATGCAGAACTCCCAGGTCCGCGCGGGTGTCGCTGCCAGCACGCCGAACAGATCATTGGTCCTGAGCGTCGCGAAAAGCCAAGGCGCGATGACCCAGCTGAAGGTGCCGCCCACCAGCCAGAAAATCTCCCACGACCAATGGCGCACGCGGCGAAAGGGGACATAAAAGCTTCCCGAAGCAAGCCCTCCCAGCCAGTGGAAGAAGACGCCCAACATCGGATTGCCCATACTGCCCCCAGTCGGTGCTACAAACCAATGTCCATGCGATAGACGCGCACGGCGTTGCCGCCAAACATGGCGCGGCGTTCGTCTTCAGAGAAAGCCGAGACGATTTCGCTGTAAGCGTCAAGATGTCGGTCAAAGCTGCCGAACAATTTGTCGGTGGGATAATCGCTGGCAAAAAGGCAACGTCCGGGGCCGAACATGTCGATCGCCTCCAATAGGAATGGCCGGATCAGATCGATTGTCCAGTCGCGCCGGATGAAGCCCACCCCGGACAGTTTCACGCAAACATGCGGCGATGCGGCCAGGGCGCGCATGCCGCTCCGCCACCGGGAAATGCCGTCCTCGTCGGTGATCACCGGCATGCCCAAATGATTGATGATGACCGGAATTTCTGGATGACGGGCAACCAATCTGGCCAAACCGGAAAATTGACCCGGATAGGCTTGCAGATCGAAGGATAGTCCGTATTTGGCGAGCGCCGCGAAGCCCTTCGCCCATTGCGGATCGCCCGTGACATCGCGCGCGGTGTAGCTGCGCCCGGGGTCTTTGTGCCAATTCACGATATGGCGGATGCCGCGCACATTCGGGCTTTCGGCATGCACTTCCAATATCTTTTCGAGGTTGGGATCGTTCAATCCGGCGAAAGCGACGATCGCATTCGGCAGGCCCCGCGCATCAGCCATCGCTTGCAG
Organism: Rhizomicrobium sp.; assembly: GCA_035605955.1. Classification (GTDB taxonomy): domain Bacteria; phylum Pseudomonadota; class Alphaproteobacteria; order Micropepsales; family Micropepsaceae; genus Rhizomicrobium. The sequence goes on from DATNGI010000082.1 coordinate 46,295, forward strand.
CCATGCCGTCTCGTCCAGCGCCGCTGAGGCATCGGCCCCGGCATCGACATGGACCATGCCGCGCACATCCCAATTCTTGGAATCCTCGGTGTAATCCTCGAGCAGATAGTTGCGCGCGATCGGTTCAACGCTGCCATTGGGGCCGTCGTTGCGGAAAGGTGGCGAAAGCCAGGGGTAATGGATGCGGGACAAATCCCACATATGAACATGCGCATCGACGAAGGGGATGGCGCCCATTTCAGAAGGTCGTCCGCCCGCCGGAAATGTCGAAGGTTGCCGCGGTGGTGAAACTGCATTCCTCGCTCGCCATGAAGCAGATCATAGCCGCGACTTCGGAAACAACGCCAAGCCGCCCCATCGGAATCTTGGATCGCATATAGTCGATCTGACTTTGCGGCAACTGGTCGAGGATCGGACTTTCGAATGTCGCGGGCGTGATGGCGTTCACCATCACATTGTGAGGCGCAAGCTCCTTGCCGAGGGATTTGGTCAGTCCGATCACGCCCGCCTTCGAAGCCGAATAGGCTGACATGTTGGGATTGCCTTCCTTCCCTGCCACGGAGGAGACATTGACGATGCGCCCATATTTGTTCGCCAGCAGGAACGGCACCACGGCGCGGCAGCAATAGAACAAGCCGTTGAGATTGATATCGATCACCCGGCGCCAACTGTCGAGGGGATACTCTTGCACCATCGCGGTCGCGCCGGTGATGCCGGCGGAATTGACCAGGATATCGATCTTGCCCAACGCCTTGGCACTTTCCGCGGCGGCGGCGGCCACCTGCGCCGGATCGCAAACGTCCAGCGCGACGCTATGGGTCGCCCCAACCTCTTGCTTTGCGCGATCAAGCGTCTCGGCATTCAAATCCCACAGAGCGACCTTGGCGCCCTCGCCGATCAATCGTTTGGCGGTCTCCTTGCCAAGACCTGAGGCGCCGCCGGTGATGACGGCACAACGCATGTCGAACCGGTTTTTTGTGCTCATGTTTCTTCTCAATGTGGATAGGGACGATGAAGCGCAAGCTCGCGGTTAAGCTCGACGCCGAAGCCAGGCTTGTCGAGTGACGAGAGCTTGATTTTTCCATTCTCGGGAACAGGTTCGCCGATCAATTGGGGGTAGAACATGGGCACCACCTTGTCCGCCTTCGGCGCCATCATCAGGAATTCGGAAAAAGGCGAATTATGGCGGGTGAGGGCGAAATGATAGGAATAAACCGACGAGCCATGCGGCACCACCAGCTTCTTGTACCGGTCCGCCAGTGTGGAAATCTCGATCAACTCCGTCAGACCACCGCACCATCCCACATCCGGCTGAACAATGTCGCAGCAATCCATCTCGAACAGGAGCCGGAAACCCCAACGTGTCGCTTCATGCTCGCCGGTCGTCAGCATCATGCCGGCCGGAATTTTCCGCTTAAGGTCGGCATAGCCCCAATAATCGTCGGGGCTAAGCGGTTCCTCGATCCATTTCAATCCAAAATCGCCGCAAGCTCCCGCCAAGCGCGCCGCATAGTCCAGGTCGAGCGCCATCCAGCAATCATACATCAGCCAGAAATCCGGGCCCGTCCGCTCGCGCATCTCTTTCAACAGGGCCAGATTCTTGGCGAAGCCCCCCTCGCCTTCCGCCGGTCCATGATGGAGTGGCAGCTTGCCGCCGATGAAGCCCATAGTCTTGGCGAGATCGGGGCGCGCGCCGGTCGCATAAAAGCTCAGCTCGTCGCGAACCGCGCCGCCCAAAAGCGCATGCACGGGCAGGCCCTGCAACTTTCCCAACAAGTCCCATAGCGCCAAATCGACGCCAGACAGCGCGTTCACCACCAGGCCCTTGCGGCCATAATATTGGGTGGAAAAATACATCTGATCCCAGATCGTCTTGATGTCCGCGGGATCGCGCCCCTCCAGGAAACGCGAAAGATGCCGCTCGACGATAAAAGCGGCGGGCTCCCCACCCGTGGTCACGGCGATTCCGATGGTGCCGTCCTCGGCCTCAACCTCCACCACCAGGGTGCCCAGGACATTGATCCCGAAGCTGCGTCTGCTCTGGCGGTACTCCGGATACCGGCTCATGGGCGTGGCGATATGGTCGTCGATCCAATGCTCGCCTTTTTGATCGTGATAATCCGCGCCGCCGCCGCGCGTGACGGAGGCACGGACATATTTTATCTTTGGCAGCCCCATAGCCTCCCCGATCTCGCGATGGCCGGTCCGCGACCCCAGCTGATGCCCGGACCGGCCATTTTCCTAGCACGGAAAGCGGGCTAATGTGGAGGCCGCTGGAGGGCATATGTTGCTGGAAAACAAAGTCGTTTTGATCACTGGCGCGTCCGCCGGCATAGGCCGGGCCGCAGCCATCGGCGCAGCCCGGCAGGGCGCCGACATCGCTTTCACCTATTTCGACGCGAACGATGAACAGGCCAACGACACGGTGAAAGCGATCCAAGCGGCAGGCCGCCGCGCCATCGCCCTAAAGCAGGATGTGGCCGATCCGGAGAGCGCGCCCACTTTCGTCAACGAAGCGGTTCGCGCCTTTGGCAAGATCGACGTGTTCGTGAGCAATGCCGGCATCTGCCCGTTTCACGCTTTCCTGGACATGCCGCGCGAAACTCTGGAACGCACCATGCACGTCAATCTTCACGGCGCTTATTATATGGTGCAAGCGGGCGCCAATCAGCTGGTGGCCCAGGGCCATGGCGGTGCGATCATCGCGGTGTCGTCCATTTCCGCCTTTGTCGGCGGCGAATATCAGACGCATTACACGCCCACCAAGGCCGGCGTGCTGTCGCTGATGCAATCCGCCGCCATCGCGCTGGGGCGGCATAAGATTCGCTGCAATGCCGTGCTGCCGGGGACGATCCAGACCGACATCAACAAGGAAGATCTCAGCGATCCGGCCAAACGCGCCTATATGGAAAAACGCATACCGCTGGGCCGGCTGGGCGAGCCCGACGATCTGGCGGGCCCGATCATCTTCCTGGCATCCGACATGGCGCGCTATGTCACCGGCGCGGCCTTGCTGGTCGATGGCGGCATGTTCGTGAATCTGCAGTGAGGCGGCTGAAGCACTCGATCCCGGCGCTCTGCGGGCCGAATTTCTAATCACATAAGGGTCAGCAAGCCCAAGCATCTTGGCGCGTCACACCGACAGCGCGGACGCTTGCTTGGTTAATTATGTGTTTCGGTGAGGCACGGCCGCGATAAAGCTGCCGCAATTCAGTCGGATGGCGTACCGGGCGGGACGATCAGGTGGATACGACGCGTTAAAATTTCATCTCTAAAGTAAGCGGCATGGGCCCACAGACGAGTTGGGTTGGCAATCTGCTACGGGGAAACAAAACTGCCTTCGCGGGCAGCTCGGCCATTTTGGCGCTTACCGTGCCGGTCGCGGCTATTCTCGGCGCCTGCTTTTATGTCTGCTATTGGATACTGCAATCCTCCGCGCATCATGCCGATGCCGCCGAGCTTGAGGCTGAGCAGCGCATCGCAAGAGCCGCGATACTTTTCACCACGGCGCCGATCGTCAAGAGCAACAGCGACTATGCCTATTGGGATGAATTGTTCCTGCGGGCTAGGAAGGTTCTGGACCCCAAATGGGCCGACGCCCATCTTGGTCCCTATCAGGAGAATCTGAATGGCATCACCGGCGCCGCCGTGCTGACAAAGATGGGCGCGGTGCAATATCTGTATCTTTCGCCCCGCACCGGCATCGGCAAACTGACGCCGCAGGAGTTGCATCTCTTTACATCCCTCACGCTCGACGTGCTCGCGGGCGAGGGCCGCACCCACGAACCGGCCCGAAGCGGATTCATCCGGCTGCGTGGCAAGCCGATTTTTCTCTCCATCACGCCCATCACAGCGTCAGGGCTTGAGGGCGGGCCGAAAGGCGCAAAGCCTTTCGCCTCGCTGATATTCTTTCAAAATTTCGACGGCGCACTTCTTTCCGACCTTACAAAGCACTTCAATCTGGACGGCGCGCATATTGGCTCGACCGGCTCGGGCGGCTTGCCGCTTGCGAGCTTCCCGGGAACGCAGGCCAATCTCAGCCTTGAGTGGAAAACCGGGGTCGCCTCGCAAGACATTATCCGCGAAAGCCTGCCCGTGCTGAAAACATTGGCGATCCTCTCAATGCTTCTGATCGCGGCCGTCGCGGGTGGTTGGTCCTGGATCCTGATCCGGCTGCGGAAAATGGAAACCGCGGCGCTGACGGAAAGAACCCTGGCGGCGGAGCAGGCGGCGCAGGCCAAGTCCCTGTTCATCGCCAATATGAGCCATGAGCTGCGCACGCCTTTGAACGCGATCATCGGATTTTCCGAGATGCTCACCAATCAATTGTTCGGGCCCCTTGGGCACCGCAAATATGGCGAATACACCGAGGACATCCTGGCCAGCGGCCGGCATTTGCTCGCCATCGTGAACGATATTCTGCTTATGTCGAAACTCGAGGCCAAGAAGCAGGAATATGAGATCGGCGCCGTGGCCATCGACACGGTGGTGCGAGAAACGATCATGCTCGTTTGCGGCGATGCCGCGAAGCGAGGCATCGCCATTGATTACAAAGGCGGCGCGGACGAACTCACCGTCTTCGCCGATCGCCAGGCCCTCAAACAAGTCCTGATCAATCTTCTCAGCAACGCCGTCAAATTTTCGTTTGCCGACGCCCCGGTCGAAGTTTCGATCAGGGAAATTCCAAGCAAGGACATAATCGAAGTGCGCGTCTCCGATCGCGGTTGCGGCATGTCCAGGGAGCTTTTGCGGAAACTGGGGCAGCCCTTCACCCAGGCCAGCCACGCTTATATCCGCAACAACCAAGGCACCGGGCTGGGCCTATCGATATGCTATGCCCTTGTCGCCGGATTCGGGGGCGCACTGGAATTCGAAAGCGCGGAGAATGTCGGCACGACGGCGACGTTGCGCCTCAGATCCGCGCCATCGGAAAACACGCGCGCCATGCGCCGCCTGGAATCCGACGCCGCCTGAATTGAGGCCACCGCGTCGGGCGGGCGGAACGCCGTCGGCCCCAGGGCGTTCCCTTCGGCAGCCGGTTTCAACCAGCCGCCGGCAGGACCAGGATGCCAACCTACTCGGATTTCTTGCGGGGATTGCGGGACGATCCCTTGTCCGTCAGCGCGCCCACACCATCGGGGCCCGCGCTGGCGCGCGCCATCGCGGCGCAGGTCAATCCCCAAAGGCCTGGCTTGGTCGTGGAGCTTGGCGCCGGCACGGGAACGGTGACCGCAGCCCTCCTGCAGCATGGCATCCCGACGGAACGGCTGGTTCTGTTCGAAAGCATTCCGAATTTCCATCAGCTGCTCTCGCGTCAATTTCCCCGCGCCAAAATCTTTTGCGCCGACGCATTCCAGTTTGACCGCTTTCTGCCCGGCGATGCCACGATCGCCGCAGTGATTTCGGGCCTGCCTTTGCTCAATCACCCGGTCGCGCGCAGGGCGCAATTGATCGAAACCGCACTCGACTGCCAGGGGTTGGGCGGCCAATTCGTCCAGCTATCCTATGGCTGGTGGCCGCCAGTTCCGGCAGGCGCACATTTGTCCCTGAGCAAGCTGACCGTATGGCGCAATCTGCCCCCGGCCCATGTCTGGGTCTATCGCCGCCGTCACTAGCGCTTCAAGGCATTCTGCAGCTGGGTCTTGGTCATTTTCGATCGGTTGGGAATTCGCGCTTTTTTGGCCCGCCGATAAAGCTCCGCCTTGCTCGATCCGCCTTGCACGCGCGAACGCGCCGCGCGCTTGCCGGACGCGGTGCGCTTGCGGGCATTCCTGCCGCCTTCGGCGCGGGAGCTCTCGCGCTTGTTGCGCGCGCCGAGATGCGACTTACCCTCCCGCTCTTGTTGGGCGGTTCTGCCTGCACTCTCCTTGCGCTCCGTCTTGGCGCGATTGCTGCGATTCTTGCGGGCGCTGGCGTATTTGGAGGCTCCGGCTTGGTTGAGCGCAATGGCGATCGCCTGTTTGCGGCTCTTCACCTTGCCGCCCCGACCGCTCTTCAGCTCGCCATGCTTGAATTCGTGCATCACGCGCCCTTCGGTGCGGCGCTGCCGTGGGGTGGGTTTTGCCATGAGAATTCTCCTTAATTCAGGCCAACGCGACAGCCGCCTTCGCGTTCCGGATGGAACCGCCGCCAGCTCCCGTTGGTTCTGGGACAAGGATGGCCGGCATGTACGAAAAGGCCCGGCAAGAAATGCTGAAAACCCAGATCGCGCGTCGGGGCGTGCGGGACAAACGCGTCCTGGCCGCGATGGGGGAAGTTCCGCGGGAAGCCTTCGTGGAGCCTGGCTTCGAGGCGTCGGCTTATGAGGACAGGGCGCTCCCGATCGCCGAAGGTCAGACGATATCCCAGCCTTATGTTGTGGCGGTGATGCTGGCCGCCGCAGACCTTCATCCCGGCGACCGCGTCCTGGAGGTGGGCGCGGGCTCCGGCTATGCCGCCGCGGTGTTGAGCCGGCTTGTGGCCCATGTTTTTGCCATCGAACGGCTCCCGGCCTTGGCCGCGGTGGCTGAGAAGCGGGGCCGCGCCCTGGGTTATGACAACATCACTTTCCGGACGGGCGACGGCAGCAACGGCTGGCCCGAGGAAGCGCCCTTCGACGCCATCCTGGTGGCCGCCAGCGGGCCCGAGCCGCCGGATGCGCTGAAACGGCAGCTCGTCATGGGTGGGCGATTGATCATGCCCGTGGAAGAGAGCGGTGATCAGCGTCTGACGAGGCTGACAAGACTCGAGGAAGCCAAGTTCTCGCGTGACGAATTTGGCGGGGTGAAATTCGTGCCATTGATAGGCGCGCAAGGTTGGCCGGATACGGAGCAATCATAGGCAAGACGCCAGTGTCACGCGGCGCAGCGCGCCTCGGCGGCAAATTCTTTGGCCTTCTCCAAATCGGACACGAATTTTCGGAAGGCGGCGCGGCGGTCCTTCTCTTCCCGAATCCGCAGCAATGACGACGGATGAACCGTGATGAACCCGCATTGTCCGTCAAAATCAGTGCGTCCGCGATTCGCCGAGATCGTCAGGGCATGGCCGGCCAGCGCGAGCACAGCACTGGCCCCGAGAGCCACGACCACGCGCGGTTTCACCAACTCCATTTCTGTCTTGAGCCAGCGCCGGTAATGCTTGATCTCGCCCGCATTGGGCTTGGCATGCAGGCGCCGCTTGCCGCGCAGCCTATATTTGAAATGCTTGACGGCATTGGTGATGTAGATTTCGTCGCGGTCGATCCCGGCTTCGGCCAGCGCCCTGTCCAGAAGCTTGCCCGCGGGCCCCACAAAGGGCCGCCCTTGCAGATCTTCCTGATCGCCCGGCTGTTCGCCCACAAGCGCCAGATCGGGATGGAGGGGACCCTCTCCCAACACCGCCTTGGTGCCTCCGGTTACAAAAGGCCGTGCATGCGAAATCGCTCGATTAAGGTCTTTCAGCGATTTTGGCTCTTGCGCCATCGGGCCACGCTCGGGAAACCTAGTGAACTGTTTGTTTTCCCGAACGGTTCCGCGCAAGCCGCTAATTCCAGCAGGCAGTCAGCGCGCCGCAATGCTGGGCAGATCGAGTTTCCTGTCGGCGGCACAGGCCAAGGCGATCTCGTAACCCGCATCGGCGTGGCGCATGACCCCGGTGGCCGGATCGTTCCAAAGCACGCGCGCCAGCCGCTTTGCCGCGGCTTCTGTACCGTCGGCAACGATCACCATCCCGGCATGCTGGGAATATCCCATCCCCACACCGCCGCCATGATGGAGCGAAACCCAGGTTGCGCCCGACGCTGTGTTCAGAAGCGCGTTCAGCATGGGCCAATCCGACACCGCGTCCGACCCGTCCTGCATGGCTTCGGTCTCGCGGTTGGGAGAGGCGACCGAGCCGGAATCCAGATGATCGCGGCCTATCACGATAGGGGCGCCGACCTCGCCCTTCGCCACCATCTCGTTGAAGGCAAGGCCCAACCGGTGCCGGTCGCCCAGCCCGACCCAGCAGATGCGCGCCGGCAGTCCCTGGAACTTGATCTTCTTCCGCGCCATGTCCAGCCAGTGATGCAGGTGCTTGTTGTCGGGCAAGAGCTCCTTCACCCGCGCGTCGGTTCTGTAAATGTCTTCGGGATCGCCCGACAATGCCACCCAGCGGAACGGCCCGATGCCCCGGCAAAAAAGCGGGCGGATATAGGCGGGGACAAAGCCAGGAAAATCGAACGCATCGGCGACGCCGACATCCTTGGCCATCTGCCGGATATTGTTGCCGTAATCGACGGTGGGCACGCCCGCTTTGTGAAACTCCAGCATGGCGCGGACATGCTCGGCCATGGATGCCTTCGCCGCTGCCTCGACCGTCTTCGGTTCGCGCTCGCGCGCAGACGCCCACTGATCCAACGACCAGCCTTTGGGGAGATAGCCGTTCGCCGGATCATGTGCCGATGTTTGGTCAGTCAGAAGATCGGGCCGCACGCCGCGCCGCAGAAGCTCGGGCAGGATTTCGGCGGCGTTGCCCAACAGTCCCACCGACACGGGCTCTTTCGCGGCGCAGGATTGACGGATGATCGCAAGCGCTTCGTCCAGGGAATCGCAACGCCGATCCAGATAACCCGTGCGCAGCCGCATCTCGATCCGCGAAGGCTGGCATTCGATTGCCAGACAAGAGGCGCCTGCCATCACCGCCGCCAGGGGCTGCGCGCCGCCCATGCCGCCCAGGCCGGCGGTGAGCAACCATCGGCCGGAAAGATCGCCGCCATAGTGCCGACGGCCCATCTCGACAAAGGTTTCGTAGGTCCCCTGAACGATGCCCTGGGCGCCGATATAGATCCAGGATCCGGCCGTCATCTGGCCGTACATCATCAGCCCCTTGCGATCCAATTCTTGAAAATTGGCCCAGTTCGCCCAGTGCGGAACCAGATTCGAATTGGCGAGCAGGACGCGGGGCGCGTTTTCGTGGGTGCGAAATATACCCACGGGTTTGCCCGATTGGATCAGCAGCGTTTCATCGGCCTCCAGCCGCTTCAACGCCGCAACAATGCGGTCGAAGCTTTCCCAATCGCGGGCGGCGCGGCCAATACCGCCATAGACAACCAGTTCCTCGGGCCGCTCCGCGACATTGGGGTCGAGATTGTTCATCAGCATGCGGAGTGGCGCCTCGGTGAGCCAGGTCTTGGCCGTGAGGCGATCGCCGGTCGATGCATGGATTCTACGGCTATTGTCAAAGCGGTTCATGGCGGGATTCCTTGGGCCAGGCGAATGCAGTTTGTGAGGATGTCTTTCAGAAGCGCGCGCAATTCAGCTACTTGTGCATCACCCATAACGGCTGGGGGCCAATTGTTCTTGGTCACCCGCACGGGATCTTCCATATAGCTGCGGCAGGCGATCTCCATCTGGATTGCATGCACGCCGCGGGCCGGATCGCCATAATGACGCGTCGTCCAACCACCGCGAAAACGCCCATTGACGACGAACGTGAAATTCGTCCTGCCACACCTGGTTTCGATATCTCGGACAAGCTCCCCGTCCGCGGTCCGGCCATTGTCAGTGCCGATATTCAAATGCGGCAGGGTGCCGGCGAACAGCCGCGGTATGACGGAACGAATGGCATGGGCGTCATAGAGTATGATGCGACCATGCAGGCGACGCAGGCGGGCAATCTCTTCACCCAGCGCGGCATGATAGGGATCGAAGAAGAGCCGCCGGCGGCGCGCGATCTCTTCCGTGCCTGGCTCCAGCCCTTCGCGATAGAGCGCTTCGCCGTCGAACGTTGCGGTGGGGCAAAGCGCGGTCGTGTCCTGGCCGGGATAGAGCGATTTGCCAGCCGGATCGCGATTGACATCGATCACGGTCCGCGAGATCGCGGTTCGGATGATCGTAGCGTCCAGGTCGGCCGCAAAATCGTAAAGCCTGTCGATGCCCCAATCAGTGTCCTTGCGCGCCAGCCAAGGCGAAACCAAATGTTGCTCCACCTCCGGCGGAAGGAAGGTTCCCGTATGTGGGAAACTGAGGATGAGGGGCGCCTCGCCACGCCGGACACTGAGCCAGTCGCTCATGCCACAAGGCCCGGCAGCACACCTGGCTCCAGATTGCGGGCGACGTCGCCGCGGCAGACCAAGGCGATCGCGGCGTCCAGATCCGGCTTGAAATGGCGATCGCTTTGCATCGTCGGCACGCTTTCCCGCAACAAGGCGCGTACATTCTCCAGAATGGGACTCGAGCGAAGTCTGGTGTGAAAATCGCAACCCTGGGCAGCCGCCAGCAATTCGATGCCCAGGACGCCCGCCAGATTCTGTGACATCTCCAACAAGCGGCGCGCGCCATGGGCGGCCATGGAAACATGATCTTCCTGATTGGCGGAGGTCGGAATGGAATCGACACTGGCCGGATAGGCTTTCTGCTTGTTCTCCGAAACCAGAGCCGCCGCCGTCACCTGCGGAATCATGAACCCGGAATTGAGGCCCGGATGCGGTGTCAGGAACGCCGGCAGGCCCGACAAGGCCGGATCGATCAGCATCGCGATGCGCCGTTCCGCCAGGGATCCGATTTCGCAGATCGCCATGGCCACGATGTCCGCCGCAAATGCGACGGGCTCGGCATGGAAATTGCCGCCGGAAAGCGCCTCGTCCGTTTCGGGGAATATCAGCGGATTGTCCGACACGCCGTTCGCTTCATCGCCCAAAGTCGCCGCGCATTGGCGCAGGATATTGAGCGCCGCGCCCATCACCTGGGGCTGGCATCTCAGGCAATAGGGATCCTGCACCCGGGGATCGCCGGAAAGGTGCGACGCGCGAATGGCCGACCCCGCCATGAGACGCAGCAACGCCGCCGCCGTTTCGATCTGGCAAGCATGCCCGCGCAAACGGTGAATGCGAGGATCGAACGGCGTGTCGGCGCCCCGCGCCGCGTCGGTTGAGAGCGCACCGGTGACCAACGCGGTGCGGAAAAGCGATTCCGTCTCGAATAGGCCCGCAAGCGCGCAGGCAGTGGAGAATTGCGTTCCGTTCAGAAGCGCCAGGCCTTCTTTCGGGCCCAACGCCAACGGCTTGAGGCCGGCCGAGGCCAAAGCTTGTCCTGCGGGGAGGACACCTTCCCCGGTTTCGATCGATCCCACGCCGATCATAGCGGCCGCCATATGCGCCAGGGGCGCCAGATCGCCCGAAGCGCCGACCGAACCCTGCCCCGGGATGACTGGTATGAGATTGTGTTCCAGCATCGCGGACAAAAGCGCGATGACCTCCAGCCGCACACCGGAAGCGCCCTGGGCCAGATTGGTCAGTTTCAGCGCCAGCATCAGCCGGGCAACCGTCTTCGGCACCGGCGCGCCCACCCCGGCCGCGTGCGACAGCACGATGTTGCGCTGGAGTTGGGTCAGATCCGCGCCGTCGATGCGCGTGCTGGCCAGTTTGCCGAAACCAGTATTGATTCCATAAACTGGCGCGCCTTTTGCCAGAATGCGCGTCACGGCTGCCGCGCTTGCCGCGACCCGGCCGTCATGGCCAAGCGCCAAGCGCAAAGGCGCGCCGCGATAGATCGATCGCCATTGATCCAGCGAGACCTTGCCGGGCTCCAGAACGATCACGCGCATTGGCCCTGCCATACCCGGCTGTGTAGCGGGTTCAATCCCATGTGATAGACAAGCTCCGCCGGCTGATCGATGTCCCAGATCGCCAAATCGCAATCCTTGCGCGCCTCCAGGGTGCCGATCCTGCCCAAGCGGCCGAGCGCTCTCGCCGCTTCCCGCGTCATGCCGGCCAGACATTCCGTGACATTGAGGCCGAACAGGGTGGCTGCCATGTTCATCGTCAGCAGCGGCAAGGTCAGCGGTGACGTGCCGGGATTACAGTCCGTCGCCACTGCCATGGGCACGCGTGCTTTGCGCAACAGCTCCACGGGCGGCTTTTGCGTTTCCCTGGTGAAGTAATAGGCGCCGGGCAGAAGCACCGCCACCGTGCCGGCGCGCGCCATGGCCTCCGCGCCTTCCCAATCGAGATATTCCAGATGATCGGCGGAAAGCGCCCCGAACTCCGCCGCAAGCCGCGCTCCGTGCAGATTCGAAAGCTGTTCGGCGTGAAGCTTGACGGGAAGGCCATGGGCCTTGGCCGCGCGAAACAGGGCGCGGATCTGCGCGCTTGAAAATCCCACCCCTTCACAGAATGCGTCCACCGCATCGGCGAGGGAGTCCGCCGCCACCTTAGGCAGCATGGTTTCGCAGATCTCCGCAACAAAGGCATCCGGCTTGCCCTCGAACTCCGGCGGCACGGCATGGGCCGCCAGAAAGGTCGGCGAAATGGACACTTTGCGCAGCTCTTCCAATCTGCGGGCGGCGCGCAATTGCTTCAATTCGCTGTCCAGCGACTGGCCGTAGCCCGATTTGACTTCGACCGTGGTGACGCCGTGCGCGATCATCACGTCCAGCCGGCCCAAAGCTGCGGTCACCAGCGCGTCCAGGCTGGCCTCACGCGTGGCTTCCATGGTCACGCGGATGCCGCCGCCCTTGCGCGCAAGCCTGGAATAGGATTCGCCGGAAAGCCTTTGTTCAAACTCCCCCACACGGTCGCCGCCATAAACCAGATGTGTGTGGCAGTCGATCAGGCCGGGCGTGAGCCACCGCTCCTCACAGTCGATGGTTTCGCCGTCGAATTGGGGCGCATCGCGCCGGGGTCCGGCATAGACTATCTTGCCGGCGGCGCAGGCGACGATACCGTCCTCGACGAGCCCCAGGCCGGGAGGAACCATGGTCATCAATCTTGCCCGTCGCCAGAGACGATCACAGCGCACGCTTCACCGCCTTGGCAGGAGCCGCTATAATGTCTAGACATTACTGAGCCCCCGGGGATTTGTCCAGTGGCGGAAGAAACGAGCCTGTTTTTCGAATCGGCGCTGTTGCCTGGCGGCTGGCGCTCCGGCGTGCGTCTAGAACTGCGCGGTGGGCGGATTGCGCGCCTGTCGGCCGATACTGCGCCAAGAGCGGGCGACGAGATCTGCGGGATCGCCCTGCCCGGCCTTGCCAATGTGCACAGCCATGGCTTCCAGCGCGGTCTGGCGGGCGCCGCCGAGTTTCGTGGTGGCAGGGACAATTTCTGGACCTGGCGCGACGCCATGTATCGCTTCGTGACGGCCGTCTCTCCCGAAGACGCGGAGGCGATCACCGCCCTGGCGTATGCGGAAATGCTGGAAGGCGGCTTTACCCGCGTCGGCGAATTTCACTATCTGCACAATGATCCATCGGGGGTGCGCTATGACAACCCGGCGGAGATGAGCGAGCGGATTGCCGCCGCAGCCACCACGTCCGGAATCGGGCTGACTTTGTTGCCGGTCCTTTATGAACGGGGCGGCTTTGACGGACGCCCGCCCAATCCGGCGCAGCGCCGCTTCTGCACCGGCCTCGATGGCTTTCAGCAACTGCATGCCAAAGCGATGGAGATCATCGGCAAACTCGACGGCGCCGTCCTCGGCCTGGCACCGCACAGCTTGCGAGCGGTCGCACCCTCGTCTCTGGCGGCACTCGCGCCTTTCATGAAGAATCGGCCGGTCCACATCCATGTCTCCGAGCAGCGGCGGGAAGTGGCGGACTGCGAACAATATTTGAAGGCAAGGCCCGTCCAGTGGCTGTTGGACAATCAGGACATCGATACCCGCTGGTGCTTCATCCATGCCACGCATATGGACGGATCGGAAAATGCGCGGCTTGCGGCAAGCGGTGCGGTGGCGGGGCTGTGCCCGCTGAGCGAGGCCAATCTGGGAGACGGCCTGTTCCCGCTTCCCGCGTTTCTGGAAAGGGGCGGCCGGTTCGCGATCGGCAGCGACGCCAACAATATTCTCTCGACGGTCGAGGAATTGCGCATCCTGGAATATGGTCAACGCCTTCAAAAAGAGGCGCGCAATGTGGCGGCGGGCGACGAGAGCCCCTCCACTGGAAGGACACTCTATGAGGGCGCGCGCGCTGGCGGGGCACAGGCGCTCCAGGGGTCCAACGGACTTGCGGAAGGCGAGCCGGCGGACATCGTGGCGCTGGACGCGACGTCGGAAGTCTTTGCCGGCCGGCACGGCGACAGGCTGCTGGACAGCTTTATTTTCGCAGGCTCCAACCGGCTTATCCGCGCCGTGTGGCGCCATGGTCGCAAGCTGGTGCAGGATGGCCGTCACATTCGCAAAGACGAGATCGTCTCCAATTATCTCAAATCCATGACCAGATTGAGTGCCGCCTGACCATGGCCAAGCCCGCCTCCCTTCAGCGGCAGATCCGCGCCGATATCGAAAAGAAGATTCTCAGCGGCGCTTGGGCGCCCGGATACCGGATTCCGATCGAGCATGAATTGATGGCGCGTTATGGCTGCGCCCGGATGACGGTGAGCCAGGCCCTTTCCAGCCTGGTTCAAGCCGGTCTCCTGATCCGCCGCAAGCGGGGCGGCTCTTTTGTCGCCGAGCAGCATTTCCAGTCTCTGGTGCTGGCCATCCCCGATATCCGCGCCGACATCATCGCGCGCGGCGCGGCTTATGGTCTCAAACTCCTGTCCCGCGAAATTCGCCAACCGAAAAGCGAGGCGGAGAAATGGCTTGCGCGGGACGGCAAGATCATTGCGCTGGAATGTCTTCATCTGGCGAATGGCAGCCCGTTCGCGCTCGAACATCGCCTGATCAATCTGAAGAGCGTTCCCGAAGCCGCCAAGGTGGAATTTTCCGAAGAGCCTCCCGGCTCCTGGCTGCTGGGCCATGTCGCCTGGAGCCAGGCGGAGAACCGGATAACCGCACTTGCCGCTGACCGCACCAGCGCCAAACTTCTCAATCTGGATGCGGGGACTGCCTGCCTGTGCATGGAACGGCGCACCTGGCGCGGCGACGCCCGCATCACTCAGGTGCGCCAGCTCTTCCCCGGTCACCTGTTCGAACTGCTCGCGAAATTCAATCCGGCAACACCGGCGCGAAGCTAGGATCGGAACGCAGGGGGCGGGATGGAGATCGAGAAATACAATATCGGTTTTGTTCCCCTCGGCGAGCGTTACGGCAGCGAGAAGCGGCTTTTCACCATCTGGTTCAGCATCAATCTCTCAATTGTCTGCCTGACGGTCGGCACGTTGGGCATTCTGGCGGGGCTTGGCTTCACCGAGACCGCGCTGGCGCTGGTGCTGGGCAACGCCATCGGCACGATCTTCATGGCGGCGCATTCCGCGCAGGGGCCGCATTTGGGCATCCCGCAGATGATTCAAAGCCGCGCCCAGTTCGGCGTCTTCGGCGCCGCCATTCCCCTGGTCGCGGTCATCATCACCTATATGCTTTATCTGGCCGCGGATGAGGTGGTGATCCGCAGGACCCTCACCTCGCTCATCCCCGTCGGCACCGATGCCGCCATGATCGCCTTCGCCGCCGCGATTCTGCTGGTGGCCTATATTGGATATGAGCTGATCCATCGCCTGGGTGTGTATCTGACGGTGTTGTCGGGCCTGATGTTTCTAGCAACGGCGGCTTTGCTGATAACACACAAAGGTCAAGCGGCGGCCGTGACGGCGCCTGCCGTCGGCCGGGCGGAATTCGCGGCTTTCATGGCGACGCTGACCCAAGCCACGGCCTGGTCGTTGACCTTCGGTCCCTATGTCGCGGATTATTCCCGCTATCTGCGCCCGGACGTGCCGACAGCCAGCACATTCTGGTATACCGCGATGGGCAATTTTCTGGGCGCAAGCGCCATCATGTGCCTGGGCGCTTACATGGCATCCCATTATGCCCAGATCGCCGCCGATCCCGGCGTGGGGATCGCGGGCCTGTTCGGGCCGGTTGCGCCAGTCGTCAAGGGCCTGATCGTCTTGGGCGTGTTTCAAGCCGGGGTCATGAATCTCTACAGCGCCTTCATGTCGGCAAGCACGATCGTCAGCGGCTTCAACCGCTATGGCCATATCAGCCCGCGCGCGAAATTCGTCATCATGGCTGGCGTCATGACTCTGGCGACGGCAATAGCGATCCTCACCCAGAATAATTTCCATCGCTATTTCGGCGATATGCTGGACATGATGGTCTATGTCCTGGTGCCATGGAGCGCCATCAACCTCGCCGACTATTATGTCGTCCGCGGCGGATCCTATGAGATCGACGACATGTTCAACCCCGGCGGCATTTATGGCCGCTTCCATTGGCCCACGATCATCATTTATGGCCTGTCCATCGTCGTGGAAGCGCCGTTCGCCCGCCTTTCTTTCTATACCGGCCCTATTGCCGAGAAAGTGGGGGCGGATATCGCCTGGCTTCCTGGCCTCATTGTGCCGGCGATCCTCTATTGCTCGATTATGCGCAATCGCACAGTGACTAAATCCGCTTAGCGTCCCGAATGCTGCGCAGGAAATCGCGGGTTCGGGGCTGAGACGGTTCTCCAAAGATCCGCTCCGGCGGTCCTTCTTCATGGACTGCGCCATCGCACAGGAAACAGACTTTGGTCGATACTTCGCGGGCAAAGCCCATTTCATGGGTGGCAAGCAGCATGGTCATGCCTTCCTCCGCCAGATTGCGCACGATATTCAGGACTTCCGACACCAGCTCCGGATCGAGCGCCGAAGTGATTTCGTCCAGCAGAAGCACCATGGGATCCATGGCCAGTGCCCGCACAATCGCCACGCGCTGCTGCTGTCCGCCCGATAGGCGATCGGGATATTCCTTCGCTTTATTCGCCAGGCCGAAACGCGTCAGCAGAGCCATGGCGCGATCTTCGGCGGCTTCGCGGAAAACTCGCAGGACCTTGATCGGCGCCAAGGTCACGTTGCCAAGCACGCTCATATGCGGGAACAGATTGTAACCCTGGAACACGATGCCGATGTCGCGGCGCAGCGCGTTGACATCCACGCCCGGTCCCGTGATGCGGTCGCCATGAACCCGTATCTCGCCGCCAGCGATGGGCTCCAGCCCGTTGATGCAACGCAGCAGCGTCGACTTTCCGGAGCCCGAGGGCCCGATGATCGACACGACATCATGCTCCTCGACCGTCATCGAAAGATGATCGAGGACCGGCACGCCGCTATAGGATTTGGAGATATCGCGGATTTCTATAAAGGCCATGGCGTTCGCTTCAGGCCGCGCCGCCGCGTAGACGCGCCCGGTCCCGCTGCATCATCCGCTCCACAAAACGCGATTGCGGAATCGATATGACAATAAAGAGAATCGCCACGGTGGTCACGGCAGAAAGATTATAATGGTTTGTCGCAATAAGCATGGACTGGTTGAAGGAATCGACCACGCCCACAACGCTGACCAGGGCGGTATCTTTCTGGAGCGCGACAAAAGCGTTCAGCAGGGGCGGCACGATCTGGCGCACCCCTTGCGGTATGATCACGAAACGCAAGGTCTGCATGTAGGACAGGCCGAGCGAACGCGCGGCCGCGCTCTGGCTCCAATGGATGCTTTGGATCCCGGCGCGATAAATCTCCGCCACATAGGCGCCGACGGTGAGCGTTAGCGCGACAATCACGAAACTCGTCAATGAGAAGTCTTTGAGAATCGGCGTGCCAGTCAGGGGCACGCCAAATCCCACCAGATAGATCACCAGCACGGCCGGTATGGCCCGAAAAACATCGACATAGGCCGCCGCGATCAGGCGCAAGGGCTTGCCCGCCGCTCCAGGCGCGAGCATCGCCAGCGCCACCGCCAGGCCCCAGACCAAGACCAGGATTTCCGTCACCGTGAAGATTTCGATGTTGATCCAGAAAGCTTTCAGCACCAGCGGAAAGCTTTCGACCATCAACGGGACGAAAAAGAATGTCTTTGTCACGGCCTGGTCATTGGCCAGCAGAAACTGGCAGGCCAAAAGCACGGCGAACTGAGCAAAGGCATAGCCGATCGCGATCCAACCTTGGCTCCGCGCATTGGAACGCGCCACCCGTGCCGCGACGATGTCGTCACGCGCGCTGGCGCGGCGCACATCCTGCCAGCCCAGAAAAGCGCGCAGCAGAGGCAGCGCGACCGCGATCGAGGCCAGCGCCAGAAGACCGGACGCGGCGGATACCCACCAACCTGCAAACCCGTTGGCGAGCAAGGCGGCCCGCCCCGCGGCAATTGTGTACAGGCTTGCCGCCACGACCAGGGCGACAACCACAGACCCCGTGAGAAGTAGCGCGGTGGGCGCGGCCGGCATGCCGCCGATGTTCAGCCGGCGCGCCCTGTCGGCGCCCGGCGCTTTCTCTGTCGTGGCGCCCATCCTGGCTCCCCTACGGCGTGAAGACCGGCACTTTGGCGGGATCGAGCCCCAAGCCCGGCGTCAAATAAGTGTCCGTCAGCCTCTGCAAGGTGCCGTCCTTTTTGAAATCCTCGATCAGTCTGTTGAAGACGGCGAGATTGGGGGAATCCTTGTTCACCAGGCCGCCCCATTTCTCGCCCATGTCATAGCGGCCGATAACCTGAAACGCGCCATGCGACTGTTTCGCTTGCGCCAGAACCGTCGGGGTGTCGAACAGCACGGCATCGACCTGCCCCGCCGCCAGAGCCGCGAACATCGGCGCGGTTTGCGGAAACACCCTGGGCGATTGTACTGGCTTGATATGCTCCAGGACATACTGCAGGGTGGTCGTTCCCTGCTCCACGGCAAGGCGCATTTGCTTGATGTTGTTCTTGTCAATCTTGGCGCCGGTCCGCACCAAGATGCCCTGGTCGGAGCTGTAATAGGGCGTGGTGAAATTCACGACCTTCTTGCGGTCTTCCGTGATCGTGATCTGGCTCAAGGCGATATCGAAGCCCTTGGCCTGACCGGTGAGGATCTGGGCGAAAGAGCGGTTGACCACGATCACGCGATCCAATCCGGCGCGATAAGCCATGTTGGCGGCCATGCAATATTCAAAACCGTCTCTGATGGTGTCGGGCGAGTCGCCGTTCCACCAGCCGGGCGCTGGCAAATCCGGACGGACGGACAAGGCGCCCGGAACCAGGGTCGCCAGTTTGACCGATCCCCGTTGCCCGGACACTTTGCAATTGCCGTAGTCCGGCGCAGCCAAGGCGCGGGTCGTGATTTGGCAAAGCAACAGAGCAAACAAAAAGGGCGCCGCGGCCAGAACGCATACGGGTTTCATCAGACAACCACCGCGGCGGGTTGTGCGATGCCGCCGCGCGGTTTTCCGGCGCGGACATCGCCCCACAAGATGGCGTGATCGTCAGGCAGGGCACGCGAATTCGGCATGGAGAGCCAAAGGCGCATCAGCATGCGATCCTGGCCCGTGCTTTCGTTATCCTTGAAGGCCGTGCGCCCATGATAAATGACGTGGTTGTTCAGCAACTGGATGTCGCCCGGCGCAAACCGCATCTCGAAACATTCCTCTTCGGCCACGTCCATCAACATCTGGATCGCTTCATGTTCGGCGGCGGTCAACTGGCGAGTGTTCGGCATCATCTGCGCGTTCTCAATATAAGTGAGCGAGAAATGGCTGGTGAGCTTGCCGTCGCGCACCCCAAAAACCGGCAGATCATACACCACATGCTCGCCGCCCGCTTCTTCGCCGAAACGGCTGCGGGGAATGGGCTTGCACAACAGGGCATGCAAATCCGGGCGGCGCTTTCGAATTTCATTATAGACGCGCGGGCTGCTGGCGAGCTTGCTGACGCCGCCTTCGCTGGCCTGGCGCAGGCATAGAAGACCCACTACGTCGCAACGATCTGTGTGAAAGCGCAACTGGCCCGAGGAGAGGGTGCGGGCTCCCGAAGAGAGAAAGGTTTTGCCGGAGGCATCGACGGTCGCGCCATAGAGCTGGGCGCCGACGCCCATGCCTTCGTCCCTGATGTCGCGCATCGCTTCGCCCCGGTAATTCTGGTACATGGGCGTTCCAAGGTGGCAGCCCAGCGCATACCAGATACGACGCAGCTGTTCTTCGCTGAAGCGGTCGACATCCAGTCCCTGGATTTTCACCATGCCGCATCCGTTCTCCAACTCTTCGCGCACTTCGTCAAAAAAGGCGGTGGCATCAGGCAAGGGAAAATTGTTGCGATTGATCCGCCGCCAATCGAGATCGCCGACCTTGGCGCTGGCATCGTCGATCTGGCGCAACAAGGAGGTGGGGATTTCCTTGATCCATCGCCTGCTCTGGCGCATCTCGGCGCCTCGCCAAACGCAGGCGCCTTGCAAATCATTCGACTGGGCCATGCGCCCTCCCCAAAAGTCGGCCGGCTTGCCGACCTCGCCGTTATAAGGCATGGCAGCTATCCTATCCCGCTTCATGGCGCTTTCCCGCACCGCCCGTCCGTGCTATCATCGTATGATAGGATTTAAAGCGATACTCCTATGAAACCACGACCTTGGGCATTTCACCAAACGGCGGGACGCGCGCTGGCCACGGCTGGCGGCTGCGCCCCCTGGGCCGCAGGATTTGGGAAGAACTATCATGTCTAAACCCCAGGCGGTCGAGTGCGTTTGGCCGGTCAAGGCCAAGCTGGGCGAAGGTCCTTTCTGGTCCGTGGCGGAAAACGCGTTATGGTTCGTGGATATTTTTTCCAACCAGATTCATCGCTTCGCTCCTGCCAAGAGCGCCGGGCGAAGCTGGTCCGCTCCGGATAAAGTGAGCTTCGTCCTGCCGGACGTCCAAGGCCGCCATGTCGTCGGCCTGCCGGGCGCCGTGGCAGGCTTCGATCCGGACAAGGACGCGTTCGAAATCCTGGCGCGCGTCGAGCAGCAATTTCCCAAGAACCGTCTCAACGACGCCTGCATCGACACCGGCGGCCGGCTGTGGTTCGGCAGCATGGACGAAGACCAACAGGCGAATAGTGGCGCGATCTATCGCTGGGGTGATGAGCCAGCCCCGGTTCAAGTTGATACCGGCTATTGCATCTCGAACGGGCCCTGTTTCAGCCCCGATGGCCGTAAATTCTACGCCACCGACACATTGGATCGTGTCGTTTACCGCTTCGATGTCGACGACCAAGGCGGGCTCAGCGGCAAAACACCGTTTATCCACCTGGAACCGGGGGATGGTTATCCCGACGGCACAACTATTGATGCCGAAGGCTGCCTCTGGATCGCTTTCTTTGACGGCTGGTCGGTGCGGCGCTTCTCTCCAGACGGCAAGCGGATCGGCGACGTGAAATTGCCATGCGCCAACGTCACCAAGATCGCCTTCGGCGGCGACAGGCTGCAGACCGTCTTCGTGACCACGGCGCAGCATGGCTTGAGCCCGCAGGCTCTGCTCGAACAACCGCTCGCAGGCGGGCTCTTCGCCTTCGAGGCGGATGTGCCGGGGCTGCCTCAGCCATTGTACAAATCGCACGCGGGCCGTTGAGGAAACAGACGCGTCGCAAACCGGGGACAGCTCGCATGCATAGCGTTTCGATCGCCCAATCCGGCGAACCGTCCGAGGCAGACATCCATCTGGGCTACGTCTGGCTCATCGCCCTGGTGGCATCGCTGGGAGGATTTCTGTTCGGCTATGACTGGGTGGTCATCGGCGGCGCCAAACCTTTTTATGAAGCCTATTTCGGCCTGCACGATCCTGCAGCCATCGCCTGGGCCAATAGTTCCGCGCTGGTGGGTTGTTTTTTTGGCTCCTTGATCGCCGGACGGTTGAGCGACCGGTACGGTCGAAGGACAGGGCTGGCTGGCGCGGCCCTGCTGTTCGCGGTTTCCTCCCTGCTGACGGGCTGGTCCTATTCCTTTTCCGGTTTCATCGCCTGGCGCATCCTGGGTGGCGTCGCGATCGGCTTGGCGTCCAATATCTCCCCCACTTATATCGCCGAGATCAGCCCGGCGCGTTGGCGCGGGCGCCTGGTCAGTTTGAACCAGCTGGTGCTGGTGATCGGCATTCTGGCGGCCCAGATCGCCAATTGGCGCATCGCGCAACCGGTTCCCGCCGGCACGACGGAAGCGATGATTGCGGCCTCCTGGAACGGGCAATTTGGCTGGCGCTGGATGTTCAGTGCTGTCGCCGCTCCCGCGATGATCTTGCTGATCGCGATGCCGTTCATTCCGGAAAGCCCGCGCTGGCTGATGACACGCGCCCGCGCCGGCGCCGCCATGGCCGTCTTGTCGCGGATCGGCGGACCGCGCTATGGCGAGATCGAGACAAGAGCGATCTCGGCGTCACTGCAGAACGCGCCGGCGGACGGATGGCGCAGCCTGTTTTCGCCCGGTATTCGCGGACTCTTGCTGATCGGCGTGGTTCTGGCGGTTCTGCAGCAATTCAGCGGCATCAACATCCTGTTCAATTATGCCGACGAAGTTTATCGCAGCGCCGGCTATGGCGTCAGCGATGTCATGTTCAATATCGTGATCACTGGCACCATCAATCTGGTCTTCACCTTGGTGGCGATGGCGTTGGTCGACCGGGCTGGGCGGCGCGGATTGATGATCTTCGGTTGTTTCGGCATCGGGCTGTCGCATGTCGCCGCCAGCTATGCCTATCACATGGGCGCACAAGGTTTTGGCATCCTGGCGCTGACCTTGAGCGCCATTGGCTGTTACGCCATGTCATTGGCGCCGGTGACCTGGGTGCTGATCTCTGAAATCTTCCCCAACCAGGTGCGCGCTTCCGCGGTGTCAGTGTCGGTGGCGGCGCTGTGGGTGGCGTCCTTCGTCCTGACCTACACATTCCCTTTCCTGCAGGCGGCGCTTGGCACCTCCGGTACTTTTCTCATCTATGGCGGCATATGCCTGGCCGGAGGATTCTTCGTCATTCTCAAGGTGCCGGAAACCAAGGGCCAAACCCTGGAGCAGATGCCGCATGCGCCGTTAGGCCAGGACGCCGTCCAACCCCATGGAGTCCATCCTTGAGCATCAGAAAGCAATTGCGACTCTGCTGCTCGCTGCTGGGCGTTGTCGCTCCGCTTTTCTTTCCGGCATCGGCCTATGCCGAAGCGCACTACGATCCGGCGATGCGCCTGTTCCGGCTGGATGGCGGAACCGTCACTTATGCTTTTGGAGTCAATTCCGCGGGCGCGCTGCAGCCGATCTATTGGGGACCGCGACTGGCCGCCTCGGACAAGCTTGCGGCCAAAGCCATACCCGATCTTTCCGGTTTCGAGCCATCGGGCTCGATCACGCCCCAGGAATATCCGGGCTGGGGCGGAGCCTTCTATACCGAGCCGGCCTTAAAGCTCGCCTATCCGGACGGCGTGCGCGATGTGGTTCTGACCTTCGTTTCCGGCCACGCCGATGGCGAAACGGCCACGGTGGAATTGTCCGACATCCGCCGTCCGCTGCATGTCACTTTGCATTACACCATCGATCCCGCGACCGGGATCGTCGGCCGCTCCACCATCATCCGCAATGATACGAAAACGGCGGTCCGGATCGATCAAGCATCGTCCGCGGCCTGGTCGCTTCCGGCCAATACGGACTATCACCTCCACTATCTGACCGGCCGCTGGGCCGCGGAATGGACGCTGCAGGACCGTGCCCTTACCGATGGCACGACCGTGATCGAAAGCCGCCGTGGCTCGACCGGCATGCAAGCCAATCCCTGGTTCGCGATAGACCGCGCTGGCCTGACCACCGAGGAGAGTGGGCCCGTCTGGTTCGGCGCCCTGGCCTGGAGCGGGTCCTGGCGGATCAGCATCGACCGCAACCCCCTGGGTGATGTGCGGGTGGTGGGCGGCTTCAATCCCTTCGATTTCGCTTATCGGCTGCAGCCGGGCGAGACGTTGGAGACGCCGGTCTTCTATGGCGGCTATTCCGGCCAGGGCATGGGCGGCGCCTCGCGGCTAATGCATCGCTTCGAGATGACAAAGATTTTGCCCGCTCCAAAGCCGCGCCCCATCCTTTACAATAGCTGGGAAGCCACCGAATTCGCCGTGGACGAGAGCGGGCAGATGGCGCTGGCCGAGAAAGCCGCGCGCATCGGCGTCGAGCGTTTTGTGATGGACGATGGCTGGTTCGGCGCCCGCAACAACGACCATGCCGGACTGGGCGACTGGACCGTCAATCGCCAGAAATTTCCCAATGGTCTGAAACCCCTGATCGACAAGGTGCACGGCCTGGGCATGGAGTTCGGCATCTGGGTCGAGCCGGAGATGGTCAATCCCGACAGCGACCTTTATCGCGCGCATCCCGACTGGGTGATCAATTTTCCCGGGCGACCGCGCTCGGAAGGGCGCAATCAGCTGGTCCTCAATCTGGCGCGCCGCGACGTGCGCGACTATGTACTGAAAGCGGTAGACGATATTCTGTCGAACAACGACATCCAGTTCCTGAAATGGGATTACAATCGCAACTGGTCCGAGCCGGGCTGGCCGCAATTGGATCCGCAGGACCAGCCCAAGATCTATGTGTCCTATATTCGAAACCTCTATGGAATTCTTGCCAAGCTACGCAAGCGCCATCCCAAACTGGAGATCGAGGATTGCTCCGGTGGCGCTGGCCGCGTCGATCTGGGAATCATGGGCCTGACCGACCAAATCTGGGCCTCTGACAACACCGATCCCTTCGACCGGCTGAGCATCCAGGACGGTTTCACCCACGCCTATGCGCCCGGTGTGATGATGGACTGGGTGACGGATTCGCCCAATTGGGTGAACAACCGCAGCACGTCGCTGGGCTATCGCTTCCTGTCGGCGATGCAAGGTGCGCTGGGCATCGGCGCCGATCTCAATAAATGGAAGGAAGCCGATTTCGCGGAAGCCGCCCGGATGGTGGCGGCTTATAAGGAAATCCGCCAGACCGTGCAAGGCGGCGATCTCTACCGTCTGATCCGGCCAACAGACCCGGCCGGGCGTGCCGCGACATTTTATGTGGCGCCGGACAAAAAACAGGCGG
Organism: Rhizomicrobium sp.; assembly: GCA_035605955.1. Taxonomy (GTDB): domain Bacteria; phylum Pseudomonadota; class Alphaproteobacteria; order Micropepsales; family Micropepsaceae; genus Rhizomicrobium. The sequence continues at coordinate 70,952 of DATNGI010000082.1, forward strand.
TGCTGTTCGCTTTCCTGCATTCCAGCACCAAGCTCGACCGGCAACCGAATATCCAGGTCATCGGTCTCGATCCGGCGCGGCAATATCGCGTGCGTGCTATCGCGGCGTCGGACGCGGACAGCCAGACCCAGAGTGGCGCCTATTGGATGGGTCATGGCGTGGAAATACCCATGACGGGCGATTTCCAGGCGCGGGGACTGGTGTTCGAAGCGCAATAGCGCGAATGCCGAAAAGAAGGATCGTGTTGGTGACGGATTATATCGCGCGGCGCATTGCCGAGCCTATCGCAATCGACGGGAACATCGAAAAACCGGTCTGGCGCAACGCCACTTGGAGCCGGCGCTTTGTCGATATGACATCGGGCGCGCCCGGCCTGTTCGACACAAGGACCGCGATCCTGTGGACGGATACGCATCTCTATATCGGTTTTTGGGCGGAAGAGCCGCTGGTCGAAGCCCGCCTTACGGAACGCGACAGCCTGATCTTTCTGGAGAATGATCTCGAAATCTTCATTGACGGCGGCGATTGTTATTACGAGCTGGAGGTCAATGCGGCCAATACGATCTACGAAGTCTTCTTCGTCTGGCGCGACGCCTACAAGAAGAGCGGCAAGTTCGACCTGCCGCAATTGGACGTGCATGATCCCAAGACCTACACATTCGCCGGCAATTTCGACCGCAGCGCCGCCACTTTCTGGCGCGGGACCCATCCGCGCGGCGCACGCTGGGCGTTCACCGGCTTTGACCTGCCCGGCTTGAAGACCGCGGTCCGGGTCGATGGCACGCTCAACGACAATAGCGATATCGACAAGGGCTGGAGCCTGGAAGTATCCATCCCATGGGCGAGCCTATCGCTTCTTGCCGGCAGCCGGTCCTTGCCGCCTACGCCCGGCGACATATGGAAGATGTTCCTGGGGCGCTTCCAAAAGATAATGGTAGCCGGCAAGGAGGTGGAACCCCATCCCGCGATGGCGCTCAACAGCCACGGCGTGGACGACACCCACCAGCCGGAATGCTGGAGCAAGATACGTTTCGAAGTCTGACAAGGTAATAAAGCGCAAGCGGGACCGATGCCTCTTAGGGCTTGAGTTTGCCGCGCCATCCCACCTAGGCTTGTGCGACAGCTTTAAGAAGAGCCTTCCATGTCCCGCGTCACCGATCTTTTGTTTCGCGACGATGCCTATCTGCGGAACAGCACCGCCTCGGTCATCGCCGTTGATGGGGGACAAATCCACCTCGATCGTACGATCTTCTATCCGTTGGGCGGTGGCCAGCCCGGCGACCGTGGAACGCTCAAAATGCCCGACGGCCAGCTTTTCCAAGTGGTGGACACCCGTAAGGACGAGGCACAGAACAGCGTCATCCATGTCATCGAAGGAGATACTGCGCCGCTGACGGTTGGATCGTCGGTCGCGACCGCCCTTGATTGGGACTATCGCTACCGCCTAATGCGCTTGCATACCTGCATGCATCTTCTGTGCGCTGTCGTGCCGGGCGCGGTGACCGGCGGCCAGATATCCGACGGAAAAGCGCGGCTCGATTTCGACGTGCCCAGCGCCGGCCTGGACAAGGACGAAATCACCGCCAAACTGAATGCGCTGATCCAGGGCCAGCACGCGGTCGAAACGCGCTGGGTGACCGACGAGGAACTGGCCGACAAACCCGAATTGGTCCGCACCATGTCGGTGAAGCCGCCCACGGGCACTGGCCGCGTGCGGCTGCTTCGTATCGTCGACGTCGATCTACAACCATGTGGCGGCACGCATGTCCGCAACACCGGCGAGATCGGCCCGGTCGTGGTGACCAAGATCGAAAACAAGGGCCGCCAGAACCGGCGGATCAATGTGGCCTTCGCGGGTTGACTTTCAAACTCGAAGAAGACCGCGGCGCGCCAGATTCCCCATCAGGTCCGCGATGCCGAAATTCCAGGGGGCAGCGGCATTGCAATGGGTGACTTTGTTTTCCAGCCTGCCCAAACGCGGCGTTGAAACCTGCACCATGTCTCCCGGTTTGTGTGTGAACCCTTGGCCTGGAACATCGCGATCCTGGATCGGGGCGAACATGGTGCCCAGGAAAAGCGCAAAACCGTCGGGATATTGATGCTGGCTGATGGTCTGGCGGACCAGATCCAGCGGATCGCGGCTGATCTCGCGCATCGAGCTTTTGCCTTCCAGGCGATAATTGTCCGGCCCTGCCACGGTCAGTTCGATTTCCGCATTGCGCACATCGTCCAGCGTGTAATGCGCATCGAAAAGGCGGATGAAGGGCCCGATGCTGCAAGACGCGTTATTGTCCTTGGCCTTGCCCAGTAAAAGCGCGCTTCGCCCTTCAAAGTCGCGCAGATTGACGTCATTGCCCAGGCTCGCGCCCACCGCTTCGCCATGCCGGTTCACGATCAACACGATTTCCGGCTCCGGATTATTCCAAGACGAGTCGGGCCGGATGCCGATCTCCGCGCCCCAGCCGACGGAAGACAATGGCGGCGCCTTGGTGAAGACTTCCGCGTCCGGCCCGATCGCCACTTCCAGATATTGCGACCACAATCCGTCGGCAATGAAGGCGTCCTTCAATCGCGCCGCTTCCGACGAGCCGGGACGGCACGCCCGCAGATTCGAGCCGATATGCTTTTCCAGCGCCGCACGAATCGCTTCCGCCTTGCCGGCATCGCCGCGCGCGCGTTCTTCGATGACCCGCTCCATGGCGGAAATGGCGAAGGTGACGCCGGCCGCCTTGATGCATTGAAGATCCACCGGCGCCAGCAATTGTGCCTTGCCCGGCCTATCCCATGCCGGCTGAAAGCCAAAATCCCCAATCTCTCCCAAGGCGCGGCCGCCCTGTGTGCCGTCCGGCTTTTCCAGCAATTGCGCGATCGTGGGCGCGACCTCCGAAAGGTCGAACAGCACCCCGGACCGGACCGCGACCGGCGTGGGGCCGTCGCCAAAATCGACACGCCCAATGAGGTGGGCCTTTTGCCAATCCTCGGGCAGGAATTCGAGCATTTCCGTGTGCCCCGGCAGGTTCGATCCGCCGAGTCCCTTTTCATGAAGCCGCTGGGTTCCTCCACAAGGCCTGCAAGGATTCCAAGCTGTGCTGTTTGGTTTCCGGCACAAAGCGCAGCACGAACAACCCCGCCAGAACGCTCATCGCGCCATAGAGCCAATAAGTAAAGCCGTGATGGAACATCGCGTTCAGATAGGAGGAGCCGTCCAGAACCTTAAACGACCAGGAGATGAACAGGTTGGAGATCCACTGCGCCGCCACCGCGATGGCCATGGCCTTGCCCTTGATCGTATTGGGAAAGATTTCCGACAGCAGCACCCAAGTCACCGGCCCCCAACTGAGCGAGAACCCCGCGATATAGGTGACGGCGGCGATCAGAGGCCAGACATTCTGCACGCCCGCATTGAACAGGCTGCCCAGCGCGAACATCGAAACCGCCATGATGACGGCGCCGGTAATCAACAGCGGCTTGCGGCCCCAGCGATCCACCGTCACAAGCGCCACCAGGGTAAAGGCGACGAGTGCGATGCCGACCACGATAGTCTGGAGAAGCGCGACATTGTTCGAGAAACCGGCGTTGCGGAACATTTGCGGACCATAATAGAGCACCGCATTGACGCCGATGAATTGCTGGAAGACCGAAATCATGATTCCGACAAAGACCACCTTGCCGCCAAAGCTGAACAAGGGCCGCGTCTTTTCCACCAAGGTGGTTTCGATTTCCGCCAAGGTCGCACGTGCGGTTGCATCATCGCCAAGACGCCGCAACACCGCCAGCGCTTGATCTCGCCGGCCCTTGAGCACCAGCCAGCGCGGCGAATCCGGTATCAGGAACAGCAAGAGCAGAAAGGCGCCCGCAGGCACCGCCTCGGACGCCATCATCCAACGCCAGCCCAGCGCAAGGCCCCAGGCTTCATTGCCCTGAGATGCGATCGCCCAGTTCACGAAATAGACCAAGGTTATGCCACTCACGATGGCGATCTGCTGCAAAGTCACAAGGCGGCCACGCTCCGTAGGCGGCGCGATCTCGGCGATGTACATGGGAGCCAGCATCGAGGCGAGCCCCACGCCTATTCCACCCAGAATGCGATAGACGATGAAGGGCGTCAGAGCTGTTGCCCCCATGCCGCCAATGGGCCCGAGGCCGAATTCCGGCACGGCTGATCCCAGCGAACCGGCCAGAAACAGAATGGCTGCCACCATCAACCCGGCTTTGCGGCCCAAACCATTGGCAATCGGACCACCCAAGGCGGCACCGATGATACAGCCCAGCAGCGCGCAAGATATAGCCCAGCCGGAAAGACTGTCCCGCGCCGCTTCGGGAAGACCACGCGGATTGATGAAATTATGATCGATCGCGGGCACGGCGCCGGAGATGACTGCGGTGTCGTAACCGAACAGCAGGCCGCCCAGCGAGGCGATCAACGTCAAGGCGATGACAAGATTGCCGTTGTTCTGTTGCATGCCCCCTCGCGAATTTTTTGCCGCCCGCCAATCGACAGCTTCAGTGATTGTGCCGTGGGGTTTTTGCCCCGACGCCTCGATATTTCAAAGCCAGCTCCATAACGCCACCCTCGCCGAGCTGCCCGGTGGTCGAACGGTAAATCTCCTGCCAGGGCGTCGCGCTTTCGGGCACGCTGGGCGGGCCCTCGCGCCTTCGCCGCGCGATCTCTTCTTCCGAAACCAGCATATCGCATTCCCCCCGATTCATGTCGACACGGATCAGATCGCCGGTCTTGAGCCACGCCAGTCCGCCATTGGCGGCGCTTTCCGGCGACGCATTGAGAATGGACGGGCTGTCGGCAGTGCCGGACTGGCGGCCATCGCCGATGGTGGGTAAGCTTTTTATGCCACGCTTGAGCAGCGCGTCGGGCGGTTGCATGTTGACCACTTCCGCCGAGCCAGGCCAGCCCAGCGGCCCCGACCCTCGTATCACCAGGATGCAAGTCTCGTCGATGCCAAGCGACGGGTCATTGATCCGCGCGTGATAATCGTCCGAGCCGTCGAACACGATCGCGCGGCCTTCGAAGATCCCTTCGCGGCCGGGGGTCGAAAGGTAACGCTTGCGAAACTCGTCGGAGATCACACTGGTTTTCATGATCGCAAAGTCGAAAAGATTGCCGTTCAGGACCAGGAAACCGGCACGTTCCCGCAAGGGATTGTCATAGGAGCGGATCATTTCCCGATCCGCCGATTCGCGGCCTTCGAGATTTTCCCCAATCGTCTTGCCGTTCACGCTCTTCTGACGGCCGTCGATGCGTCCCGCCTTCAACAATTCCCACAGGATCGCCGGCACACCGCCCGCGCGGTAGAAACGTTCTCCCAGATATTTGCCTGCCGGCTGCATGTTGAGCAGCAGCGGAATGTCATAGGCCGCCGACCAGTCGGCCGGCGTGATCTCGAAACCGGCATGGCGCGCCATCGCCACGATATGCGGCTGCGCGTTGGTCGAGCCGCCAATCGCGCTCACCAAAGCGATCGCATTCAAGAAGGATTGGCGGGACAGAATCTTCGACGGCTTCAGGTCTTCATAAGCCATGGCGACGATGCGCTTGCCGGTTTCATAAGCGATCTGCGCGCGCTCGCTATAAGGCGCCGGAATCGCGGCGCAGCCCGGCAGCGACAGGCCCAAAGCCTCGGCCACCGCGTTCATGGTGGAGGCTGTGCCCATGGTGTTGCAATGACCGATGGACGGTGCGGAGGCCGCAGCCGCGGCGAAGAATTCCTCTTCCGTGATGTCGCCGGCCGCCAGGCGCCGGCGGCTCCGCCAGATGGTGGTACCCGATCCCGCCAATTCCCCGTCATGCCAGCCGTCCAGCATGGGGCCGCCCGACAGGACTATGGCGGGAATATCCACGGCGGAAGCCGCCATGATCGCGGATGGCGTGGTCTTGTCGCAGCCCGTGGTCAGAACCACCGCGTCCAGCGGATAGCCGTAAAGGATTTCCGTCAAGGTCATGGCCGCCAGATTGCGATCAAGGGCCGCGGTCGGGCGGCGGCAATTCTCGAAAATGGGATGGGTGGGAAATTCCACCGCGATGCCACCGGCCTCGCGAATGCCTTCGCGCACGCGCTTCGCCAGCTCCAGATGATGGCGATTGCAGGGGTTAAGATCGCTGCCGGACTGCGCGATGCCGACAATGGGGCGGCCGGCGCGCAGCTCATCCGCCGTCAAGCCGTAATTTGCGAACCGCTCAAGATAGAGCGCGGCTTGATCGATGCGCCCCGGCGCGTCGAACCACTCCTGGGAGCGGAACCGGTGCTTTTCAACCATGATCTGCTTCTCTTTGTACTCTTCGCGACACGGCCGTCATCGCCAGCCCGCATCGATCCAGAAATTGTGCCCGGTGCACATGCGGCTGTCGTCGGAAGCCAGGAACAGCGTCAAGGCCGCGACATCTTCCGGCAGGATGCGCGACTTGAGGCATTGCTGATCGATGATCCACTTTTCATCTTCAGGCGTGTACCAGCGCGATTGACGGGGCGTTTTCACATTGCCTGGGAGAATACAAGTGACGCGAATATTGTCGGGGCCAAGCTCGCGCGCCAGCGCTTTCGTCATGCCTTCGATGCCGGCCTTGCAAATTTCATAGAGCGTCAAATCGCGCAATCCGAGATGCCAGGAAATCGAGCCGAAATTGATGATCGCGCCGCCGCCTCTTTCCTTCATGCCCGGCGCAACCGCCTTCGCCGCAAACAACATGTGACGCAGATTGACGGCAACGCGATCCTCCCAATAGTCGGGAGTTATGCTGTCCAGGCTGTGGCGATCGTCGCTGGCGGCATTGTTCACCAGAATGTCGATCGGTCCCGTTGCTTGGAAAAATTCCGCGAGCGCACTCAGGTCGCGCAGATCGACGCGATGGCATTTCGGCGCGATTTTGGCATCCGCCAGCGTGGCGCTGAGGTCTTTTGCTTCCTGTTCGAGAATATCGACGAAGATCACTTCGGCGCCCTGGCGCGCAAAGGCAGCAACCAGGGCGGCGCCGATACCGGACGCGCCGCCGGTCACCACTACGCGTTTGCCTTCAAGACTGGGATAAAGTGCTGACGGCATCGCCCCTTCGCCTCGCGCCGGACAGGTCCGTTCTTACCAGAACAAGAGCGAACGACCAATGTCTAGCTGTCATCCCAATGAACGTCGCCGTCTTCCGTGGTGCGGCTGCCGACCAGCATGGTCGCGCCGCGCTTGAGCGCTTCGGGGCTGGAGGCTTCGAGCCAACGCAAATAACCAAAGCCAGCAAGCATTGCGCCCAGGTAGAGATACGGCGCCATATTGTAGGGCCAGCTAGGCACCGGATAGACGGTGACAAACAGGACGGGCACAAAAGTTAGGGTTCCGATCCAGGGAAATATCGCGTGCCGCCAGAGCGAAAAACGCTCCGGCTGCACGCGCCGCATGTAGGACGTGAGGGCCAGATTGGCCATGGAGTAAAGCACGATGACGGCCAGCGCCGCGACCGTCTCGAGAAAGCCGAAAATATAATCCGGCCGCAACAGGAAGCCCACCAGAAGCACCGACGCGAGTCCGAACAGCTGCTGAAACCCGATGGCGAAGGCGGGCGTCTGATAGACGGGATGTATAGCCCCGAACTGGGCGGGCAACGTGCCGGCCCGCCCCATCGTGTACATCACCCGTGAGGCGGAATTGGTGCAGGCCAGTCCGACGGCAATGGAGCTGTTGATCAAAGCCAGCACGATCAGCCACCAGCCGGCGCCCCACAAGGCACGGCCGATGTCGTAAAAGGGATTGGGATTGTTGGCGAAAGCGGCCATGTTGCCCGTGCCCCAGCCGATCGCGCTCGCATAAGACGTAAAAATATAGAAGAGGCCGATGGCGATCAGCGAGAACAGCACGGCCTGGCCGACATGCTTGGCGGCGCGCCGCGACTCCTGAGCCAGCGGCACCGGGCTTTCAAACCCGCTGAGCGAAAGGACGGCAAGAACCGTTCCGGCGATGATCCCTTGGAATTGATGCGGCGACAGCGAGGGCTGCAGGGGCGCAAGATAGTTAGAACCGGGACCGGGATGGATCAGAAACGTGATCGCCAGCGCCAGCATGATGAGAAGTTCCAGGCCTCCAAGCAGCATGGTCGTCTGCATCGAGAGGCGGATGCCCCGGCGCGTGACGACCCAAACCAGTACAAATATCGCGCTGGCCAAAAGCCACCAGGGAACGCTGAGGCCGAGTTGGGTCTTCAGCATGTCCGACATCAGATAGCCCAGAAAACCGAGCGTGCCCGCCGGACCGAGAAAATCGTAGATCAAGTAACTCCAGGTCGCGACAAAGCCCACATGGCTGCCCAGTCCGCGGGAGGTGAAGGAGTAATAACCGCCGCTTGAGGGCATGAACCGGGAAAACTGGGCCACGGTATTGCCAGTGAAATAGCAGGCGATAGTCGCGAGCAGAAAGGAAAGCGGCATCGTCGGCCCGGCCTGCAATGCGACGATGGGAAAGGCGAACAGGATATTCGAAGCCGGCGCGATATGGGTGATGCCCTGGAGGACCAGCTCTGGCAGCCCCAGCGCGTTGCGGCGAAGCTCGGCGGGAAGATCGCTTGGTTCGGCGGTCATGGCGATCTCCTGGCCGTGCTTTCTGCGTTACCGCATCGCGAAAATCTGATTGGGCTTGAGGAAGAATGGCGCGACAATGGCCGGCATGTTGGAAAGCGGCAACACCTCTTCCGGCAGATCGATGCCCAGAATTTCTATCATGAAATCCCGGCGCTTCTGACAACGGGCGAAGCAATCCGGATAAAGCGCCCGCAAATCGGCGCGCAAGGCCGCGTCGGCGAGGACAATGCCATCCTCCATCCGGGTTGAGAAATAGGTCGGAGATGACGGTATGACATCCACCTGAATGGCCATGCCGGAATGAAGTGGAATATCCGAGGCGGGGTAAATCGGAGAACTCAACCATTCATCCAGGTGAATGAGATGTCCCGGATTGAGGAAAATCCCGAATTGATCGAACGGCAGCTTGTCCGCGATCAGCTTCGAAAGCTTGCCGCCCGGCGCGCCGATCTTCAGAAGGCCGAACCATTCGGCCATCGCTGCAAAATAAGGACCGGCGAAAGCTTCCACATAATCGCGCGCCGCTGGCGTCAAATCTTTCGCCGATTCGGCGACCCAACCCGCGCGGCAGATATTGCTGCCCCAATAGGCGATATTCGACGCCAGCGGCGATCCCATTTCGATGCGCGCGCCGACGGGGCCCGAAAGACCAAGCCCGCGATTGGCTTCCGTCACCAGGGTCATATGACAAGATAAGGGTTCGCCATTGTAGCCGATATGCTGGCACAGCTCCGTGTCGGTCATACCGGGGCGAAGCGCAAACAACATGCGCTTCATGCCTTCGGACGCCAGGATATTGGTGTACTCGAAATAGGCAATTTCGGAGGACGAGCAATGGGCCCGCAACCCGATTCCGGGATGCATCATCAAGGACGTGGCGTTCACAACCGCGTCACGGCCAGCAAGATCGCGAAGCGTATCCACAAGGTAGGAAGGAAGGTCGATGGCATGCGTGCCATCCGGGTGCTCGGAATCGGCGAAATATTTCCAGCCGATGCATCCAACCCTAGAGCCCGCACCGATGCCCTCGTCCGCGAAAATATCCCGGATTTTGCGGCTGGAGCCGCGCGGCTGATTGAGCAGCGAGAAGGGCTGAAACCGTTCCGCCCGCATTTTTCCGGCGGCATAAAGCGGACTGACGCCAAGATATCCCTCGCACTCATTGCCGACGATAAGCAATGGCGCGCCAGCGCTTCTCACGATCAGCACCGCTTCCTCGAAACGAGGATCGAAATTCGTAAGATAGGCCATGTTGGCGAAATGCTCGCGGTCGGCATAGACGATCGCGTGGGTCAGCCGGCTTTCCGCCATGTGCGCGCGCAAGGCATCGAACCGTCGCTCCAGCTCGGCCACCGCGACGGGAGGCGGCCGGTCCGCCAATCCGAATTCCGGCCAGTCGGCTTCAATCAGTTGAAACGCCTTGGCCGCACGACTCATGGAAACCACCTGAATCTCTTGTACCAGAGCAGATCCGGTACCGCTAATTGGAGAAATGTGCCAAGGTTGACGGCTCTCGAATCTAGCCCTGAATTGGGCGCAACCGCAATTTGACCGAAGACGCCATGCGTTCAAACAAGTCTGTCGCCCCGGTGCCCCTGCGGAGTGTGCGATGATAACCATCGCTGCCGATCTTGGTGGCACGAAGGTCAAACTCGGCATTGTGATAGATGGCAAGGTCGCGCAGCAGACCTCGATCCCGGCCCTGTCCCATGAGGGACTTTCTTCTCGGCTGCCAGCCATCGCCGAGGAAATTGACCAGCTGCTGGCGTCGCTCGGTTTGAATTGCCGGCAATGTGACGTGCTCGGCTTGACGTTTCCCGGCCTTGTCGATGCCGGCGCGAACCGGGTCCGCGCCACTTACGGCAAATGGGACGATTCGCCCGGGCTAGACCTCGAAGCTTGGGCCAAAACGCGCTTCTCGTTGCCGCTGGTGATGGAAAATGACACCCGCCTCGCGCTTTTCGGCGAATGGCGCGCCGGCGCCGGTGTCGGTTGCGACAATCTTGTCCTGGTCACCCTGGGCACCGGTCTCGGCACCTCGGCGGTGATTGAAGGTAAGCTTCTTACCGGCATCCACGGCCAGGCGGGTGTGCTGGGCGGCCACTTCTCCACCAACCGGCAGGGCGCGCGATGCACCTGCGGCAATATCGGCTGTGCCGAAGCGGAAGCTTCGACATGGGCGCTGGTGCGGATTGCCGCGAAACATCCTGACTTCGAGGCGAGCGCGCTTCGGTCGCGCGGCCATATCGATTTCGACGCGATATTCGAACTCGCGCGGCAGGGCGACTCCTGCGCGGTGCAATTGAAGGCGCATGCCATTGCCGTATGGGCCCAAATGATCGTGAATCTGATCCACGCCTATGACCCGGAGCGGATCATCCTCGGCGGCGGCATCGCAGCCGGCGCCGAAGATTTCTTCGATGATCTCAAGGCGGCTATTCTCTCGCACGCCCATACGCCCTGGGGCCAGGTCGATATCGTGATCGGGCGCCTGGGCGCATCCGCCGCCTTGTTGGGGCTTGACGCCTTGGCGCGCCAACGCCATCCGGAGCTGGCATGACAAAGTCCAATTACGACAAATTTCCTGTGATCGCCGTTCCGGACGGCGATGGCGCGGGGTGGCGCGGCTGGGACGACATCGTGGCGCGCTGGCGTGCGGCGTGCGAACAAGACCGGCGCCCAGTGGTGGCAATAGAGTGCTATCCGGGGGTGTTTCACGGCGAAATTGCCGATGCTTTGAAGACGCGCTGGCCTCAGGCCCAGCTGATCAACATGCATCAGGCGCTTCAGCCGGAAGAAAAGATTGCGGAACTGGTCGCGCCGTTCACCGGCGGCAATGACCCGATCTTCGGTTATATGTGCAATCTGACTCTAGATCGCTTCTTCCAGCCGGATGCGCTTGACGCGATCGGCACGCGCGCTTCTGGAGCGACCGCGCCCTTGATCTTGTTGGGAACCGGCGCGTTCCTGGCGGCGCCACGCAACGCTCTTTTTGTTTTTGCCGATATGCCGCGCTGGGAAATACAGCAGCGGCAACGCCGGGGCGAAATCGCCAATCTGGGATCCCAAAACAAGACCCTAAAAGCTTCCCTGCAATATAAGCGGGCCTTTTTCGTGGACTGGCGTGTGTGCGACCGGGTCAAGCGCGCGACGATGGTGCGCTGGGATTATCTTCTCGATACCACCGTCGCCGGCGACCCCAAGCTTGTCGAAGGCTCCGCTCTCCGCGCGGCGTTGACTCATGCGGTCACGCGGCCCTTTCGCGTCGTTCCCTTTTTCGATCCCGGTCCCTGGGGCGGCCAGTGGATGAAGGAGGTATGCGATCTCGATCCCACCCAGACGAATTTTGCCTGGTGCTTCGATTGCGTCCCGGAGGAGAACAGCCTTCGTTTGCGTTTCGGCTCTGTTGAAATCGAAGTGCCAGCCATCGATCTTGTGTTCGCAGAGCCCCGCGCCCTGCTCGGTCAACCGGTCTATGGCCGTTTCGGCGCGGAATTCCCCATCCGCTTCGATTTTCTCGACACCATGGCGGGCGGCAACCTGTCGCTTCAGGTGCATCCGCTTACCCATTATATGCAGGAACATTTTGGGCTGCACTACACCCAGGATGAAAGTTACTATCTGCTGGATGCCAAGCCGGGCGCGCATGTCTATTTGGGTTGCAAGACCGGCATTGGCCGCCCGCAGATGGAAGCCGCGCTTCAATCCGCACAGCGTGGCGAGGGCCGCTTCCGAGACGAAGACTTTGTCGGCCGCTTCGGCGCCAAGGCGCACGACCATTTCCTGATCCCGGCCGGGACACTGCATTGTTCCGGCGCCGACGCCATGGTTCTGGAGATCAGCGCCACACCCTATATTTTCACATTCAAATTGTGGGACTGGGAACGGCTGGGTCTTGATGGTAAGCCCCGGCCCATCAACATCGCGCGCGGCATGGAAAATGTCTGCTGGGACCGCGACGAGCATTATGCCGCGAAACATCTGATCAATCAGGTCACGCCCCTGGACAAAGGGGAGGGTTGGCGGGAAGAGCGCACCGGGCTGCATGAAGCGGAATTCATTGAAACCCGCCGTCATTGGTTTACGGGCCTGGTACATCACGACACGGGAGGGTGCGAGGCTGGTGGGGTGCAGGTGCTGAACCTTGTGGCCGGCGCCGAGGCGATCGTCGAAAGTCCCACGGGTGCTTTCGAGCCGTTGGTGACCCACTATGCCGAAACCATCATCGTGCCCGCCGGCGTGGGCCGCTACACGATCCGCCCCTATGGTCGCGGCATCGGCCAAGAATGTGCGACTATCAAGGCCCTTGTGAGGACCAAGTCATGAGCGCCGCAACGCTGCAATCCCTTGACTTGAGCGTGCTGCTGGCGCGGTTCGATGCCAAGAAAGGCACCATCGCAGGCGCGCATCGCACAGAGAGGCGGCTTTCCGATCTTGCCGGGATTTTCCAAGATCAGCAGGCCTATGCTGCCGCGTGCGCGGCAGACAATCCACTGGTCTATTCGGTGGAAGCCGTCGAACCTGGCGCGGGCGATGGCGACCTGCATTATGGTCTTGGCGTCATCCATCCCGGCCGAATCGGCCGGGAATATTTCATGACCAAAGGCCACCTGCATGCCTGGCGCGAGGCCGCCGAGCTTTACATCGGCCTTTCCGGGC